>NZ_JAUQWH010000123.1 GCF_030757795.1 Actinoplanes oryzae
GCACCGCCCGGAACAACCGCTTCATGACGAACGCGTTCGTGCCGGACCAGTTCGTGACGATCGCGTTCGTGCGGAACGGATTCGTGCCGGACTGTTTCGTGACGAACATGTTCGTGCGGAACGGGTTCGTGGGGTTCGGTTCGTGAGGCTGGCGGAGGCGTGGCGGGTCGCCGTTGATGCTTTGCGGGCCAACCGGTTGCGGAGCCTGCTCACCATGCTCGGCGTGGTCATCGGCGTCGCGGCGGTTGTTGCGCTCGTCTCCATCGGGACGGGCACGCGGCGCCAGATCGAGCAGCAGGTCGAGGGACTCGGATCCAACCTGCTCGTCGTGGTGCCCGGGCGGCTCGAAGCCGGATCCGCCCCCTCGGTCAGCACGCTCTCGCTGGACGACGCCGACGCGGTCGCTCGGGTGGTCGGGGACCGTTCGCGCGTGGCGGTCACCATCGCCTCCGGCGAGACGGTACGGGCGGGGAGCCGGTCGGTCTTCGGCAGCATGCAGGGCGTCCTCGAGACGACGCCGGGCGTGTTCGTCCGGCGGCTCGACCGCGGCGCGTACCTCACTCGCTCCGACGTCAGCACCGGCCGCCGCGTCGTGGTTCTCGGGGCCACCGTGGCGGACACTCTCTTCGGGGACCGGGATCCCATCGGGCGCCAGGTGACTGTGGGCGGGGTCCGGTTCCGGGTGATCGGCACGTTCGAGCCGCTGGGGCAGAGCCTCGGGGTGGACCGGGACAGCGAGGTGCACGTACCCGTGACCGCCGCGCAGCGGCTCCTCGGCACGGACCGGATCGACGGGCTGGCCATCCGCGCCCCGGACCGCGAGCGGATCGACGAGCTCGGCGCGCAGATTGTGCGTACGCTGGGCGAACGTCACCCCGAAACGGACTTCAGCGCCGTCACGCAGCAGCAGATCCTCGGCGTGCTCGGCGACATCCTGGGCGTGCTGACCGGGGTCCTCGCCGCGATCGCCGGGATCAGCCTGCTGGTCGGCGGGGTGGGCGTGTCGAACATCATGCTGGTCTCGGTCCGGGAACGTACCCGGGAGATCGGCCTGCGCAAGGCCGTCGGCGCCCGGCCGCGGGACATCGGGATCCAGTTCCTGCTCGAGGCTGTCCTGCTGACGACGATCGGCGGCATCCTCGGCATGGCGCTCGGCTGCACGGCGGCGCTGCTCGTCGACGCCCTGTCGCCGGTCCCGGCCGCGATCACGTGGTGGTCGCTGGCGCTGTCCTTCGGGGTGTCCGCGGCCGTCGGGATCCTGTTCGGGGTGGTTCCGGCGCAACGGGCGGGCCGGCTGGATCCCGTCGTGGCACTCCGCACCGAGTAAAGGCTCACCTCGGCGCCCGTACGGCCGATCTAAGGTTGTGTCACTGAGGGGGGAGCAGCTGCGCGACCAGCACGGCGCGGCGCGCGCGATCGCGTACCTCACCCTGGCCGGCGCCCCGTACGTGCTGGTGACCGGCGTCATCTGGCCCACCATCCCGGCGGCGGGCATCGCGGCCGTCGTCGCCGCCGCGCTCTTCATGACGGCCACCGGCCTGATCTGCTGGTTGCGGCCGCGGATCCTCCCGCACTTCTTCTGGTACGCCGCCCCGGTCGTCGCCACGGCCCTGGTCACCGCGCTGAACGTGGGCACCAGCGACGCGAGCACCGGCGCACAGCTCTTCTATCTGTGGCCCGTCCTGTACGCCGCCAACTTCCTGCCCCGCCGGCACCTCTACGTCAACCTGGCCCTCGTCTTCGCCGGTCACGCCGCGGTCGTGCTGCACGTGCTCGGCGCGGCCAAGGGCCTGTCCGACTGGGTGGCGATGACCCTGGCCATGACCATGACGACGATTGTCGTGTCCAGCCTCCGCGCCCGTGCCGACCGGCTGCGCGCGGACCTCGAACAGCAGGCCAACGCCGACCCGCTCACGGGCCTCAACAACCGGCGCTCCTTCACGGAGTCGCTGGCGGCGGCGGGGGAGTGGGCCCGGGCGACCGGCGGCAGCCTCGCTCTGATCAGCATCGACCTCGACCACTTCAAGACCGTCAACGACACGTACGGGCATGCCGCCGGCGACGCGGCCCTGCAGGCGGTCGCGGAAGCCATGCGTACGCTCACCGCCGGACTCGACGCACCGGCCACCAGCAGACTCGCGGCGCGCCTGGGCGGCGACGAGTTCGTGCTGCTCCTGCGCTTGGAGCCGCCGGACGCCCCGGGCGCTGCCGGCTCGTACCCCGACAGTCCGGCAGTCTCGCTGGCCGGACCGGCCGCCCGCCTCGCCGCCGCCCGCTCGGCCGAAACGCTGCGAAGCCTGCTGGCCGCGAACAGGGACCTGCCCGGTGGCCCCCCGAGCCTGAGCATCGGCATCGCCACCCTGCCCGCCGACGTCGCCACGATCGACGAGTTGCTGATCGCCTCCGACGCCGCCCTCTACGAGGCCAAGGCCACCGGCCGGGGCCGCACCGCACTCGCCGGCCCGAGGCAGAACGTCGACGCCGTACCGTCGGCCGGCCCGTCAGCCGCTGCGCCGTCGTCGGCCGGCCCGGCAGTTACTGCGCTGTCGTCGGCCGGCCCGTCGGCCGCTGCGTCGTCGTCGGCCGGCCCGGCAGTTGCTGCGTCGTCGTCGGCCGGCCCGTCGGCCGCTGCGTCGTCGTCGGCCGGCCCGGCAGTTGCTGCGTCGTCGTCGGCCGGCCCGGCAGTTGCTGCGTCGTCGTCGGCCGGCCCGGCAGTTGCTGCGTCGTCGGCGGGTAGCCCGGCAGCCGCTGTGCCATCGGCCTCGCGTGCCCGTGGCCCCGCGCCGAAGGAAGCCGCCGTGTCGTCGATCCCGCCGGAGGATGATGCTTCGTCGTCCGCCTCGCCGGAGGGCGGCGCTTCGTCGTCGGTCTTGCCGGAGGGCGGCGCTTTGTCGTTGGTCTCGCCGGAGAGGGAGGCCGTGGCGTCGGCCTCGGCGGAGGCGGACGCCGTGACGTCGGTCAGCCGGCCTGATCGCTCTCGGCGGCCTTGACGAGGCCCAGGATCTCCCGCCGCAGCCGCGGATAGGGCCCCCAGCCGTCGCGCAGCACGTGGATGTAGATCGCCTCGAGCGCCACGTCGATCCGCTGAATCAGCTCCTGGTCCTCGGGCAGCCCGAGCCGCACGGCCCGCGTGAAGTGATCGAGAGCCTCCATGTGCCGCCCCTGATCGAACGCGCTCCGCCCGGCGTTCTCGTGCACCACGCTCCGCAGCTGATCGGGCGCATCCGAGCTGGCCGCCTGCTCGAACAGCCGGTCCGCCTCCTGATAGTCGCCCCGCAACCGCAGCACGTGCGCCAGCTCCGCCTGAGCGATGACGATCGCCTGCACATCCCCGGCCGACTCCGCGTGCGCCAGCGCCAACCGGCTCGCCGCGGCGGCCATACCCAGCTCGTTGAGCAGCCGGTACACCTCGGCCCGCACGCTCAGCAGCCCCGCCCGCGCCACGTTGTCCAGCTCGTCGGCCAGCGGCCCGTCCAGCCGCTCCCCGAGCTCGCGCAACGCGTCCCGATCGTCGGAGATCTCCTTGAGCGTCGCCCCGTCCAACCGCCACCGGATCGCGGCGAGGTCCTCCGGCCCGAGCGGTCGAGGCTTCTCCTTCACCGGTACGCGCGGAGCCCGGCTCCGCCCCTCGTCCTCCGCCAACGGCATCGCCCGAGCGCGCCGGTCGCGCTCCGGACCAGCCCCGAGCCCCGCCTCGACTCCGGTGGCGTCGCCCGGCCCGGCCCCGGTCCCGGGCTGCGCGCCGACCGAACCGTTCGGCTCAGCGCCGGCCCGTTCTCCCGGCTCAGCGTCGGCCCGGCTTCCCGGCTCAGCGCTTGCCGGATCTCCCGGCTCCCGGCTGGGCGCGTCCGCGGACTTCGCACCTGCCTGAAGCGGCCCCACCAGGTCGGCCGCGGCAACGATCCCGTTCATGAACCCGGTGATGTCCAGATCGAGCGTGACCCCACGCGCGTCCGGCAGCTCACCACCGGCTTCCGCCCGAGCCTCATCCGACCCGCCGGCCCCGGCACCCTGAGCCAGCTCTAATGCTCCGACACCCTGAGCCAGCTCCGCTGCTCCGGCACCCGAAACCGGCTCTGCTGCTCCGGCGACCGAAGCCGGCTCTGTTGCGCCAGCACCCGAAATCGGCTTTTCTGCTCCGGCACCTGACACAGGCCGAGCAGCCCCGGCAACGTCATTGCCATTCGTCCCTGAACCACGACCGTCTGCCGCCGAAGAACCGTCCCCAGCCGCGCCGCCTGCCTCCGGGCCCGGACCAGCCGACCCGTCACGAACAGCGCTGTCTCCAAGGATGTCGTCCCGCCGGGCACTTTCCCCGCCCGAAGCAGCACCGACCGCACCGCTCCCGGCATCGTCGCCGTCCGAGCCCAAGCCCGCGCGGTCACCAGCCGAGCGCGACTCGGCCGCCGTGCCCGACTCGGCCGCCGTGCCCGACTCGGCGCCCGCGCCCGACCCGGCAGCAGCGTCCCCGCCCTGCTTCGGCGCCCCGAACCAGGTCGCACCCAGCTCCTGATCGGCGTACTTCCGAGGCCCGTCCGGCCCGGAAACCGCGAGCCGCCCGATCGGCAAGGCGTTCGCGGCGGGATTGGGCCCAGGCCGCGAAGCCGGAGGCACCACGGACACCTGCTCCGGCCCGGACGAACCAGCCTGCCCCTGCCGCATCTGCCGCGAAGCCGCCACCTGCCGAGCCGCCTCGGCCTGCCGCGCTTCCTCAGCCTGCCGCGCCTCTTCGGCTCGCCTCGCCTCGTCCGCCCGCTGCGCTTCCTCGGCGCGACGCGCTTCCTCTGCTTGACGAGCTTCCTCGGCGCGTCGAGCCTCTTCCACCCGGCGCGCTTCCTCCGCGCGACGTGCCTCTTCCGAGCGTCGGGCCTCCTCGGCTTGACGCGCCTGCTCAGCCTGCCGCGCGGCCTCAGCCCGCTGCGCCTCCGCCGCCCGCTGCGCCTCCGCAGCTTGCTGCGCCAGCTGCGCCTGCCGCGCGGCCTCAGCCCGGCGAGCCTCCGCGAGACGTGCTTCCTCCGCGCGTCGAGCGTCCTCGGCCTGCCGAGCCGCCTCAGCAGCCTGACGTGCCTCCTCAGCCCGGCGCGCTTCCTCAGCCCGACGCTCCTCCTCAGCCCGGCGAGCGGCTTCGGCCTGACGCTGCTCTTCGGCCCGACGCGCGACTTCCGCCTGGCGAGCCTCCTCGGCCTGGCGCGCCTCAGCGGCTCGACGTGCGGCTTCGGCCTGACGCGCAAGCCCGGCCTGACGTGCGGCTTCGGCCTGACGCGCAAGCCCGGCCTGACGTGCGGCTTCGGCCTGACGCGCAAGCTCGGCCTGACGTGCGGCTTCGGCTTGACGTGCGATTTCGGCCTGACGTGCGGCCTCGTCCGGGCCCGGAGGCACCGACCGGTCGGCCTGCGGCCCCCGCTGAGCCGGAACCGGAACAACTCCAGCCCGAGCCGCCGCCACCGTCGGCCCCTCGCCGACCGGCGCTCCCGGCTGCTGCGGCACAGCACCGCCCGGCTGCTGCGGCACAGCACCCGGCTGCTGCGGCATGACGACGCCGGGGTGCGGAGGCATCGCGCTGACCGGCTGCTGAGGCATGGAACTCACCGGTCGCTGACCGGCCGCCCCGCCGCTGATCGGCCGATCCTGCTGAACACCGGCCCCGCTGACCGGCGCCATCCGCGACGGCGGCCGCAGCGAGGGAGGAACGGGCATGCCGTCACCCGTCGGCAAGATCATCGCCGTACGCGGCCCACCGACAATCGGCCGCTCCACCGTCTCGGAACCACGCCACTCGTCGCCCGGCCCGGCAACGCCCGGCTCACCCCACGGCCCGGCCGCCGGACCCGCGTACCCCTGCGGCACTCCACTGTGCGACATGGCGCTCTGCGGAGCTCCACTGTGCGGAACGGCACTCTGCGGCACGCCACCTTGCGGAAGCCCGCTGTGCGGAACGGCACTGTGCGGCGCCTCACCGTACTGAGTCGACGGCGGGGCGTACGGAAGCCCGCTCTGAGGAGCCGCCTGCTGCGGCCCACCGGCCTGCGCACCCCACGACGAACCCTGCGGCGCACCGTATCCCTGCGGCTGCGCGACGTTCCCCTGCGACGCCTGCCGGCCTTGCTCCACCGGAGACGGGTACGCCCCCGGCGGATAGGTCTGCGGAGCCTGCCACGCCGGAGGCTGCGGCAACGGCGCCGGACCACCGTGCACGGCGGCCGCCGATGCCTGGTCCGTCTGCGCCTGAGGAGCCTGTGCGGCCACCGGCGCCTGAGCACCACCGGAAGCCGGCGTCTGCGGCGCGGAAGGCTGCATCGGCGGCGGCACCATGGCCCCCGGCTGACGCTGCGGCGGCGCGGCCTCGGCAGGCCGCCGCACCGGGGGAGTAGCTGCCGGCGGAACCGGCGTGGGCGTGCTTTCCGGCAACACCGGAGGGTACGCCGCACCGGGCGGGTACGCGGCAGCAGGCGAAACCTGAGCCCGGCCGTCCTTCCGCTGATCCTGCTCCGGCCGCTGCTGCCGACTCCCGTCCCACGGCTGCGGGGCGACGCCGGCCTGCTGACCAGAGGCGCCGGGCTGCGGGAAGACGGAACCCGACTGCGGAACAACCGGCCCCGGCTGCTGGGCATTGGCGCCGGGCTGTTGGAAAGCAGGCCCGGACTGCTGCTGCGGCGCACCCGAACTCGGCTGCCCAGCCACGGCACCGGGCTGGCCACCCCACTGCTGCGGATCCGTGCCGCCCCGCTGAGCAGGCACGGGTGCGCCGTCCGGCGTCCACTGCTGACCCGCCCCAGGTACGTAAGGCCCCCACTGCTGATCAGCACCATCGGACCGGGCGTACTGCTGAGGCACCTGAGCGGAAGCCCGCGAACGCTGACCGTGGTCATGGCTCGCCGGAATGATCGGTCCGTCCGAAGTGATGTAGCCGACACGAGCCGGCCGCGCCTCACCCCTGCCGTCCTCGTACGCCGCCGCCAGCCCCTGCTGCTGGACCGAGTCCCCCGGCCCGCCGTGCGGCACCGGACCCTGAGCCGACGCAGCCGGGACGGCCGGAGCGGCCGGACCCGGAGCGGCCTCCGAAGGCGCCCCCACCACCCGAGGCTGCGCCGGAGGCTCGGCCTTGAGGACCCGCGGCGCCGGCGGCGGCGTCGCCTTGCTGATCACGCGTGGCGCGGGCGGCGGCGTGGCCCGGCTGATCACCCGTGGCGTCGTGTCCTGCGGGCTCTCTTCCTGAGTCTCCTGCTGTTGCGCGGACGCGGCGGGCGCAACCGGCGGACGGTACGGCGCGTGCGGGTCGTCCCCGTTCGCCCCGGCGCTGTCCCGCTGATCCTGATCGGGGCCGCCTTCGAGCTGCGCACGCGACCCAGCCTCGGCAACCGCGCCGCCCTGCTCGAAGCGAGCGGTCTCCGCGACACGCCGGCGACTCTCGTCGAGAGCCTGCGCGGCGTCGTCGTAGCGGACGGTCTCGTCCACCCTCGCGGCCGCGGCGAACCGCCCGGCGTCCCCGGGTGCCACGACCGGCGTGTCGTGCTCGTAGAACTCGCCTTGCAACACCACGGGCTCGCGCTGCGGCGCGTCGCTGGAGCGCTCCGGCGCGTACGCGACGGCGTCGTCCTCGCGCCGGAAGGCAGCCGCCCGATCCCGCTGCGGATAGGCGTCGTCCCGCTGCGCATAGCCGTCCTCGCGAACCGGATAACGCGCCGCCTCGTCATAGCCGCTGTCGGCGCGCCGCGGATAGCCGCCCTCGTCCCGCCCGCCGACGAACTCCACCCGTCCGCGACCGTCACGCCTGCGCTCGTCGGACCGCCGCTCACCCGGCCCGCGCTCGTCGAAGCCCCGCCCGTCGCGCCCCGCGAACTCCGCGCGCCCCCGGTCGTCCCGCCCGCCGAGATCGACGCGCCCGCGCCCGTCCCGTCCGCCGAGGTCGCGCCCGTCCCGTCCGCCGAGCTCGCGCCCGTCCCGTCCGCCGAGCTCGCGCCCGTCCAGGTCCCGCCCGCCGGAGTCCCGCGCGTCGAGATCCCGTCCGCGGAGATCCCGCGCGTCGTGGTCACGCCCGCCGAGATCGGCACGCCGCCGGTCGTCCCGGCCTCCGGAGTCGACGCGCGCCCGACCGGCCTCCCCGCGCCCGCGCTCGTCGCGCCCGCCGAGGCCGCGCTCGCGCTCGTCGCGAGCAGCGAAATCTTCCCGCCGGCCGCGGTCATCGCGCGAGGCCCCGTCACGCCGCCGCGCGTCATCGTCCCGCCGGAAGTCACCCCGGTCAGCGCGGTCACCCCGCTCGCCCAGGTCGCGCTGGTCGCCCCGGTCGTCCCGCCGGAACGCGGCCGGCGCCGATCCACGCCCGCGCTCGGCAGGCCCGCGCCGGCCCTCGTCGAACGCGACAGCCTCGTCGCCACCGGACCGCCGCCCGGGACCCTCGTCGCCCCGCCGCCGCTCGGGCGAGGACCCGCCACGCTCCGGGGCCGCGTCCCGCCGCCCGAACCGCTTCCTCTTGCCGCCCTCGCCCGGACTCTCCCGGCGCCCGCCGTCCGTCTCGTCCGGCGTGTCGTAGTCCACCCCGGCCCGGCCGCCGCGCGCCGGAGGTCGGGGGTCGTCGTCCTGCTCGCGGCGCGGGCGGCGCGGGGGCTCCTGCTCCGCCTCGAGGTCACCGTCCCAGAAGGACGACGTCTCGATCCGCTTGGCCCGCTGGGCCGCGGTGTAGCGCCGCTGTGTCTCCCAGTCGTCCGCGTCGAACTCGCGGTCGTCGTACTCCAGCTCGTCGAAGTCGATGCTGCGGATTTCCCAGCCGCCCAGGCCCATGGCGGGGGAGACGGGGGCCGTTTCGAGGTCGGCGGCCTCGAAACCGGGGTCGTCGAGCCAGCTCGGCCGGTCGGCGTCGAAGGCCTGTTCCATCTGCTTGTCGCGGCTTCGTGACCGCTTGTAACCGCCTTGGCGGCGCTGGCGTCGCTCGGCGAGTTCGTCGACGGCGGGCTCGTCCTGCTCGGGGGTGCCGGCTCCGCGCGCCGCGTCGTCCTCGCGCGCGGCCGGGGCGCCCCAGCGCGACTCGACGGCCGCATCCGCGTAGGAGTCACGGGCCGTAGCGGTCGTCTCCACGTACGGCTTGCGTCGGCGCTTGTCGTCGTACTCGGACGCCCAGTACTCGTCGTCCTCGTAGCTCATCGGACCACCCCGCCGGCGCGCGCGTGGAGGCGCTTCGGCCCGGCCTGTTGCTGCCGCATCCGTGTCCCCCGTCCTCGCTCCCGCGTGCGGTCGCCCGCGCGGCCGGGCTCCCCTCAGCCCGGTCGGGTTGGAAGGTTAACCACGGATTTACGCCGCGCGCTACCGCCCACGGAGGCTAGTCACCCGACCCGAGGACGCCCCCTGGCGCCGCCGGACCGCCCGGTCGCCGCGGCCGCCGGGAAAAGCTCTTCGACGCACAGTACGGGCACCACGCCCGTTCGGTTCACATCCAGCGTCTTTTCAGCGGCGCGCCGGAGGCTCGATCGACGGTCCTCAACGGAGAGTGACGGCGGCACTCGGGGGTGCGACGCCGTCCCGGAAGCGCTTCGAGCGTTCCGGCGCCATGGATCAGCCCTCGAATTAAGGCATTCTTAAGCCACGGCTGAGACCCCCCACAGCAACTTCCCCTGGGTACGCCACCACGGGTCCCGAAGTTACGAACACGTACCGTGACATCGCCGTCGGCGTCCCTCCTGGATCGTCCGTTTCGTGCGCTTCCCCGGGGCCGCCCTCGGCAGCGTGGCGAGGGACACGTCCGCGAGCCACGGATCATGGCCGGTGGTGGTGTCACCGTGGATGAGGTGACCGGCCCGGCGCAGTGCCGGTTCCCGGCCGGCTCGCTCGGCGAGCCGCCGACTGACAGAAACACGACACCGACCGAAAGGAGCGGATCATGCCGCGCCTCGACCTCGGCGCCGTCCGCGCCACCTTCCGGACGGCCCTCCGCCGCCTGGACGCCTGGACCCTCGACACCCTGACCAACCAGCCGCCCCGCGTCTGACGCCGGGCCGCTTCACCTGAACCGGACCGCAGCCGTGCGTCCCGATGCCGCCCGGCACCGCCAGTGCCCTGCGGCTCGACATCGACAGCGCCGTGTAACGCGACATCGGTAGTGCCGTGTGACATCGGCAGTGCCGTGTGACGCGTCATCGGCAGTGCCGTGTGACATCGACAGTGCCTGTGACGCGACATCGACAGTGCCGTGCGCTCATCGTCGCCACCGGCCGTCGTCGACGTCGGCTGCGTCTCGAACTCCCCGGCCGGTGCCGGCTCCCCCCGCCGAGCCCGCCGGGGCCCGCGAAACGAGGGCGCTCCTCCTCGCCCCCGTTTCGACCGAGGAAAACGACGGCCGTCTCCTCCGCCCCCGTGGGAGGCGGCCGTCCCCTTCCTCGCCCCGAGGAAGTCGCCTGTCTGCTTTTCCCGTGGAAGTCGGCTGTCTCCTCACCCGCTAAGAAGGTGGCCGTCGCTTCTCCTTGAGGAAGGCGGCCGTCGGAAGGCGCCGGTGCGCATCGCCAGCGATCCTCCGTTGGCAGAGTCCCTCCGCGATCTCCGTCCGCTCTCCATCGGCGACTGAGCTCAGAGACGCCCGTCGCTCGTGAAGTGCCCGATCGACTCGGGCAGCACCAGGCCCGCGGCGGTCAGTGAGCGCAGGAGCGCCGCCAGCTCGTGCCGCGTGAGGTCTCCGGGCCGGTCCGGCTCCGGATGCGAAACGCCGAGCGCCCGGGCCGCCTCCACCGCGCGTGTCCCGATGGCCGCCTCCACCGCCCACAGCCGGTGCGCCCGCATGGCGAGGTGCGCCGACCGGGTCAGGTGATCGTGCAGCCGCAGCAGCCGGCGCAGATCCGCGGCGAGCTGCTCGATGGGCGGGCCGAGCGGCACCGGATCGTGCGGGGCCCGGTCGGGCCACACGCGGGCGACGGCCGAGCAGATCCGGGGCCCGAGGACGACCGCCGCCCCGAGCAACGTGGGCGTCAACGTGATGATGGCCAGCTTCCCGACGTCGACAAGGTTCACGGCGAACTCCTCACCCCGTGCGAAACGGGCGTACCTCCACGATCCGCCGACCCCGCCGACCCGTCAATACGTCGTCATCTGCGGTTCCGCCCCGTCCGCGCGCGATGTGATCAGCCGCCGACCGTCCGCGCTCGACGTAATCAGCCGCTGGCCGTCCGTGCGCCACGTGATCAGCCGCCGACCGTGATCGACCGGCGCCCCGTCCGTGCGCGATGTGATCGACCGGCGCCCCGTCCGCGCGCGGTGTGATCGGCCGGCGCCCCGCCCGCGCGATGTGACCGCCCGGCGTCCCGCCTGCGCACGATCCGACCGGCCGCCGTCCCGACCAGGCACGATCATGGTCCCGCCGCGCTCCGCCGGTGCTCTCGTGCAGACCTCACGTAACGGCGTGGCGGGCGTCATGCCTCTTTTTCGGATGCGGGATGACCTGCCCGGACACACCCCCATCCGCCCCCGGCCCGGACGCTCGAGGCTGCCGATGCCCGCCGTCCGCGCTACGGTGGCCCCCAATTCGCCGACAAGGAGGTCGATGTGCTGGTACGCCGTGTTCTGCCCGCCCTGCTCGTGGCCGCCCTGGCGGCGTGCGGCACCAACGACGCCGGCTCCTCCGCCGCGCCCGCTCAGCCGCCCTCGGCGTCCTCGTCCGCCGGCCCGGCCACGTCCGGATCCGCGGCGCCTTCCGGCCCGGCTGCGGCGCCCTCTGGTTCGGCCGTTCCCTCGGACCCGGCGGCCTCCGCGGTTCCCGGGCAGCCGGCCGGCTCGTCGTCCACTGCGGGCGGAGCCACCCAGCAGCTGCCGCTGGGTGGCACGAAGATCTTCCCGGACTATCGCGTGGTCGCCTACTACGGCACGGCCGGCACCGGCACGCTCGGCGTCCTCGGCGAGGGCAGCCCCGACGCGATGCTGCCCAAGCTCCGGGCGGCCGCCAAGCCGTTCGCCGGGGATCGCAAGGTCCAGGCGGCCTACGAGCTGATCGCCAGCGTGGCCCAGGCGGGCCCCGGCAAGGACGGCGACTACAGCCAGATGATCGCCATGAGCAAGATCCAGCAGTACGTGGATCAGGCCCGCCGCAACAAGGTGATGGTCATCCTCGACCTCCAGCCGGGCCGCGGCGACTTCCTGCCCCAGGCGAAGCAGTTGGAGCGCTTCCTCGTGCAGCCGCACGTGGGCCTGGCCCTCGATCCCGAGTGGCGCATGCCCGCGGGCAAGGTCCCCGGCAAGACGATCGGCAAGGTGAGCGCCGCCGAGGTCAACCGCGTGTCGGCGTACGTGTCGGGGCTCGTCGCCCAGCACCAGCTGCCCGAGAAGCTCTTCGTCGTGCACCAGTTCCGCTCGTCGATGCTCCCCGACGTGGGAAAGATCCAGAAGCGCCCCGGCCTCGCCCTCGTTCAGCACGTTGACGGCTTCGGCACCCGCTCCGAGAAGGACGCCACCTGGAACCGCCTGCGCCGGCCCCAGCAGTTCCACCTCGGCTACAAACTCTTCTACGACGAGGACATCAAGCGCTACGGCGCCCGCGACCTGCTGAAGTTCACCAATGTCCCCGAGCTCGTCACGTTCCAATGACCCCCGTCCGGCCCCGTCCCTGACTCGCCGGCCCGTGCTCCCGCGACGCCGAGCTAGGCAACGCCGACCACGCCTACCAGGCCCTGGAGCTGGGCAACGCCGACCACGCCTACCAGGCCCTGGAGCTGGGCAACGCCGACCACGCCTACCAGGCCTGCGCGGCAGCTCTCGCCCCCGGCCATCGGCGCTTGAGCGTGCCGCGCGTTGATCTGTGGGCCCTTGATCACGATCATCGCCGCGCAGAACAGGTGCAGCTCGGCTAGATCCTCGCTCGGAGAAGCCGCGGTAGTTGACGGTGCCGATGACGTATATGACGGCCAGCAGCCTGCGGCTAGAGCGTCAATCCGTCGGCCCTCGTGTTGACCGGCGACGCCGCTGCGGTGACCCGTGGGGCTCCGTGCGTTGGCCGGCTGTCGGGGCGCGCGCGTTGACCAGTGGCCCGGGCAGGCAATCCTGATCACGAGCAGCACGCCCCGAGCCCTCCGCTGGCGAACAGCAGCACTTGAGCGGAGTTCGCGGGATGTGGGCGGCCATGACGGATGCGCCGGTGCCCTGGACGCCGGCGGGATCGATGCGGAGACCGTGACGCTGGTGGCCGACCCGGTTGCGGAGCGGGAGCTGGAGCTGCGGGCGGGCTGTGTGGGCGTGGAGTGGGCCGGGCTCGCCTTCCGGGGAGGGCGGGCCCGGCTACCTGGTCATTCGAAGAACTTGAGGCTCCAGCCGGTGTCTGTTGTGGCGCCGGGGACGTTGGCTCGGGTGTAGGTGGTGTTGCCCCACCAGGTGAAGGTGCCGGTGTACCAGGAGCGGTTGGCCCACGAGTAGGGGGTGCCCTTGGGAACGGCATGGAACATCAGGGGGAAGCGTGGCCCCGCCGGGGGACTGGTGTTGATGTCGCCGTTGAGGAGGACGAAGGTGTGGTGGCCGGGGCCGTTGACGGTGAGGGTCGGGTCCCAGCCGGACATCATGGTGCTGCGGTTGCTGCCGAAGAGGCAACCGTTGCTCTTGTACCAGTCCCAGACGTAGGTCGGGTCGCCGCCCGCGCGCAGGCGGAGGTCGGCGAGACAATACTGGTCGCTCCAGCTGCCGTTCGCGGAGTAGACGATGTGCAGCTGGCCGTTCGGGTCCTTGATCGCCTCGGGCGCCTCGTTGATGAAGGGGTTGCCGACGACCCGCTCCCAGCTCTCCCGGGGCTGGGAGATCACGTAGCGCGCCCCCGTGGCGGTGGTCGGGCTGCTCATCCGCGCGATGTAGAGGTTCTGCTCGACGTTGGTGTCGCCCGCCCAGCCCGACCAGACGAACCAGCGCTGCGAGTTGAAGGTGAACATGGTGCCGTCGATGGCCCACTTGTCGTCGGGGAGGTTCAGTTTCGTGGCGGCGCCGAAGCCGGAGGCCGGGGACGTGGAGCTGATCACGTACATGCGGTGGGCGGCGCCCGTACCCATGGTGAAGTAGATGTAGTAGCGGCCGCCGTCGTAGTGGATCTCCGGGGCCCACAGCTCGCCGAGGCCGGAGTCCTGGAAGACGCGCGTCGCCGCGGCGGCGGCCAGGCCGTCGGGGGACGACGCCTGGCGTACGTGGATGCCGTTGTTGATCGACTGCACCGAGATGTAGGTGGAGCCGACCCGCAGCACGCTGGGGTCGGCGGCGCGGAGGGAGGTCTGGGCAGCGTCGGCGCGGTCGGCCATCGTCACCACCTGGGTGAGGCCCAGCACGCCGGCGAGCGCGAGCACGCCGAGGCCGAGCAGACGGCGGGGAAGTCTCATGGTCACATCCGGGGTCTGCCGCCGTTGCGACGCCGTGCCGGTGTGGGCCGGCGGGGATGACGTCCGGGCAGGCTGCGCGGGGCGGCGGGACGGGGGAGCAGCCCTGACCGTGCCCCGAGCATCGATCCCGATTCGACAGATGTCAATCGATAGGCAAGAAATGGATCTCGATCGGCAGCGAAGCCCGTCAGGAGGGGCGGATCTCCAGCCGTCGAGGATTGGGGTTCAAAAAAAGCGGGAGCCCGGCGGATCACCCGGTAGCCGAGGCAGAGCACACCGTGAAGGGACGGCAGCGACGGGCACGCCGGCGCCCGAGAGCGGCCGCAAAGGGGTGTCCTGCGCCACAGCGTCCGGCGCTATCGCCGGAAGGGCGGACGGAAAAGCCGAGATGGAGACCGGCCCCGGACCGAGCGCCGGCACCGGGACGGCCGCCGGCACGAGCCGGACGATCATGGAACTCCCTACGATGGCAGATGGGCCGGCCGGGGATTGTTGCGGAATCCCCGGCCGGTTCCCACGCGACGGCGACCCGGTGCATCAGGCGAGCTTCAGGGTGAGCACCGTGCTGCACCCGCCCGCCGCACCCGACTCGAGGACGCCGAGTGCGAGCGCGGCGCCGCAGGTGGCGCTGCCGAGGAACTGCTGAGCGACGTCTACGGCCACGCGATCGAGGTCTTCCCGCACCCGCGCTCCGGGGCGCCGCTCGTCCTACCGCGGCGCGCCGAGTGACGCGGAGCCGAGCGCCTTGGTGATGGCGATCTCGATGGCGACGCGGCGGGGGTTGGGGCGGGGCTGGCGGTAGCGCTCGGCGTACCGCTTGACCGCCTCGGCCACTGACTCGGGATCGTCCTTGATCGTGGCCACGCCCTCGACCGTGCACCAGCGCGGGCCCTCGAACTGGCAGACCGCGACCCGGGTCTGCCCGGCGCGGACGTGCCGCACCTTGGCCGACTCGCCCGAGGAGATGACCCGCAGCAGCCCGGCCGCGAGGTCGAGCGTCGCGCCGACCGGCGCCACGTGCGGCGATCCGTCCGCCCGCAGCGTCGTCAGCGTGCACAGGTGCCGCTCGGTCCAGAACTGCAGGACCTCCGGCGCCGCGAGGTCGACCCGTCCACTCATGCGATCTCCATCGGTAGAACCCCGTGCCGGACCGCGTCCACCAGCACCTGGTGGTCGGCCTCGACCTGGTCGGCGTACGCCCGGGCGAACCTGCTCAGCATGTCGTCCAGCTTGTCGCTGCTGCCGATGTACCCGGCGATCATCGAGGCGCCACTGGTCCGGGCGTGTCCCTTGGCGAGCAGATAGCCGCAGATGCCGGCGTAGTCCTCGAGCGCGGAGGCGCTGATGTCCTCGACGAGGATCGCGCCCTTCATGTCGCGGAACTGCCGCACGTAGTACTGGTGGTCGCCGACCGTGGTCCAGCCGAGCAGCGGGTCGCTGACCGTCTGCAGCGCCTGCTGGTACTCGACGACCCGCTGCCCCTGGTGCCGGTGCCACGCCGCGGCGCCGTGCTGGTGCTTCGCGACCACCGAGCGCCGGGCCTCCTTGAGCTGCAGGAAGACGACGTCGTCGGGGCTGCTGCCCTCGCAGAGCGCCACGTACGCCCGCAGGCCCACCGAGCCGACGCCGACCACCTTGTGCGCGATGTCGACGATCCGGTAGCCGGCCAGGATCCGCGCCCAGTGCGGGGGCAGCGTGTTGAGATAGCCGTCCAGCGCCTCGGCGAGCCGGTCGATGTCTTCGTCGCTGGGCCGGGTGATCAGCGGCGGCTCCTGCACCAGGCGGGCGGTGCCGTCGCGCTGCTCGGTGAAGCGGGGCAGCGCGCGGTCGCTCGTGCGCCGCCGGGCCCGCCGGGCCGCCCGCTCGATCTCGTCCTTGAAGGAGGCCTTGCTCGCCGCCTTGCGCAGGTCGTCGACGTCGAGGGTGTCGAACGAGCGGCGCAGCAGCGGCTGCTCGGCGAGGTGCTGGATCTGCTCGCGGTACTCCTCGACACAATGGCGTACGGCGTCGGCGCACGCGTGCTCGCGGAAGCCGTTCTGCCGGCCGGCGACGTGCACGCTCGTCACGAGCCGGCGCAGGTCCCACTCCCAGGCGCCGGGGTGGGCCTCGTCGAAGTCGTTGAGGTCGAAGACCAGCTCCCGCTCCGGCGACGCGTAGAAGCCGAAGTTGCCCAGGTGGGCGTCGCCGCAGATGACCGGGGTGATGCCGGTGTGCGGGAGGGTGGCGAAGTCGTCGGCCATGATGTTGGCCGAGCCGCGCAGGAACGCGTAGGGCGACGCGTGCATGCGCCCCACCCGCACGGGGATGAGCCGGTCGAGGCGCCCCTCGTGCGCCCGGGTCAGCTGGGCGATCGGGTCGACCCGCCCGCTCGCCGGCCGCCAGTGCGCCAGGTCGGAGCGGGGGGAGCGGTCGCGCAGCGAGCGCCCCAGCTCGTAGCGCTCGGCGCGCGGCGGGGCGTGGCGGCGCAGGGAGGTGAAGCCCTCGTCCCGGCGGGTGTCCAGCACGACATGGCCGTGGGGCGGCGCTTCGATCGGTAGGTCCATCACCGCCGAGGGTACGCAGCCGGGAGAAGTTGATCGAGGGGAGCCCGTTGACGGTCGACTTGTTATCGCTAACAATGCCAGCACCGGTCCAGATGCCGGGACGCCACAGCGGCTGGACAGCGGCGGCCGGTACGGCGTTACTATGCGGTGATCACGGCGTGATCGTCTGGTCACACATCGACCGGGGCCGACGGGTTCGCGGTGCGAGCGCACATTACAGGGACGGGGTGCGGCGATGGACGTCAGGGGAGTCCGCAGCCCCGCCATGACCGACGTCGCCAAGCTGGCGGGAGTGTCCCATCAGACGGTCTCCCGGGTGCTCAACGACCATCCCAACGTACGCGAGCAGACCCGGCTGCGGGTGCGCGCGGCCATCGCCGAGCTCGGCTACCGCCCCAACCGCGCCGCCCGGGCCCTGGTCACGGGCCGCTCCCAGCTCATCGGCGTCGTCGCGCAGAACAGCACGCTGTACGGGCCGGCCTCGCTGCTCGCCGCGTTCGAACAGGCCGCGGCCGAGGCGGGCTTCGCGGTGAGCGTGGGCAGCGTCGGCCGGCTCGACCGCGAGTCGATCGCCGGCGCCGTGGAGCGCCACCTCGACCAGCGCGTCGCCGGCCTGGTGGTCATCGCCCCCGTGGCCTCGGCCGACGACGCCCTCGAGGACATGCCGGCCGGCATCCCGCTGGTCACCATCGACGGCAACCCGCTGCGCCCGCACTCGCTCGTGACGGTCGACCAGGCGGCGGGCGCCCGGCTCGCCGTCGAGTGCCTGCTGGCCGCGGGCCACCGGACGGTCTGGCACGTCTCCGGCCCGCCGGACTGGTACGACGCCGCCGGCCGGATCGAGGGCTGGCGCGCGGCGCTCGAGGCGGCCGGGGCCGAGGTGCCACCGACGGTCGCGGGGGAGTGGTCCGCCGCCTCGGGCTACGACGCCGGCCGCATGCTGGCCCGGATGCCCGAGGTCACCGCGGTCTTCACGGCCAACGACCACCAGGCGCTCGGGCTGCTCCGGGCGCTGAGCGAGCACGGCCGCCGGGTGCCGCACGACGTGTCGGTGGTCGGCTTCGACGATGTGCCCGAGGCCGCGTACTTCATCCCGCCCCTGACGACCGTGCGGCCGGCCTTCGCCGAGGTGGCGCAGGCCGGGCTGGACTCGCTGCTGACCCAGCTGGCCGACCCCGACGCGCCGCCGGAGCGGATCGTCATCGCCCCCGCGCTGGTGGAGCGGGCGAGCGTGGCGCCGCCCGCGTCCCGTCCGGTGGCCCCCCGCCCCCGCGAGCCAGAACGCCGCGCGGTCGACCAGTAAGCCGCCGCGTCCGCCGCCGCGCCGTCACGGGTGACGGCCCGGGCGAGTCGCCAAGCCCGAATGAGCCGCCCGCGTGGGCGCCCCCATGAGCCGCCCGTGTGAGCGCCTCCATGAGCCGCCCGTGTGGGCGCGCCCGGATGAGCCGCCCGCTCAGGCCGCCCGGATGAGCCGCCCGGATGGCCGCCTGAGGGCCCGCCCGACACGCCCGCGGAACCGCCACGCCGAAGGGGCAGCTCACCCGCACGAGTGAGCGTAGGGTCCCGATCGAAGGACCAGCGCCGTGAGCCACGTCATTTCGACAAGATTGCCACGACGTTGCTCCGCGCTGTTGACACGCGAATTGTTAGCGCTCACACTCGGACCACGCCGCCCGGCGTGTGTCCTGGGACACGCCCGGTTCGTCCCCCGGAGGTAGTACACCGATGTTCGAGTGCCCGCTCACCGTGAGTGTGCCGCAGTGTCACGCTGCAGGTGCCCGATGAGCTTGAGCGCCGACATCAAGGAGACCCGCCAGCAGGTCGCCGACCTGCACGCGGAGCTGCCGCGCAACGAGCTGGTGGTCTGGACCGCCGGCAACGTGTCGGCCCGGGTCCCGGGCGCGGACCTGCTGGTCATCAAGCCCTCCGGCGTACGTTACGACGAGATCACCGCGGACACGATGGTGGTCACCGACCTGGACGGCACGGTGGTGGAGGGCGACCTCGCGCCGTCCAGCGACACCGGCGCCCACGCCTACGTCTACCGGCACATGCCGCACGTCAACGGCGTGGTGCACACCCATTCCACGTACGCGACGGCGTGGTCGGCCCGCGGCGAGGCCATCCCGTGCGTCCTCACCGTGATCGCCGACGAGTTCGGCGGCGAGATCCCGGTCGGCCCGTTCGTGCCCGACCCGGCCGGCGACGTCGGGCGCGGCATCGTCGAGACCCTGCGGGGCCACCGTTCGCCGGCCGTCCTGCTGCGCAACAACGGCGTCTTCACCATCGGGCGCGACGCCGCGGCCGCGGTGAAGGCGGCGGTCATGTGCGAGGACGTCGCCCGGACCGTGCACATCGCCCGCCAGATCGGCGAGCCGGTGCCCATCGCCCAGGAGCACATCGACTCCTTGTACGCCCGCTACCAGAACGTCTACGGACAGGAGCCCAAGAAGTGAAGCCCCAGATCTGGTTCCTGACCGGCAGCCAGCACCTGTACGGCCCGGAGACCCTGCAGCAGGTCGCCGACCAGTCCCGGCAGATCCAGGACATGCTGGCCGCCCAGATCACGAGCGCCGAGCTCGTCGGCCGCCCGGTGCTGACCGACAGCGGCGCGATCCGGCAGGTGATGATCGACGCGAGTGCCGACCCGAACTGCATCGGCGTCATCGCGTGGATGCACACGTTCTCGCCGGCGAAGATGTGGATCACCGGCCTGGACGTGCTCCGCAAGCCGCTGCTGCACCTGCACACGCAGCTCAACCAGGCGCTGCCGTGGTCGTCCATCGACATGGACTTCATGAACCTCAACCAGGCCGCGCACGGCGACCGGGAGTTCGGCTACATCCAGACCCGCATCGGCGTCGCCCGCAAGACGGTCGCCGGGCACGCCTCCGACCCGTCGGTCGCGGCGCGGGTCGAGGGCTGGGCCCGGGCCGCCACGGGCTACGCGAAGCTGCGCGGGCTGCGGCTCGCCCGCTTCGGCGACAACATGCGCAACGTCGCGGTGACCGAGGGCGACAAGGTCGAGGCCGAGCTGGTGTTCGGCGTGTCGGTCAACACGTACGGCGTGAATGATCTGGTCGAGGTTGTCGACGGCGTCGGGGACAAGGACATCGACGCGCTGGTCGACGAGTACGCGGACCAGTTCGTGCTGGCGCCGGAGCTGGCCCGGGGCGGCGACCGGCACGACTCGCTGCGCTACGCCGCGCGGATCGAGGCGGGCCTGCGCAAGTTCCTGACCGAGGGCGACTTCGGCGCCTTCACCACCAACTTCGAGGACCTCGGCGGCCTGCGCCAGCTGCCCGGCCTGGCCGTCCAGCGGCTGATGGCCGACGGTTACGGCTTCGGCGGCGAGGGCGACTGGAAGACCTCCATGCTGCTCACGGCCGTGAAGGCGATGGGCGCGGGAACCGGGGCGGGCACCTCCTTCATGGAGGACTACACCTACCACTTCGGCCCCGGCGACCAGAAGATCCTGGGCGCCCACATGCTCGAGGTCTGCCCGACGATCGCCGCCGCGAAGCCGTCCTGCGAGATCCACCCGCTCGGCATCGGCAACCGCGAGGACCCGGTCCGCCTGGTCTTCGACGCGAAGGCCGGCGACGGCGTCGTGATCGGCATCGCCGACATGGGCGACCGCTTCCGGCTGGTCGCCAACACCATCGAGGTGACCGCGCCCGACGAGCCGCTGCCGAAGCTGCCGGTGGCCCGCGCGGTGTGGAAGCCGCAGCCCTCGCTGTCGACGTCGGCCGAGTGCTGGCTGACCGCCGGCGGCCCGCACCACACGGTGCTGACCCAGGCGGTGGGGGTGGAGGCGCTGCGCGACTTCGCCACCATGCTGCACACCGAGCTGCTCGTGATCGACGAGAGCACGACACCCCATGACTTCGCGGACCGCGTGCGCTGGAATCAGGCCTATTACCGCCAGTACGCCCGCTGAGCCGAGAAGGTAACGCCCCGCTAACAACAGTGTGCAGAGCTGTTCACTTCTGATCGTACGTGCGTGATAGTCGTCTCATCTGTGCGTGCGTAACGATCGTCACTCCACATAACCCCCTCCCAAGGAGAGAACGATGAGGTTCACCCGTCTCGCGTCCGTGGCCACGGCCGTGACGCTGGCCGCGGCGATGGCCGCCTGCGGCTCCAGCGAGAAGACCGTCGACCAGGAGGCCGGCAGCACCGACACCAAGGGCGCGCTCGTCGGCGTGACCATGCCGACCCGGTCCTCCGAGCGCTGGATCGCCGACGGTGACAACGTCAAGCAGCAGCTCGAGGCACTGGGCTACAAGGTCGACCTGCAGTACGCCGAGGACGACATCGCCACCCAGACCCAGCAGCTCGACTCCCAGATCACCAAGGGCGCCAAGCTGCTGATCATCGCGTCGATCGACGGCACCGCGATCACCACGCAGCTGGAGAGCGCGAAGTCGAACAACATCCCGGTCATCGCGTACGACCGCCTCATCCGCAACAGCCCGAACGTGGACTACTACGCCACCTTCGACAACAACAAGGTCGGCGTCCAGCAGGCCACCTCGCTGCTGACCGGCATGGGCATCCTCGACGCGTCGGGCAAGGACACCGGCAAGACCGGCCCGTTCAACGTCGAGCTCTTCGCCGGCTCGCCGGACGACAACAACGCGACGTTCTTCTTCAACGGCGCGATGAGCGTGCTCCAGCCGTACATCGACAAGAAGGTCCTGGTCGTCAAGTCCGGCCAGACCAAGTTCGAGCAGGCCGCCACGCTGCGCTGGAAGCCGGAGACGGCCCAGGCCCGCATGGAGAACCTGCTGACCTCGACCTACCGCTCGGGCGCCAAGGTCGACGGCGTGCTCTCGCCCTACGACGGCCTGTCGATCGGTATTCTCTCCGCGCTCCGGAGCAGCGGCTACGGCACCGCCTCGCAGCCCTACCCGGTCGTCACCGGCCAGGACGCCGAGGCCGCCTCGGTCAAGTCGATCATCAAGGGTGAGCAGTACAGCACCATCTACAAGGACACCCGCGCGCTGGCCAAGGCCACCGTCGAGATGGCCGACGCCGTGCTGAAGGGTCAGACCCCGAAGACGAACAACACCACCGACTACAACAACGGCGTCAAGGTCGTTCCTTCGCAGCTGCTCGACTCGGTCATCGTGACCAAGGAGAACTACAAGAAGGAGCTCGTGGACACCGGCTACTACACCGAGGCCGACCTGAAGTGACCGAACCCGACACCATCCTTCGGATGCAGGGCATCACCAAGACGTTCCCTGGCGTCAAGGCCCTGTCGGACGTCAACGTGGACGTGCGTCGCGGCGAGATCCTCGCGATCTGCGGGGAGAACGGCGCCGGCAAGTCCACGTTGATGAAGGTGCTGTCGGGCGTGTACCCGCACGGCTCGTACGACGGAGAGATCTTCTTCGACGGCGAGCCGTGCCGGTTCGCCGGCATCCGCGACAGCGAGCACAAGGGCATCGTCATCATCCACCAGGAGCTGGCGCTGGCGTCCAACCTCTCGATCGCCGAGAACATCTTCCTCGGCAACGAGCAGGCCACCCGGGGCATGATCGACTGGAACAAGACGAACGCGGCAGCCGCCGAGCTGCTGCGCCGCGTCGGCCTGCGGGAGAACCCCACCACCCAGGTCCTCGACATCGGCGTGGGCAAGCAGCAGCTCGTGGAGATCGCCAAGGCGCTCACCAAGGACGTGAAGCTGCTCATCCTCGACGAGCCGACCGCGGCCCTCAACGACGACGACTCCGCGCACCTGCTCGACCTGCTGCGGGGCCTGCGTGACGAGGGCATCACCTGCGTGATCATCTCGCACAAGCTCAACGAGGTCATGGCGATCGCCGACCGGGTGACCATCATCCGGGACGGGCAGACCATCAAGACGATGGACCTGGCCACCGACGAGGTGACCGAGGACAAGATCATCGCGGGCATGGTCGGCCGGGACCTGGACAACCGGTTCCCGCCGCACGAGTCGCACATCGGCGACGAGGTGCTGCGGATCGAGGACTGGACCGTGCACAGCCCGACCCAGCACGGCCGGGTCGTCGTGCGCGGCGCCAACCTCAGCGTCCGCCGCGGCGAGATCGTCGGCCTGGCTGGGCTCATGGGCGCCGGCCGCACCGAGCTGGCGATGAGCGTCTTCGGCCGCACCTACGGCACGAACATCTCCGGCCGGATCTACAAGGACGGCAAGGAGATCCAGGTCCGCACGGTGCAGGACGCCATCAAGCACGGGCTCGCCTACGCCACCGAGGACCGCAAGCGCTACGGCCTCAACCTCATCGAGGACATCAAGCGCAACATCTCCGCGGCCGGCCTCAAGAAGCTGGCCAAGGGCGGCTGGGTCGACGACAACGAGGAATACAAGGTCGCCGACGACTACCGCAAGTCGATGAACATCAAGGCGCCGAACGTGGCGAGCGTCGTCGGCAAGCTCTCGGGTGGCAACCAGCAGAAGGTCGTCCTGTCCAAGTGGATCTTCACCGATCCGGACGTGCTGATCCTCGACGAGCCCACCCGCGGCATCGACGTCGGTGCCAAGTACGAGATCTACACGATCATCAACCGCCTCGCCGACGAGGGCAAGGGCGTGCTGGTGATCTCCAGCGAGCTCCCGGAGCTGCTCGGGCTCTGCGACCGCATCTACACCCTCGCCGAGGGCCGGATCACCGGTGAGGTGGCCGGCGCCGACGCGACCCAGGAGGGTCTGATGACCCTGATGACAGGACAGGAGGTCGCGCGGTGACGAGCGTGGCACCCACGAACGCCGACCTCGCGCTCGGCACCCCCTCGGCGAGCCAGCCGGGCAACGCGCCGCGGAAGTTCAACTTCAACCTCCGCGAGAGCGGCATCTACCTCGCCTTCGCGGCGATCGTGCTGCTCTTCACCATCCTCACCGGCGGCGACATGCTGGCGCCGCAGAACATCAGCAACATCATCGTCCAGAACTCGTACGTCCTGATTCTGGCGATCGGCATGATCCTGATCATCATCGCCGGCCACATCGACCTCTCGGTCGGCTCGGTGGTCGGCGCGACCGGCGCGTTCGCGGCGGTCCTGATGGTCAACCACGACATCCCGTGGCCCATCGCCATCATCGCCACGCTGATCGTCGGCGGGCTCATCGGCGCGTGGCAGGGCTACTGGGTCGCGTACTTCGGGATCCCGGCCTTCATCGTGACGCTCGCGGGCATGCTCCTCTTCCGCGCGGTCACGCTGACGATCCTGGGCAACCGGGGCATCGGCCCGATCCCGGACGACGTGCGCACGCTGGCCAACGGCTTCACCGAGGGCTACCTGGGCAACATCGGGCTGGGCGCGCTCGGCGGCGCCGACCTGTTCACGCTGATCGTGGGCATCCTCGCGGTCGCGGCGATCGCCTGGACCCAGTGGCGCCAGCGGGCCGGCCGGATCAAGTACGCCCAGTCGGTCGACCCGATCTGGCTGTTCATCACGAAGATCGCGGTCGCGGCGGTCGTGGTGATGTTCGTCGTGGTCGCGCTCGCCCGTTACCACAACCTCCCCTGGGTCCTGGTGCTGCTGGCGGCCCTGATCATCGGCTACTCGATCTACACCAACCGGGCGGTCTTCGGCCGCCAGATCTACGCCATCGGCGGCAACCTGCAGGCCGCGACGCTCTCCGGCGTCAAGGTCAAGAGCGTCACCTTCTGGCTGTTCGTCAACATGGGCGTGCTCGCCGCGGTCGCCGGCATCGTCTTCGCCGGCCGCCTCAACCAGGCGGGCCCGACCGCGGGCAACAACGCCGAGCTCGACGCCATCGCGGCGGCCTTCATCGGCGGCGCGGCGGTCCAGGGCGGCGTCGGCAAGGTCGTCGGCGCCATCACCGGTGGCCTCATCATGGGTGTCATCAACAACGGCATGCAGCTCCTCGGCGCCCCGTCCGAGCGCGTCATGCTGGTCAAGGGCGCGGTGCTCCTCGCGGCCGTCGCCTTCGACGTCTACACCAAGCGCCGCGCGGGCGCTTCCCGCTGATCCACCGCCGCGCCGGGGCCTGTTCCCGGCGCGGCTCGCGCTCTCCGCGCCGGTACCGGGAACCATGACGGTGCCGGCGCGGTCCGCATTCCGGTACGCCTCCCCATGCCCTACGGTCGGCTCCATGAGCGACTTCTGGGCCGACGCGGACCGCCACCTCATCCGCTACTCGGGCGCCGGCGGCTTCGTGCCGGAGATCATCGAGCGCGCCGAGGGCAGCTTCGTGATCACCGAGGACGGGCGGCGCCTCCTCGACTTCACGTCCGGCCAGATGAGCGCCATCCTCGGGCACTCGCACCCGGCGATCGTCGCGACGATCCAGCGCCAGGCGGCCACGCTCGACCACCTCTTCAGCGGGATGCTCAGCCGCCCGGTCGTCGAGCTCGCCCGCCGGCTCGCCGAGTCGGTGCCGGAGCTGAGCAAGGTGCTGCTGCTCACCACCGGCGCCGAGTCCAACGAGGCCTCGATCCGGATGGCCAAGCTGGTCACCGGCAGGCACGAGATCGTGTCCTTCGCCCGCTCCTGGCACGGCATGACCCAGGCGGCCGCGAACGCCACCTACAGCTCGGGACGCAAGGGGTACGGGCCCGCGGCGCCCGGCAACTTCGCCATCCCGGCTCCCAACGCCTACCGGCCCGACTTCACGACCCCCGACGGTGCCCTGGACTGGCGGCGCCAGCTCGACTTCTCCTTCAACCTGATCGACGCCCAGTCGGTGGGCAGCCTCGCCGCCTGCATCGTGGAGCCGATCCTGAGCTCGGGCGGCGTCCTCGACCTCCCGCCCGGCTATCTCGCCGCCCTGCGCGACAAGTGCCACGAGCGCGGCATGCTCCTCATCCTCGACGAGGCACAGACCGGCCTCTGCCGCACCGGCGACTGGTACGCCTTCCAGCGCGACGGCGTCGTCCCCGACATCCTCACCGTCTCCAAGACCCTGGGCGCCGGGTTGCCCCTCGCCGCCGTGCTCACCACCCCGGAGATCGAGCGCACGGCCCACGACCGCGGCTTCCTGTTCTTCACGACCCACGTCTCCGACCCCCTGGTCGCCGCCGTCGGCAACACCGTCCTCGACGTGCTCACCGCCGAGCGCCTCGACGAGCGGGCCGCCGAGCTGGGCGCGTACCTCAAGAAGGGGTTGATCTCCCTCGGCGACCGCCACGAGGTCGTCGGCGACGTCCGCGGCCGCGGCCTCCTACTGGGCCTGGAACTCGTCCTGGACCGCACCACCAAGCAGGCCGCCGACGCGCTCGGCACCGCCGTGACCCGCCGCTGCCGCGAGCTGGGCCTGCACATGAACGTGGTCCAGCTGCCCGCCATGGGCGGCGTCTTCCGCATCGCCCCGCCCCTGACCTCGACCACCGGCGAGCTCGACCTGGGCCTCGAGATCCTCGACCAGGCCCTCGCCGAGACCACCCCGGCCTTCCGCTGAGCCGACGCCCGGAAGGATGAGCCCGGTGCGTGATCGATTCGCCACCACCGCCCGGGCGCTCCTATGGTCGGCTGGTGGGAGCGCAGGGGACCTGGGTCAGCGCAGCCGGATTCGCGGTGCCGATCGTCGCCGCGGCCATCGTCCTGACCGGAGTCCTGCTCACGCTCCGGCAGAAGGAACGGACCGACCGCAAGGACCAGTGGTGGAAGCGGGTCCAGTGGTCCGCCGACCTGGTCGTGGGCGCGGACGACCAGCGCCGGACTAGGGTCTGTTTCGGACGGGATCGCAGGGCTGCGGCCGGCCCAGCTTCCGCCTGGCCGCACGCCGCGAACACCCCCATCCAACACCGGGATGAGGGCGCCCGCGCCGCACACCCAGACGAAACCTGGACTCGGCCTCGCTCCAGCGCCCCGTCCGAAACAGACCCTAGCTTGAGCTTTAACCTGCGGCCGTCAGATCTCCACCCCGGCTGATCATGAGGACAGCCCTTGATC
>NZ_JAUQWH010000124.1 GCF_030757795.1 Actinoplanes oryzae
CGCCACCGCCACATCCACCGCCGGACGCCGCGCGGCCACCTGGGCCGCCGGCCCATCTCCCGGGCCCGGACGCACCGGACCAGCCCTGCGCCTGATCGACTGGCCACGCAGGACCCGGGGTTGTCGCAACTATGATGTCTCCGGAGGACATCACTTCGGAGACGGGCGGGTCATGGCGCGGTGGGAGCCCGGGGCACAGGCGCGCCTGCAGGACGCGGCGCTCGAGCTGGTGGCGCGGCAGGGGTTCGAGCAGACGACCGCGGCGGAGATCGCGGAGGCCGCCGGGCTGAACAGGCGCACCTTCTTCCGGCACTTCTCGGACAAGCGCGACGTGTTCTTCTCCGGACAGCCGGCGCTCGAGGCCGCGCTGGTCGCCGGGGTCGAGAAGGCGCCGGCCGGCGAGTCGCCGATGGGCCTGGTGGGCCTGGCCCTGGCGCGCGCGGCCGATGTGCTCGCGCAGGTGCCGCGCGACCGCGTGCGGGCCAACCAGGCGGTCATCGACGCCGAGCCGGCCCTGCTGGAGCGGCAGCGCCAGAAGTACGCCGACCTCGCCGGCCGCCTCGGCGCAGCCCTGCGCGGCCGCGGCATCGCCGACGTCCCGGCCACGCTGGCGGCGGACTCGGCCGCCAGCGTCTTCACGCTGGCGTTCCGGCAGTGGCTGGCCGAGGGCGAGTCGCGGTCCCTGGCGCTGATCGTCACCGAGACCCTGGCCGCACTGCGCGCGCTGACCGCCGCGCGCTGACGTCTCCCAGAGACATTAAACACTCTCCTGGCGCGTTCCACCCTGATGTCATCGGCTGACATTGCGCGTAGCGTGATGTCCCTCAGAGACATCACCGACGGAGGGCGACGACATGAAGCGCATCCAGTACCACGAGTACGGCGGCCCCGAGGTCCTGCGGCTCGAGGAGTACGAGCCGGCCCGGCCGGGCCCGGGCGAGGTTTTGGTGCGGGTGCGGGCGGCGGCGGTGAACCCGATGGACGCGGGCATCCGCCGCGGCAGGCTCAAGATGGTCACCGGACGGAAGTTCCCGCGCGGCCTCGGGCACGACTTCTCCGGCGTAGTGGAGGAGGTCGGCGCGGGCGTCACGCGGGTCCGAGCCGGCGACGAGGTGCTCGGCGGGGCGGGCATCCAAGGCGCGGGAGCGTTCGCCGAGATGGTCGTCACCGCGGCGACGAACGTGACGATGAAACCGGCGAACCTCTCCTGGGAGGAGGCCGCCGCCCTCCCGACTCCCGCGGTGACCGCGCATCAGGCCCTGACCGTCAAGGGCAGGCTGCGCGCGGGGCAGTCGGTCTTCGTCGCCGGCGCGCTCGGCGCGGTCGGCCGGTCCGCCGTCCAGCTCGCCCTGACGATGGGCGCCACCGTGGCCGGCAGCTGCCGCGACACCGCCGCAGGGGAGGCCCGTGACCTCGGCGTCGCCCCGGTGGTCGGCTTCGATTTCGACCCGGCGCAGCTGGCGGCGCGCTTCGATGTCGTCCTCGACGCCGGCGGCAAGCTGCCCCTGCGGACGATGCGGACTCTGGTGAAGCCCGGCGGCCGCATCGTCGACATCGTGCCCACGCCCGCGAAGTTCGCGCGAGCCGCCCTGCCGGGGCCCTACGAGGTGCTGGTCACCAAGGAGTCGGCCGCCGACCTCGACCACATCGCCGGAGCCGCCCGCGACGGCGCCCTGCGGCTGCCGATCGCCGCCACCGTGCCGCTCGGCGAGGCGATCCCGGCGCTCACCGAGTTCGAGCACCGGGAGGGCCCCAAGGGCGGCAAGCTGATCATCGTCCCCTGACACCCGCACCGGGTGTCAGCGGGGCGGCGGGCCGGGGCGGCGGGAGCTGAGCCAGGGGCGGCAGGCCGGGCGGGCCGGGGCAGGCACCTCCTGCCCCGGCCCCGGGGCCGCGCCGCCCGGGGGTGCGGCGCGGGGACGGTCGTCCGGGTCGAACGGTTCGTCGATCGGGGTCACGACGCGGACTTCAGGGCGTCGCAGCCGGCCTCGTCGGGCAGGAGCGGCCGCAACCGTACGGAATAGGGCTCGTTCTCCCACACCCACGGCGTCGTCTGCGTGGCCTCCTTGGCCGCCTTCAGGACGGCGTCGCGCTGCTCGCCCGTCGCCGTGATGCAGTGGAGCTCGAGGCCGTCCGCGATCGACGCGCCGGGGAGTGCCGGGCCCGGCCAGGTGACGCTCTTGGGGCGGCCGACCGAGTCGTCGTTGTGGACGTACGGGCTGACCACGGCGGCGAGCGTCTCGGGCGTGTAGGGGACGGCCTCCTGCGCCTGGAAGCCGGCGGTCAGGTCGTCGAGCTCGGTGAGGAAGGCCTTGACCTTCGTCCGGGCGGCCTTCTGCGCGGCCGTGAGCCGGGGGTCCTCGGGCTGCGCCTCGTTGAGGGCCTCGACGCCGACGACGGTGTCCCGCACGGTGAACTGGGTCGTGGGGACGTCGGCGACGCCGGGCTGCCCGAAGTCCGCCCCCGGCACCAGGCCCGCCGCGGTGGCGGACGACACCAGCTCGGCGGCCTGCTCGGGCGGGATGCTCGCGACCACGACGTTCGGGACGGCCGGGCCCGGGTAGATCGCGGGCTCAGGACCGAGGAAGATCACGCGCCCGTCGGCGTACACGCTGTAGGTCGGCAGGCGGCCGGCGCGCAGGTCCGGGGTCACGAAGCCGCCGACGGACGCCACGCGCAGGAGGAGGTCGTCCGCGCCGCCGGGGCTGGGGAGGCTCGGCGGCGCGGACGACGGCGAGGAGCCCGCGGCGCCGGTGGACGGCTGCGCGCAGGCGGCGAGGAGCAGGATCGAGGCGGTTGCAGCGGCGGTCCGCAAGCCGCGAAATGTCGTCATACGGGGTGGGACGCACCCTCCGCCCCGGAGGTTCCCGCCGGACGGAGAAAACCAGCCCGGCCGGTGAACGCCGGCCGGGCAACGCCGGGAAGGGCGGGACAGGGCGGTGGCCGGCCCCCAGGCAAGGGACCGGCCACCTGACAGGGCGGGGAAGGGTCTACTTCACCGAGCCGAGCGACAACCCCTGCACCAGCTTGTCCTGCGCGGAGAAGCCGGCCACCAGCACCGGCAGCGAGATCACGAACGCCGCGGCGCACAGCTGCGCGAGGAACAGTCCCTGGCTCGTGACGAAGCTGGTGAGGAAGACGGGCGCGGTCTCGGCCACGGTGGCGGTGAGGACGCGGGCGAAGAGGAGCTCGTTCCAGCTGAAGATGAAGCAGATCAGCGCGGTGGCCGCGATGCCGGGCGTGACCACGGGGGCGATGACCGAGCGCAGGGTCTTGGTGAGGCCGGCGCCGTCCATCGCGGCCGCCTCGAGCATCTCGGCCGGCACCTCGGACAGGAACGAGCGCATCATCCACACCGCGATCGGCAGATTCATGGCGGTGTAGAAGACGATGAGCAGCCAGATGTTGTCGAGCAGCCCGGCGTTCTGGGCGAAGAGGTAGAGCGGCAGCAGCCCGGCCACGATCGGCAGCATCTTGGTGGAGAGGAAGAAGAACAGGACGTCGGTCCACTTCCTGACCGGCTTGATCGAGAGCGCGTACGCGGCGGGGAACGCCAGCAGCAGCACCAGCGCCGTGGAGACGACGCTGGCCGTCAGCGAGTTGAGCAGTGGCGGCCAGGGCGAGGCGCCGCCCGAGAAGAACTCCCGGTAGCCCTCCAGCGTGAGCGGCGCGAAGACGGCCGGCGGGTTCGTGGCGGCGTCCGCCTCGCTGTGGAAGGAGGTCAGCACCATCCACACCACGGGCAGCACGAACAACACGCCGACGACCCACGCGAGCAGGGTCAGCCAGACACCGCCGCGCTCCTTCTTGCGCGGGACGGCGGGGGTGAGCGTACTCATCGGCCGGTGTCCTCCTTGAAGAGCGACGAGACCGTCCGCAGGGCGAAGGTCGCGATGATCATCGTGCCGACGACCACGACCACGGCCGCCGCGGAGGCCCGGCCGTAGTCGTGGGCCTGGTAGAAGATCTGGTAGATCGTGTACGGCAGGTTCGCCGTGCCCAGGCCGCCGGACGTGATCGTGAAGACGGCGTCGAAGTTCTGCACGATGTAGATGGAGCCGAGCAGGGCACCGAGCTCCAGGTACTGGCGCAGGTGCGGCAGCGTCATGCTGCGGAAGATCTGCCAGTTGCTCGCGCCGTCGATGCGCGCCGCCTCGATGACGTCCAGGGGGCGCCCCTGCAGCCCGGCGAGCAGGATCAGCATCATGAACGGGGTCCACTGCCACACCAGCGCGAAGATCACGGACCAGAGCGGGGCGTTGCTGATCCAGTCGGGCTGCGGCGGGCTGTCCGAGCCGAACCAGCCCCACACCCGGGTCAGCGCGCCGTTGAAGAGCCCGTACTCCGGGTTGTAGAGCGCGTGCTTCCACAGCAGCGCCGCCGCGACCGGGACGACGAGGAAGGGCGCGATCATCATCGTACGGACGGCGCCGCGCCCCCGGAACTTGCGATCCAGCAGGAGCGCGACGCCGAGCCCGAGCACCAGGCTGATCAGCACGACGCCCGCGGTCAGCAGGATCGTGGTGACCACGGCGTCGCGCATGTTGATGTCGGTGAAGACGCGCCGGAAGTTGTCGACGCCCGCGAAGCCGACCTCGTCGGGGTAGTACGCGTTCCAGTCCATGAACGAGATGACCAGCGTCGCCACGAACGGCAGCTGCGTCACGACGATCATGAAGACGAGCGCCGGGAGCAGCGGCGCCCGGCGCACCCAGTCGCTGGTCCGCCGGACGGCCCCCGGGGGCGGCGGCTGGACCTGGGACTGTCCCGTCCTCTCGGCGACCGAGGTCATCGGTTCTCCTCCCGGGACTGGTAGCGCTCGGCGACGTCCTCGGCGAGGCGCTGGCCGCGGTCGAGGGCCTCGGCGACGGTCAGCTGCCCGGCGATGGCCGAGCTCACGTACTGCGACACCTGCGTCCCGAGGTCGGTGAACTCCGGGATGTCCACGAACTGGATGCCGATCGCGGGGCGGGGCTGCACGCCGGGGTTGCGCGGGTCGGCGCTCTCGATCGACTGCCGGGTCGGCTCGGCGAAGGCGGCGGCCTCCCGCAGATAGTCCTTGTTGGCGTACGTGGACGCGCGCTTGCCCGCCGGCACGCGCGACCAGCCGAGCTGCGAGCCGACCAGCTCCTCGTACTGCCGGCTGGACGCCCACGAGATGAACCGCCAGGCGTTGTCCTTCTTCGTGCTGGCCTGCTGGATGCTCCACGACCACGCGTAGAGCCACCCGGAGCTGGGCGTCCGCACGACCGGGGCGGCCACGTAGCCGATCTTGCCCTGGACCGGCGAGCCGGCCGCCTCGAGGGAACCCGCCGCGCTCGTGGCGTCGTACCACATGGCGACGTTGCCCTGGATGAGGTTGTTGAGGCACTCGGTGAATCCGGCCTGGGGCGCCCCGGTCTCCCCGTGCTCGCGGACCAGGTTGACGTAGAACTCGGTCGCCTGCCGGAACTCGGGGGCGTCGACCCGCGCGTTCCAGTCCGCGTCGAACCACGTACCGCCGAAGGTGTTGACCACCGTGGTGAGCGGGGCGAAGATCTGGCCCCAGCCGGGCTGGCCACGCAGGCAGATGCCGGCCATGCCGGGCTGCTTGCCGTCGACCCGGGCGGCGATGTCCGCCACCTGCTGCCAGGTCGGCTTCGCCGGCATCGGTACGCCCAGCGCGTCGAGGACGTCCTTGCGGTACATGAGGAACGACGACTCGCCGTAGAAGGGCTCGCCGTAGAGCTTGCCGTCCTCCGCGCTCAGCGACTGGGTCATCGGCTTCAGCACGTCGGCCTGGTCGAACGCGGCGTCCGCGGCCACGTAGTCGTCCAGCGGCGCGATCCACTTCGACTTCGCGTAGATTGGGATCTCGAAGTTGGACAGCGACGCGACGTCGTACTGGCCGGCCTGGCTGGAGAATTCCTGGCTGATCTTGTCCCGGACGTCGTTCTCCGGCAGCACCGTGAAGTTGACCTCAATGCCGGTCTCGCGGGTGAAGTTCGCCGCGGTCAGCCGCTGCAGGTCGATCATCTGCGGGTTGTTGACCATCAGCACGTCGATGCTGTTCGCCCCGCCGGACCCGCCGCCGCCCCCGCCCCAGCCCGCGCATCCGGCCGTTCCGGCGATCAGCAGAGCCGCGGCTGCGGCAGCCAGTGCGCGAGCCATGGAGCCTCCCCACTGAGGCGTACGTCACATCGGCCCCAGTAGATGCCCTTTCTTAACTCAAAGTCAACCTCTCGTCACTCGCACCTCGCGGCCGCCCACGGCCACCACGTCGCCGGGCTGCAACTGGCGGCCGCGGCGGGTGTCGACCTCGCCGTTGACCGTCACGTCGCCCTCGGCGATCAGCACCTTGGCCTCGCCGCCCGTGTCGATCAGGTCCGCGAGCTTGAGGAACTGTCCGAGTCTGATCACGTCGTCACCGACGGGTACTTCGCGCATGGTGACATTGTCGTCGACGGGCCGGGGAAAAAATCTCGCGGGCTTTGAACCTTTCCCCGCCACGGCCCGAACTACTTCCCGTGAGCCGACTCTTCAAGCACCTCCGGGCGGGCGCCCTGGCCGCCACCGCCGCCGCCGGTGTGCTGGGCTTCGCGGCCCCCGCCGCGGCCGACACGACCGTCACGCCGTCGATCGTGCCGCAGGGCACCGGGCAGAACATCCTCTTCCACGTGACCAACACGGCCCAGAGCCCGATCACCAGGGTGAAGGTCACGCTGCCCAGGGAGATGCCGGTCGCCGAGGTCTACCCGCTCTCGGTGAACGACTGGGCACCCCTGATCGACACCATGCAGCTGGACACGCCGCTGACCACGATCCACGGCGGCACCCCGGTCAGCTCGACCGCCGCGGCGATCACCTGGGTCGCCGTGAAGGGCAAGGAGCTGCCGCCGGGCAAGTCCGCCGACCTGACCGTCTCGCTCGGGCCGATCCCCACGACGGGCACCGAGATGACCTTCACGGTCGAGCCCACGTACGCCGATCCGGCCAAGGGCGCGCCGATGCCGCCCGTGACCCTCGAACTGGCGCCGGCGAGCGCGGCCGACCAGCAGTCCACCCACTCCGGGCACGACGGCGGGTCGGCGACGACGGCCGACGACGAGGCGATGTTCGCGGCGCTGGCCGAGGCGGCGCAGGACGACGGTCCCGGCTTCTGGACGATCGCCGGCTGGGTGCTCGCCGGCCTGATCGCCGTCGCCGGCGCGGTGGTGTTCTTCCGCAGGCGCCCGGCGGCCGGGCCCGGCTCGCCGTCGGACGAGACGGACAAGGAGTTGGTCAGCGCCGGCGCCGGCGCCGGCGCCGGCAAGAAGTCGAGCTGGCGCTACCAGGAGGACGGCCCGGAGGAGTGAGCGTGTCCGCGCAGGTGGGCGCGGGCCAGTCGTGAGAAAGCGCGTGGGGCGCGGAACACGACATGCAGGTGGGATCTAGGGCAAGATCCGCGACTTGCGTCCGGCGGGGTGAGGGGGCGACCTCTCACCCCGCCGTTTACCGTCTACGCGGCCTTGGCGGCGGCCGCGGTCGTCACGAAGCCCTTGAAGAGCACCGCCTGCGGCGTCTTGAGGGCCTCGATGATCTCCTTCTCGACCCGGTCGGCGTCCTCGTGCGGGACCTGGCACGTGCCGGCCGCCAGGTGACCGCCGCCGCCGTACTTGAGCATGACCGAGCCGATGTCGACCGGCGACGTGCGGTCGAGGATCGACTTGCCGCACGCGAAGACCGTGTTCAGCTTGTTGCGGCCCCAGATGCAGTGCACCGAGACGCGGGCCTCCGGGTAGAGCGCGTAGATCATGAAGCGGTTGCCCGCCATGATCGTGTCCTCGTCGCGGTAGTCGACGATGACGACGTCGCCCTCGACCCGGCTGACCCGGCGCAGCTGCTCGACGAAGAGCGCGGAGCACTCGCGGTACATCTCGGCGCGCTCGGCGACGTCGGAGAGCTCGAGGATCTCGTCGACCGACGCCATCTGGATGCAGGCGTCGATGAGCAGCATCATGAGCTGGTAGTTCGAGATCCGGAACTCGCGGAAACGGCCCAGCCCGGTGCGGCTGTCCATCAGGAAGTTGAGCAGCGTCCAGCCCTGCGGGTCGAGGATGTCGTGCAGCTCGTACTGGGCGGCGTCGGCCTGGTCGACCGCGCGCATCAGGTCCTCGGAGACCTCGGGGAAGCGCTCGGCGCCCCCGTAGTAGTCGTAGATGACCCGGGCCGCCGACGGCGCCTCCGCGTCGATGATGTGGTTGGTGCGCTCGTCACCCTCGTTACGGATGGTTTCCGAATGGTGGTGGTCGAAGACCAGGTGAGCGCGGGCGTCGTACGGCAGGTTGGTCAGGATGTCACGGTCCGTGATCTCGACGACGCCATCCTGCACGTCCTTGGGATGGACGAACATGATGTCGTCGGTCATGTCGAGCACGCGCAGCAGCACGGCACACACCAGGCCGTCGAAGTCGCTGCGGGTCACGAGCCGATACTTCACGAGGTCTCCTCTGCCGGGTTGGCGGCTTACCCGCCAGTTTGCCACCTTTGAGCGTATGGCTTTGGACGCATCGGCAAGGTCGTTTGATCCTTGAGTACACCTCGCTGCGTAAAGTCGGGAGCAAGCGCACACGTACTCGGTCGGAGGATGACCAGAACGATGGACAACGCTCCCCAGCTCGCCGCCCCGGACCGCAACGCACCCCCCGCCACACTGGTGATCTTCGGGGCCTCCGGCGACCTGACCCGCCGCAAGCTGCTCCCCGCCGTGGAGAGCCTCGCCCGGCACCACCGCCTGCCGAACGAGTTCGCCCTGGTCGGCGTCGCCCGCACGCCGATGGAGGACCACCAGTTCGCCGCCAGCGCCCTCGGCAGCCGCAGCCTCGCCGACAAGCAGCAGCTGCAGGGCGGCATCCGGTACGTCTCCGGCGGCTACGACGACCCCGCCACCTACAAGCGCCTCGCCGAGACGCTCGACGAGCTCGACGCCACCCGGGGCACCGCCGGGAACCGGATCTTCTACCTCTCGACGCCCGCCGAGGCCTTCGAGCCGGTGATCAACGGCCTCGCCGGCGCCGGGCTCAACGTCGCGCGCGAGGGCTCCTTCTCGCGGCTGGTCATCGAGAAGCCGTACGGGCACGACCTGGCCAGCGCCCGCGAGCTCGACGGCATCGTGCACGCGGCGTTCGACGAGCCGCAGGTGTTCCGCATCGACCACTACCTGGGCAAGGACACCGTCCAGAACGTGCTCGCCCTGCGCTTCGCCAACGCCATCTTCCAGCCCATCTGGAACCGCTCGTGGGTCGACCACGTGCAGATCACCGTCGCCGAGACGCTCGGCGTCGGCACCCGCGGCGGCTTCTACGAGCACGCGGGCGCCATGCGCGACATCGTGCAGAACCACGTGCTCCAGGTGCTCGCGCTCGCGCTCATGGAGCCGCCGGCCTCCTTCGACGCCGAGGGCCTGCGCAACGAGAAGGTCAAGCTGCTGCAGGCCATCCGCCTGCCCACCGACCGCGACATCGCCGACGTCGCCGTCCGCGGCCAGTACACCCGCGGCGGCACGCGCGAGGACCTCATGGCCGGCTACCGCGACGAGGTGGGCGTCGACCCGCTGTCGCGCACGGAGACGTACGCGGCGATGCGCCTCAACGTCGACAACTGGCGCTGGGCGGGCGTGCCGTTCTACGTGCGGACGGGCAAGCGGCTGCCGGCCCGGCTCACCGAGGTCGCCCTGCAGTTCCAGCGGCCGCCGCACCTGCCGATCCCGACCAACCAGCTGACCGACCTCGAGGCCGACGCGCTGATCCTGCGCATCCAGCCCAACGAGGGCATCTCGCTGCGCTTCGGCGCCAAGGTGCCCGGCCACTCGTTCCGGGTGCGGACGGCGTCGATGGACTTCTCGTACGAGCAGACGTTCCGCGAGGAGTCCCCCGAGGCGTACGAGCGGCTGCTCCTCGACGCACTGCTCGGCGACCCGACGCTGTTCATCCGCACCGACGAGGTCGAGCAGTGCTGGCGCATCGTCGACCCGATCATCGAGCACTGGGCGGCGGACAAGTCGCCCATCCCGACGTACGAGGCCGCCAGCTGGGGCCCCACGGACGCCGACCGCCTCATCGGCCGCTCCGGCCGCAAGTGGCGCAACGAGATCTGACGGTCCCTTCCTACGCGGGTCGCGCTGCCCCGGCAGCGCGGCCCGCGCGTCCCGTCACACCGCTTCGGCTACCCGATCCATCGGTCCGCCCCCGCCGCGAGTGATCGGGAGTGAGTAGCCGATGCGCTCGACCGGCTCAAAGTGTCGTGGTGTCCCGCCCTTCGCTGCCGGACACCCGACTTTGTTCGGAACAATTGGTTGGCGCAGTGGCGAACAAACCGCCGACTTTGTACGGTTCAATTCTTGCGTCGTGGACCGAACAAATGAGGAGCGCCGATGGGCCGGGGACGCCCCCGCGTACAGCCGTGTTATTAGCGGCTGGACGAAGTGGTTCGGGAGCTGAAGGAAAAGCTGGGCGGCCTGCCGTCCCCTGCTGAGGCGGAGGACATCTGGTCGGACATCTGGCATCAGGAAGCTCACAACAGCACGGCCATCGAAGGCAACACTCTCGTCCTCGCCGAGGTGGAGAGACTCTTGGAGGAGGGACGTGCGGTCGGCGCCAAGCCGCTGCGCGACTACATGGAGGTGAAGGGATACGGCGACGCCGCCAAGTGGGTGTACGGGCAGGCCCTCGAGCCGGGTGAATGGTCCAGCGACGAGCTGATCTCGCTGCAAGAGATCCGCGAGGTGCACTTCACGGCCATGACGCCGGTCTGGACGGTGGAGCCTCATCCGCACGCCACGGCCGCGGAGTCGCCCGGCAACTTCCGCCGGCACGAAATCGCCCAGTTTCCCGGCGGCATGAAGCCGCCCCCGTGGACGACTCTGGATCCCGAGATCCACGAGTGGCTCCAAGGCGTCAACAGGCTCACGGCGGAGTCGGAGCAGCCGTTCGCCGAACGCCTGGCCGTCCTGCACAACAAGTTCGAGCAGATTCATCCGTTCCTCGACGGCAACGGCCGGACCGGTCGCTTGATCCTCAACTTGGTCCTGTGCAGGCTCGGATATCCGCCGGCCATCATCTACAAGCGCGACCGTGACAGGTACCTGTCAGCCATGCGGAAGGCTGACAACGGCGAACCCGGTCCAGTCGGCGAGCTCATTGCCCGCAGTGTCACCACGAACCTCTACAGGTTTGTCATGCCGGCCGTTGCCGGTCCAGTGAAACTCCTGCCCTTGCCAGCACTCGCCTCGAAGAAGATCTCGGAGAACGCCCTACGGGTGGCTGCGACACGCGGCCGGCTCCGCGCAATCAAAGATCAGGATGGAACCTGGCGTAGCAGCAAGAAGTGGGTGTCGGAGTATCTCAGCTCCAAACACAAGCGAGTATGACCAGGGCACCGGCCAGGCAGCTTGGTCACCCGGGCCGACATCACGGTGCCGACCCGGGCACCTCGAGGGGCGGCCCGCGTGCTGGGTCATGCCCAGCGCGCCGGCTCCCCTACGCGCCGCTCGCCACCTCGAGGGCGCGGCCCGCGTGCTGGTTCATGTCCAGCTCGCTGTGGATGACCTCGAGGATGCGCTGGTCGGTGCCGATGACGAAGGTCAGGCGCTTGGTGCTCAGCGGGCCGAGGGCGATCTTGCGCTTCACGCCGTACGCCTCGATGGTGGTCTGCCCGGGGTCGGACAGCAACGGGTAGTCGAAACCGTGCTTGTCGGCGAACTGCTTCTGCTTGGCCACCGGGTCCTTGCTGATGCCGACCCGCTGGACGCCGGCAGCGCGGAACTCGGCCGCCAGGTCGCGGAAGTTGCAGGCCTCGGCCGTGCACCCGGTGGACAGCGCGGCGGGATAGAAGAAGAGCACGACGGGCCCCTCCCGCAGCAGCTCGCTGAGCCGCAGGGGCGTGCCGTCCTGGTCGGGCAGGTCGAAGTCGGGCGCGCGGTCGCCCTTGCCGATACTCACGCCGATCACGGTACGCCGCTCTTCTCCCGGCGACCGATTCCGTGCCGCCGTGGATTCGCCCGTGAGCGCGCGCTCGCATAGGGTGTATGGACCACCGCCACTCGATCCTCGAGTTCCACGGCTGACCCCTGCCCTCCCCCAGAAAGCGACACCCCACGATGCAGGTCTCGGTCGCGCACCACCCGCCGAACACGGCCGTGCTGACCCTCCGCGGCTCCCTCGACATCGACACCGCCCCGGCGCTGAAGGCCAACATCGGCCGGCTCGTCGAGCGCTCCACCCCGCACATCGTCGTCGACCTCTCCGGCCTCGACTTCTGCGACTCCATGGGCGTCGGCGTCCTCGTGACGGCCCACGGCCGTGCGATGGAGCGCGGCGGCTGGGTCCGGCTGGCCGCGCCGTCGGGCTTCCTGCGCCGGCTGCTCGACACGCTGGGTCTCACCACGTACCTGTCGTTGCATCAGGACGTCGAGACCGCCATGAAGGAATGAGACAAGGATCAACAGCCGCCCGGGGGCGGGCCGCAGTAGCGTAACGGCGTGTTGACTTCATCCGACCTGACCAACGACGGTCTCAAGGAGCTCCGCCAGTCCGCCCTCGGCCGGCCCGACCCGCTGGGCCTCGCCGCCGAGCTGGCCGCGGCCGTGGACGCCGGGCGCCTCGCGGACCCGGACGACGCCGGCGCGGCCCTCGTGCTCGCGGCCGAGATCGCCGAGGCCCGCCACAAGTTCGACGCCGCGCTGCGCTACGCCGATCGGGCCGTCGAGCTCTCCGGCACGCGCGACGACAACGAGTCCGTCACCGCCAGGGCCGTGCACGCCCGGCTCCTCTTCCAGGCCGGCCGGGCCGACGAGGCGCTGGCCGAGCTCGAGCCCCTGCGGCCGGCGCTCACCCAGCACCAGGATGCCGCGGCGTACATCAGCGCCGCCCTCTCGATCGGCGGACGCAACCGCATCGCCCTCGACTGGCTGACCGAGGCCGCCGAGCAGGCGCTGGCCGAGCGCAAGGCCTCCGGCGGCTCCGCCGAGCCCGCCAGCGCCGACGACGCCGGCCTGCTGTTCTTCCTCCTCCAGCAGCGCCACCGCGTCCGCCACGCCCTCAACCTGCCGCACGACAGCCACGACAACCTCGCCGACAAGCTGGAGACCCGGCTGGCCAACGCCGCGGCGACCGGCGCGGCCGACGACCTGGTGTTCTTCCCGCAGGCCGAGTTCGACAAGGTCGTCGCCCAGTGGCCGGCGCTGTCGGAGTCCTACGGCAAGGACTGGGACGAGCACCGCGCCCGCCGCGAGCGCGAGCTGGTCCGGCTCACCGGCGCCGGCCGCACCGGCCTGGCCCTGCTCGCCGGCACGGCCGACGGCCTGAGCCGGTCCGCGGGCGACGCCGACCCGGCCGACCCGAAGTCCCGCGCCGCCTACGCCCGCCAGCTGGCCGGCGGCACGAGCCAGATCCCCTGGCCGCCGGAGCGCAACGGCGCCTGCTGGTGCGGCTCGGGCAACAAGTACAAGAAGTGCTGCCTGCCCCGCTCGCGCTGAGCGTCGCCCGAGTCGGTCGTCCGGCCACCTGCCACGGCTCGCACTGAGCGTCGCCCGGCTCGGTCGTCCGGCCGCCTGGCGCGGCTCGCGCTGAGCGTCGCCCGGCTCGGTTCTACGCCCGGCCGCCCGCCGCGGATCGCGCCGACGGTCCCCCGTCTGCCCGTCATGCGCGCGGCGGGTAGCGGGCGGGCGGGCCGGCGGCGGACGGCCGGGCGGGCGGCCGGCGGCGGGTACCCTCGGGCCGTGTTCTCTCCCCGCGGCCCGTCCCTGCGTGAGCTGACCGTCCAGGCGCTGTCCTCGGTCGAGCACGGCTACGACCTGCTGGCACCCAAGTTCGACGTCACGCCGTTCCGCACCCCGGAGAGCGTCCTCGAGGCGACCACCACGGCGCTCGCCGGGGCCGGGCCGTTCCACCGGGGCCTGGACGTCTGCTGCGGCACGGGCGCCGGGCTGCGGGTCCTCGATCGGCTCTGCCCGGAAGGGATCACCGGCGTCGACTTCAGCGCCGGCATGCTCGCCCAGGCCCGCGCCGCCCACCCGGACGCCGGCTACGTGCGCGCCGACGCCCGGGCGCTGCCCTTCGCCGGCGAGTTCGACCTGGCGGTCACGTTCGGCGCCCTCGGCCACTTCCTGCCGGAGGAGCGGCCCGCCGTCTTCCGGGGCATCCACCGAGCTCTGCGCCCCGGCGGCCTCCTCGCCTTCCCGATGGGCACTCCCCCACCGCCGACGTCGGTGGCCTACTGGGCCTACCTCGGCTTCGACACTGTCATGCGCATCCGCAACGCCGTGTGGCGGCCGCCCTTCGTCATGTACTACCGCGTCATGACGCTCCCGGCGATCCTGCGGGACCTGACCGCGGCGGGGTTCGCCGTCCGTACGGTCCCGCTGAGCATCCCGGGCCTCGACCGCGACGGCAGCCTCACCGGACTGGACGGCACCGGCAGCACCCGCGCCCACCTGGTCCTGGCCACCAAGCCCGGGCCCGAAGCCGCCGGCGCCGCCTGACGGGCCGGCGGGAGGTCACGATCGCTTGATCCAGGGCGCCCGCCGCCGGCCCGCCCTAGGGTGGTCAGCCATGGAGACCGCGACGACGCCCCTGGCCACCCCCGACCTGAGCGGCGCCGACCCGGTCAGCCTCGGCTTCGAGCTGGTCCGCGCCCTCGGCCGCTTCCTCGCCGGCGCCTGGCCCTACCTGCTGCTGGTCGTGGCCGTCACGCTGGCGATCCTTTTCGCCGTGACCTGGCTGCTGCGCCGCTGGACGACGAGCCGCGCCCCCGCCCCGGCCGCACCGGCCCCGGCCACACCTGCCGCGGCCGGAGAGGAGCCCGAGCCACAAGCGGCGGACGACACCAGCGACCAGCCGGCGGAGGAAGACATCACCGAGCAGCTTGCGGCGGACGACACCACCGACCCGCGCGAGGCCGGAGTGAGCATCTTCCGCGGCTGACCCCGACCGGCCACAGCGCCAAGACGACGGCGCCCGGGCCGCCGGGCCGGCCGCAGTGCCAAGACGACGGCGCCCGGGCCGCCGGCCCCGGCCGCAGTGGCATGACGACAGCGGCCGGCCCCTCGGGGAGCCGGCCGCCGCGTGCGGAGCGGTGGATCAGCTGGTCAGGCCGAAGACGATGCGGCCGAGGGTGTCCTCGGTGCCGACGAAGCCCTCGGCGGGCGAGAAGCGGTCGAGGCCGAAGTCGACGTCGGTGTCGTCCGCGGTGCCGCCGACGCCGTCGGGGCCGACGCCGAAGAGGGCGTCGTAGTTGGCGCCGCCGGCGTCCTGGAGGTTGACGTTCTCGCTCGCGTTGTCGGTGTGCCAGTTGCCGAAGAAGTGGCCGGCCTCGTGGGCGATGACGTTGCCCTCCGCCTGGGCGACGAAGGCGATCCGGTCACTGGCCGGGGTCAGGTAGGTGTTGAGCGAGGCCGGGGCGTCCACGCCGCCGGGCTCGCTGAGGACGTCCTGGAGGACCAGGGCGGTCTCCTCGGTGCCGAAGTTGCCCGGGTCGATGCTCTGGGCGATGCCGATGGTGGGCACGCCCGACTCGGCGATGGTGCCGCCGACGACGATGCGGCTGACGTTCTCCTGGCCCCACGGGTCGGCGTGGTCCTTGCTGTTGAGGATGCGCAGCTTGAAGCGCTTGTTGAGGCCGCTGTCGATGAGGTCCTGCTTGAGGTTCTCGGTGGTCTCGGCGACGATCGCGTCGATCAGCTCGTCCTCCTGGGCGCGGGGGATGCCCCACCTGGCGACGAAGGCCGAGAACGGCGACAGGGTGACGTTGCCCGTCCCGCCGAAGATGCCGGTGTTGACGCGTCCGCCGTCGAAGTCGAGGAAGAGCGTCTGCGTGGGCTTGGCGCCCTCCAGCGGCGGACGGTACGCCTCGACCGTGATGTCGTACGCGCCGCTGCCCGAGGTGACGCCGACATAGTGCCAGCCCGCCTTGGTCGCGACGTAGTCAGTGGCCGCGTTGCCGCCGCCGGGCAGCGGGGACTGCGGCGGGTAGATGGAGGTGGCGTCCTGGCTGGAGCCGTGGACCTCCTTGGGGTCGGTGTCGTAGACGGTCAGGTAGGTGGCGGAGCCCTTGACCGACGCGCCGAGCACGTCGCCCGGGCGCAGCTGGATCGCGTAGAAGTCCTGGTCGGCGACGGCCGAGGAGATCGTCACCGAGTAGTCGCCCTCGGTCCCGGGCGCGAGGCCGCTGCCCGAGTCGAACGGGTCCTGCGGCTGGCTGGGCCAGCCCTCGATGGCCACGTAGTAGGTGCCCGCGGTGGTCACCCTGTACGTCACGTAGCTGTCCAGGGTCTCCAGCGACTGGTCGTCGTTGAAGGCGACCCGGGTGCCGTCGGCCGCGTAGATCGCGGCCATGGTGTCCAGCGGCCCGTCCGGGTCGGTGAGCGTGTCGGCGGTGATCGTCTGCCCGGCGGCCGCCTCCACCCGGTAGAAGTCGAAGTCGCCCGAGCCGCCGGCGGCGCGCCCGTGCGGGCCGTCGCCGATCTGGGCGGCGATCGTCGCGGCTCCGGAGGCGGGACCGACGCCGGAGGGCCCGGCGAGCGGGATGGAGCCGTCGTCCTCGGGGTTCGCGGCGCGGGTGACCGGGGTGACGGCCTCGTTGTCGAGCTGGCCCAGCACCCGGATCGCCGCGTTCTGCTTGGCGCCGGTGCCGAAGTTGCGGACCCGCTGCGCATCGGCGGGGGTCTCGTTGCTGCCGTTGGTGCCGTCGGGCTCGTCCTCATCGACCACGACGGCGGCCGCGGCCTTGGCGGCCAGGGAGGTGCCCTGGGACTTGAGCCGGGCGGCGGTCTTCGCGGCCGCCTGCCTCTTCAGGTACTTCGCCCAGCCGAGATAGTCGGGCTGGGCGCCCGGCGGCAGCTCGGCCAGGAACGGGTTGGGCCCCTTCGGTTTGGCGCCGGGCGCGGCGGCCGCGGGTGCGGCGGCGGTGTCCGGGGCGGCCTGGGCGACGCCGGGTGCGAGCGTGGCGAGCCCGAGCGCGGCCACCGATGCGGCCGCGATGGATCGTCTCTTCACGAATTCCCCCTTCGGCGCGTCCGGGACCCCCGCCCCGGACGGGCACAGTGGACGCTACCGAGGGAGCGATTCGATATCCAGTTCTGTAAATATGTATGACCTTTGACGGCGGGCGGGTCAGACCACGGCGACCGAGTCGAGGGCGGCCACCGCGGCACCGCGGGCGCCGGCCATGTCGAGATCCGGGACCAGAGCGAAGGCGGCCGCGGCCTGCTGCTCGCGGCGCAGCTGGGTGTGCTCGCGGACGGTGTTGAGGAACCACTGCCGGAAGTGCGGGGCGGCCTCGACCACGCCGCCGCCCAGGAAGTACGCGTCCGGGTCCGTGAAGTTCGCCGCGATCGTGAACAGCGAGCCGATCGCCTTGGCCTGCTGCCCGAAGACCGCCAGCGCGAGCGGGTCCTCCTTCTCGCCGTAGCCGCGCAGCAGCTTGGCGGCCCGGTCGATCGGCTCGGCGGCGAGCGGGTGGTCCGGGAAGCGCGGCAGCCAGTACGGCAGCAGGTTCTTCTTGATCCCGGTCAGCGACGCGATGCTCTCCACGTCGCCGGTGAAGCCGCAGTTGCACACCGGCAGCGGCTGGTCGTCCTCGAGCACCCCGTGCAGCGGGATCTGCACGTGACCCAGCTCGCCGGCCATGCCCGCGGCGCCGCTGACCACCTTGCCGTCCACGACCACGCCGCCGCCCAGGCCCGTCCCCACGATCGCGGCGACGGACGAGCGGTTCGCGGAGTCCGTACCGAAATGGCGGTTGTGCGCAAATAACGCAGCCGCATTGGCATCGTTGAGGTACACCACGGGCAGGCCGAGGCGCGCCTCGAGCGCGCCGCGGATGTCGAAGCCGTGCCACGAGACCTGGGAGAAGTTCGTCGAGCCCTTGGACGAGATGACGCCGTCGGCGCTGGCCGGGCCGGGGGTGTCGAGGCCCACCGCGCGCACCAGGCTCAGCGGGGTGCGGGTCAGCTCGAGGATGTCCTCGAACGCCTGCGCGAGCGACTCGACCGCCGACTCGGGGCCCTCCTGGACCCGGCTCGGGTTCTCGACCAGCCGGTCCACCAGGTAGCGCCCGGTGGCGTCCAGCACGGTCGCATTGTTGCAGGTGCCGCCGTTGTCAAGACCCACCACGACCCAGGAGGAGGGGGTCCGTACCGCATCAAGACCAGCCACGATCCCGAGCGTACGACGACGGCGGCGCGGACGCGACGGGTGCGCGTGGATTGCGGCGGGGAAGCGTTGGGGTGCAGGAACGCGGGCCCCGCCCCGGGGGCCCGAACAGCCCGGCATGCAGACGACGACTCGCCGTGCCGTTCTCGCCGGAGCCGCCGCCGTGACCACCGCGGTGACCACCGCCCTCGTGCCGGCCGCGCCGGCCGTGGCCGCGCCCGCGGACGAGATCTCCCTGGGCACCGACCCGATCGCGCACCTGCTGCGCCGCGCCACCTTCGGCCCCACCCCGGCCGCCCTCGCCGAGGCCACGAAGCTCGGCGTGGCCGGCTGGCTCGACCGGCAGCTGGCCCCCGCGAGCATCGCCGACACCGAGCTCGACGCGCTGCTCAAGCGGCTGCCGCTCGCCAACGCCGACATCCCCACCGTACGCGCGAAGCTCCCCGTCCACTCGTACGACGCCTTCGGTCAGCTGGGCCGCGCCGCGGTCGCCCGCGCGATCTGGAGCAACCGCCAGCTGTTCGAGGTGACGGCCGCGTTCTGGGCCAACCATCTGCACGTGGCGGCGCCGTCGAGCGGCGTCTGGGACAGCCGCTCCGACTACGACAAGGTGCTGCGGACGCACACGTTCGGCAGGTTCTCGGACATGCTCAAGGCGTCCGCCCGGCACCCCGCCATGCTCACCTACCTCGACAACCGCTCCTCCACCAAGACGCTGCCCAACGAGAACTACGCGCGCGAGGTCATGGAGCTGCACACGGTCGGCCTGATCTACAGCGAGGCGGACGTGAAGGCGGCCGCGAAGCTGCTCACCGGCCTGACCGTGAGCACGGCCGGCACGTACACCTACACGGCGAGCAAGCACATGACCGGCGCCGTCACGATCCTCGGCTTCAGCCACGCCAACGCGACCGCGGAGGGCGGCGAGGCGGCGGCGCTGGCCTTCCTCGACTACCTGGCCACGCACCCGGCGACGGCCGAGCGGATCGCCACCAAGCTGTGCGTGCGGTTCGTCGCCGACGAGGCGCCGGCCCCGCTGGTCGCCCGTCTCGCCAAGATTTATCTCGACAACGGTACGGCGATCGCGCCCGTCCTCCGGGCGCTCTTCACGTCGCCCGAGTTCGCCGCGGCGATCGGCCGGAAGACGCGCACGCCGTTCGAGGATCTGGCGGCCACCGTGCGTACCCTCGGGCTGGGGCCGGAGGCCTCGGGGATCGCCGGGCTGGACGCGCTCTACAACGCCCTGGTCAACGCGGGCAACGCGCCCTTCCGCTGGAGCCCGCCCAACGGCTTCCCGGACGTGGCCGCCGCGTGGGCGTCGCCGTCGGCTTTCCTGCTGCGCTGCAACAGCCACCTCAACCTCGCCGCCGGCTGGTACCCCAAGCAGCTCACCCGTCCCGCCGACCTGCTCACGTCGCTGGTGCCCGTCCTGCCCGCCACGTACGGCGCCCTGGTCGACGCGCTCGCCCTCCGCCTGGTCGGCGCCAAGTTGCCGGCCGCGCACGCGGCCGCCGTGCTCAGTGTCGCGCAGAAGCTGCCGACCAGTCCTCTGACCGCGGCCAACGTGGCGGGCCACGTGCCCTACCTGGTGGCCCTGGTCCTCGACTCGCCGTCCTTCCAGCTGAGGTGATCTCCGTGAGCTGCTGCGACTTCCGCGCCACCCGCCGCTCTGTGCTCGGAAAGGCCGCCGCCGCGGGCGGTGCCGCCGCGCTCACCGGGCTCGTCGGCGAGGGGCTGTCGACCCGGCTGGCGTTCGCCGCGGGCACGTACACCGGCGACACCCTGATCGTCCTCTCGCTGCGCGGCGGGTTCGACGGCCTGAGCGCGATCGCGCCGATCGGCGACGCCGGCTACTACAAGGCGCGGCCCACCATCGCGCTGCCGAAGAGCCAGGCGATCGGCGGCAACGAGATGTTCGGCCTGCACCCGGCCCTCGCGCCGCTGCTGCCCATGTGGAAGAACGGCACGCTCGGCGCGGTGCACGCGGTGGGCCAGCCCAACCCGACGCGCTCGCACTTCGCGGCCATGGAGGAGATGGAGCGGGCCGCCGCCGGCACCTCCCTGCGGACCGGCTGGCTCGACCGCATGCTCGGCATGACCGGCGCCACGGGCCCGCTCGCCGGCGTCTCCCTCGGCGGCGCCATGCCCACGCGGCTGCTCGCCGGGCCGTCCGGCGACGTCTCGATGGCCTCCGTCGACGGCTTCACGCTGGCCGGCGAGAGCGCCAAGCGCCCGATCGCGGCGGCCCTGCGCAGCATGTACGCCACCGCGCCCGCCCCGCTCGCCGGCCCGGCCCTCGCCGCCGGCGCCGCCCTGACCGCCACGGCCTCGATCCGCGCCACGGCGTACGCGCCCGCCAACGGCGCCGTCTACCCCAAGACCGAGCTCGGCGCCGCCCTGCGCGACGTGGCCCGCCTGGTCAAGGCCGACGTGGGCCTGGCCGCGGCGGCCGTCGACTCCGGCGACTGGGACATGCACGAGGGCCTGGGCACCGCCACCAAGGGCCAGCGCATGTACGACAACCTGGCCGAGGTGGCCGAGGCCCTGGCCGCCTTCGCCACCGACCTCGGCCCGGCGGGCATGAACAAGGTGACCCTCGTGACGGTCAGCGAGTTCGGCCGCCGCGTCGCGGAGAACGCGAGCCGCGGCGTCGACCACGGCCACGGCAACGCGATGCTCCTCCTGGGCGGCGGCGTCCGCGGCGGCACGGTCTACTCGCAGTGGCCCACCCTGGCCCCCGCCGCCCTGGCCGACGGCGACCTGGCCGCGACGACCGACTACCGCTCGGTGATCGGCGAGATCCTGCAGCAGCGCTGTGGCTTCGGCTCGCTCGCCGAGGTCTTCCCCGACGTCAAGCCGTCGGCGTACGGGCTGGCCGCGGCTCGCTCGTGAGCGTCTGCGTGCCCAGCACGTGATCCGCCCGACCGCGGCCCTCACGGTGTTGTCCTTCTTCGGCCAGAAGGGTGAGCTTCGCGTCGTCGATCTGCTGGATCACGGCGCCGGCGTGCTGCGCCTCGGCGATCGCGCGGGCCTCGGTGAGCGTCGCCTCGGCGTCGGCGTGGCGGCCCTGGGCGGCGGCGATGTAGGCCGGGCCGACCATGTTGGCGGCCACGCCCGCCAGGGCGCCGATCTCCCTGCGCAGGCGTGACGACTCTTCCAGCCGGGCGCGGGCCTCGTCCAGCCGGCCGGCCGTGTGGGCGGCGATGCCCAGGTGTCGCAGCGCCTCCGCCCGGGTGTGCGGGTCGCCGGCCCGTGCCGCCCGTTCGAGCGCCGGGACCGCCGTCTCGTCGTCGCGCCGGATGACCTGGTGCAGGCAGCCGATCCAGAACAGGAACTCGGCCTCGCCGCGCGTGTCGCCCAGGGCCTGGAACAGCGACGCCGCGCGCTCGAACAGCGGCAGCTCCTCCGGGTGCTCGGCGGGTGGCGGTCCGCCGCGGGCGCGCCCGGTCAGGAACCGTGCGTGCAGGATCCGCCCCCGGGCGAGCGCCAGCTCGGCCTCCGCCGCGTCCAGCCCGCTGTCGTCGCCGCCGTAGACAGCCCGCTCGTACGCCGTCCGATAGTCACCGGTCATGGTCAGCAGGCCTGCGCGGGGGTCTCGGGGTAGCGGCGGTCCATGAATTCCACTTTGGCCTCCGGGAGCAGGGTGATGATGGGGACGGCCTTGTTGACGGCGTCGCCGCGGCGGCCGGGTTCGGTGGCGAAGGCTATCGGGCCGGAGGCGCCGCAGTAGGGGTCGCCGGTGGTGATCTGGCTGAAGCCGTTGACCAGGGAGTCCCGGTCGGGCGGGCTGCCCGCGGCGGCGACCGAGCGGATGGCGCGGACGGTCACCGAGACGGCGTCGTAGGCCATCATGGCGATGCCGTCGCGGTAGTCGAGGCCGACGTGGCCGGCCCGGCCGGCGATCCAGTCCTGGAGGGTCTTGAGGGCCGCCGGGCGTACGGGCGAGTCGCGCCACTCGTCGGGGTGGGCCAGGGCGGTCATGAAGAGGGAGAACACGCCCCGGCGGAGGGCGGCCCGCAGGGCGGGGTCGGTGCTGTCGATCAGGTCGCTGGCGTCGTCGCCGGTGAGGACGGTGACGCGGCCGGGGCGGGCGCAGGCGGTGCCCAGCTCGACGAGGAAGACGCGCAGGTGGGCGGAGCGGGCGGCGAAGTAGACGGCGACGGGGTCGGCGCGGCTGCAGACCTCGCGGGCGATCGCGGCGACGGCTTCGGTCCAGCCGAGCGCGGTCGGGTCGAAGGAGCGGGTGGCGTACCCCTTGACGCTGGTCTCGAAGGCGCTGCGCAGCTGGCGGACGTACGCGTCGGCGGGGTCCTCCGCGACCGCCAGATAGGTCTGCTCCTTCGGGTCGTGGTCGCGGGTGGCCAGGAAGGACAGCAGCACCTTGACCTCGTCGGAGTTGTCCGGCCCGACCCGGTAGAGGTGCGGGAAGTCGCGGCCGTTCAGGTCGTCGGCGGTGATGGTGGAGCCGACCATCGGCAGCTCGGCGTCGGAGAGCACCCGGGCGAAGCGCTTGGTGTTCTCGAGGCTGGCGCCGAGGCCGGCCACGGCGGTGATGCGGTCGTCCTTGCGCCGGTCGAGCAGCTGGTCCGCCACGGTGCGCCAGGCCTGCCCCTGGTGGCCGATGTTGGCGATGTAGAGCTTCATCTTGGGCGTGCCGGCGCCGTTGTTGCCCTCGTTGGCCTGCACCTGCGCCGCGTACGCCCCGGCGAGCTGGTGGACGATGTGCTCGTCGCTGACCACGCCCCGCCCGGCCCACGGCATCGGCAGCACGAGCGCGATCGTCCGGTACGCGGGGTCGGTGACCGCCTCGTTCTCCGCCGCGATCAGCCGCTGGTACTCGAGCAGCCCGGGCACCTCGCCGGACGCGCCGAGCGTGAACAGGTAGCCGCCGTCCGACACGCCCACGCACTCGCCGGGGTTGTCGTCGGTGCGGGCGATGGCGCGGCCGTCGCAGTGCGCGGCGTTCCAGCGCAGGGCCAGCACGATGCCGGCGACCGCGAAGACGGCGAGCACCGCCCCGGCGGCCAGCAGCGGGCGCAGCCACTTGTTGCGGGGAACCACAGGGCTGGTCATCCGGGCAGCTCCTCGTGCCGGGCGTACAGGGCTTCGGACAGGGCCGGATGGCTGCGCGCCACCTGGGCGGCGACGTCGCCGTAGCGCCGGCGGACGTAGGCGTCGAGCCGCGGGCCGCCGGGGCCGAGCGGGTCCGCGCGCAGCCACTCGCCGGCCACGAGCCGGGCGAGGGGGTAGATCAGCGCGGGCGCGGTCCGGCGTACCGGCTCGACCAGGGTGTCCGGCTCGGCCGGCAGCGGCCCGGAGAGCGGGTTGGGCGCCGCCACCGTGGCGTCGAAGGCGGCCAGCCAGCCCTTCGCGTCATCGCTGAGCAGCTCGTACAGCGCCGTGGTCACCTCGTCGATCCGGCAGCGGGCGAGGGCGTGGTAGCGCGCCCGGTCGCGGTCGTAGCGGTGCTCGTGATGCAGCTGCAGGCGCTGGTGCGTCGCCTCCCACGCGGCCGGCTCGGCCTGCAGCCGCAGCAGGAGCACGCGGCGCAGGAAGGGGTGCAGCTCGGCAGGCCCGCCGCCGTCCCCTTGCGCGTACGCCCACAGCCCCCCGACCAGCGCGGTCCGCAACGGGACGAAGTCCAGCTCGAGCCCGGTCCCCTCGGTCGCCACGTGTTCCGTCGTCGCCGTCAGCCGGTCGGCCGCCGAGGTGTGCACGAGCCGGCGCAGCGTCGTGCCGTCGGGGCCGGCCAGGCGCGGCAGCAGCTCCGCCACCAGGCGGGCGGCGGGGCGCACGCCGTCCGGGCCGGGCTCGTCCTGGCGCAGCGCGGCCAGCGTGGGATCGTGGCGCAGCAGCCACACCAGCCCGCCGGGGTGGCCGCGGGTGAGCCGGTGCAGCGCCGCCACCACCGCGGGGTCACGCACGTCGTGCTGCTCCGCGAGCAGGGCGGTCTCCGCGACGGTCAGCCCGGGCAACGGCCGCGGGTCGACGCCGGCCCCGGCTCGGTCCGGGCCCGGAGGGGCTTCGCCGCCCGCGCGCGCGGAGTCCGTACCGTCGAAGGTGAAGGACCCACACGGCGCGCCGGCCGCGGCGATCACGGTGAGCGGGTCGGGCTCGGGCGTCTCCCGCCGCACCCGCGCGATCAGGTCGAGCAGCTCCCAGCCGGCGCCGTGCTCCACATTGTCCAGCAGCACGACCGTGGTGAAGTCGTCCGACGGCCGCCACCACCGTTCGGCGTAGCTCGCCCGCAGGTCCGCCAGGAAGGCGCGCACCAGCAGCTCCTGCGACTGCGCCCAGCGGTGCGAGGCGGGCCCCTCGTGGATCCGGCTGTTCAGCTCGACCAGCACGTCGGCGGCCGGCCGGCCCCGCTGCGCCCACCACCGTTCCCCGGCGGTCCGGCGCCGGCTGAGACCGGAGGTCAGGGCCGACACGAGGACGTCACCCACGCCCGCCGCGGTCGTCCCGAGCGCCCCGGCCACCGCATCGGCGGCCGCCGCGGCGAGCTCGCGCACGTCCTCGGGCAGCTTCGGCCGCTTCTGATCATCGAGCAGGCGCTGCACCGTGCGGCGCGTCACGTCCCGCCGATCGCTGGGCACCGGCTGCAGCGCGAGCAGCCCCAGCACGTACCGGGGGAAGCTGAGGCGGCGCAGGTTCGCCCGGTGGCCCATCAGCTCGTACACGAGCACGGTCAGCAGGGCGGCGACCGGCGACCGCCCGGGCGCGGCGGTCCCGGCGGCGGCCAGGCGCCCGGCGGCCAGATCGACGTACGCGGCGTGCAGCTGCTCGGTGACCTCCTCGACCTGCCGCAGGAACGTCGTCTTCCCGCCCCCGGCCGGCGCCCCGACGAGCAGGATCGGCGGGCTCTGTCCGGCCGGCCACGCCAGCCGCGCCCGCACCACCGCGTCCAGCCCCTCCCGGACGACACTCGGTGATCGATCGCTCACAGATCCATTGTCGTCATCCCGTCCACCGCGCGCAGCCCCGTGTCCGCGTACCAGAGGGGCAGCCCTCGCGACGCGCGTCACACCGGGGCGTCGCGCGGGCGTCACCGGGTCTCGTGCCCCCGGCGCAACGACAGCTGGGCGAAGGTGCCCGCGCCGGGGCCGGCGTCCGGCTGGCCGAGCAGATAGAAGGCCCGGATGCCGCGGGCGATCCCGGTGGCCACCTTGTCCAGGTACGACACCCCGGAGCGCAGGAGCGCGCGGTCCGCCGGGTGCGCGAGGTTGGCGAACTCCACCCGTACGGTCGGCACGTGGGCCTGCTCGAACAGCACCGAGGACTCGGCCCGCAGCCCGCGGTCCCCCGCCCCGGACTCGGCCAGCACCCGGCGGTGGACCATCTCGGCGAGCGGCCTGCCGACGTGCGAGTACGTGTCCTCGCTCGTGCCGAAGTAGGACACCCGGCAGCCGGGGCCCTCCTCCGGCTCGTTGGCGAGGCTGACCGCGATGTAGAGCTCGGCGTCGATGTTGTTCGCGAAGGACGCCAGCTGGTGGGCGTTGTTGCGGAACTCCGGCCCGTGCAACAGCCAGCTCTGCATGCCGGTGAACTCCTGGATCCGCTGCTCCAGCGCCTCCCCGAGCTCGCGTTTGATCCGGTCCGCGTACTCGCCGCGGGGCGTGGGCGGCCGGGCGCCGTCGGACACCAGGTCGATGAGCAGCAGCCCGGTGTGCTGGGCCTGCACGATAAAGCTGATCAGATGTCTCTGCTGGACCGTCGCGGGCCGGTCGCGCCCGACGTTCTGCTGCCGGAGGAAGCTCATGACGCGCCGGTTGACCCGCCCGTACACCCCGTCGTTCAGGGCGCCGTAGTCGGTCTGGAAGCGGCGCACCGCGGCTTCCGTCCGGGCGCCGAAGACGCCGTCGACCGGGCCCACCTCGGCGTCGTAGCCCAGCGCGATCAGCTGCGACTGCAACTCCGCGACGTCGCCGCCGCGCATCGGCTCGTCGGGCACCCGCGCGAGGGCGCGCCCGCTGTACCTGCTCGGCACGGACCGCAGCGAGGTCGGGGCAGCCGGTGGGGCCCCGCCCGGGGAAGCGGCGGCCAGGGCGATCAGCCAGTCAGGCGACGTCCTGCGCATCTTCCGGTCCAGGGCCACCCGGGCCCGGGCCGCCTGGATCTGTGCCGCCGTCGGCGGCGGAGCCGCTTCTGCCATGTCCGTCCCCGCTCTGCTGCCCGCGCTGGTCGGCGAGGTCGACCTGGCCGATGATCGCCGCCAGCAGGTCCGCGTCGCTGCTGCTGATCTTGTCGGTGCGTTCGATGAGCACGGTGAGCGCGGCCAGCCCTAGCTTGGTTTTTAACCGGTGCGGCGGGGCCGGGGGTTGGTTGACTTCTTCGGTTTCTTTCTGT
>NZ_JAUQWH010000125.1 GCF_030757795.1 Actinoplanes oryzae
CCGCCGGCGTCGCACGGGGGCACGGGACGCCGGCGGGGGTCGGTGCGGGCTACCAGCCCAGATAGCTGCGGGTCAGCGCGGCGACGTGCTCGACGACCTCGATGCCGCCCGCCCGGCTCGCGTGGCCGTGGGAGAGGACCGAGATCGAGACGTCGGTCTTCTCGCCGGTGATGCGGCCGGTGCTGTTGATGATCCAGCGGTTGTCGTCCTCCGCGCGGGCCAGCCAGCCGTTCTTGAGGGCCACGCTCTCCCCGTCGAGGGCGGCGGCGCTGACGCCCCAGGTCTGGTCGGCGTTGACCGACGCCATGAGCCCCAGCAGATAGTCGCGGGAGGTCTTGCCGAGCGGGCTGCCGGCGTCCCGCAGGGCGAGCAGCATCCGGGTCTGGTCCTTGGCCGTCGTGCCGCTCAGCCCCGAGGAGGCGGCCGGGGTGGTGTCCTGCAGCCCGAACTGGTCCAGGGCGGCGGCGAGGCCACCGGCGCCGCCGACGGCCGCGTACATCTTCTTGGCGGCGTCGTTGTCGCTCGCCACGATCATCTTGCGGGCGCGGGCGCGCTCGGTGGCGCCGAGGGCCGGGCCCTGCAGGAGCCGCGCGGCCAGGACCTCGACCTTGATGACGCTGGCGGCCAGGAACTCCCGGTCGCCGTGGTAGTCGTACCGTCGCCCGGTCCTGCTGTCGACCACCGAGACGGCGAAGTCCGGCACGCCGTTCGCGTAGGAGTCGAGGGCCTTGGTGAGCCGGTTGACGCGCTGCGGCCAGGATCCGGTCGCCTTGGACTTGTCCACCTGATCGCCGCGGCGGGGTCCCGGGAAGACGACGTTGGGTCCGCCCGCCTTCTTGAAGGCGACGAGCGCCTCGGGGGAGAGGGTGGCCAGCGGCTCACCGCGGGCGGCTCGCCCGACGTTCGCGGCGGGGGCGAGGGGCTCCGGCGTGGCGCCGCGCAGGGCCCGGGCGAGGAAGGCCTTCCAGATCTCGTACGGCATCCCGTCGCCGTTGATCGCCTTGCCGTCCTTCGTCCGGATGGCGCCCGGCTTGTCGCGGCCGACCCAGGTGACCGCGGCGAGCCCGTGGGCCCAGCCGGCCGTCCAGGCGTCGGAGGTGTCCGTGGTGTCGCCCCATTGCTGGGTGCCCGTCTTGGCGGCGGCGTGCACCCCGGGGACCTCGCCGTCGTGCTCGACGACCTTGGCTAGGACGGCGCCCAGGTCCGCGGCCACCTCCGGCGAGAGCACCCGCGCCGAGGTGCCCTCGTGGCGGTAGAGCGGCGAGCCGTCGGCCCGCGTGACGGAGTCGGTGAAGTAGCGGTCGGCGCGCCGGCCCCCGCTCGCCAGAGTGGCGTACGCGGTGGCGAGGTCGGCCGGGGCGACCGGATAGCGGCCCAGCGCGATGTCCGGGCGGGTCCTGCCGGGCTGGGGCTCGCCCTTGACGTCGACGAGCGTGTCCTGCTTGCCGTACTGCTCGGGGACGCCGAGCCGGTGCGCGAGGTCCGCGACGGCGCCGGCCCCGATCTGCTCGGCCAGCGCGTAGAACGGCGTGTTGAGCGAGTGCACCATAGCCGTGTCGAGCGAGCACATCGGACACTGCAGGTTGTCCTGGTTGTAGAGCGGTGCCCCGCCGCGGTCCTTGAAGAGCCGGGGCGAGCTGCCGTCGTAGAACGAGCTGAAACCGATGCCACGCTCCTCGGCCGCCGCGAGCACGATCGGCTTGAACGTGGACGCCGGCGGCCGGGGCGCGAGCGCGTCGTCGAAGTAGCCGCTGCCGCGGTTGCCGCCGTAATACGCGCGCACGGCGCCGCTCTCCGGGTCCACGGCCACCAGGGCGGTCCGCAGCTCGTCCGGCTGGCCGCGCAGCGCGTCGGCGATGCTGCTGGTGGCGGCGGCCTGGGCGGTGGCGTCGATCGTGGTCCGGATCTGCAGCCCGCCGGTGCGGACCTGCTGGCGGCTGATGCCCGCGGCGGCGAGCTCGCTCTCGACCCGGTCGGTGACGAGCCCGGCGGGGCCGCCGACGGTGCTCGCGGTGACGGACTTCGCGGCGACCTCCGGGTACGGCTGGGACAGCTCGGCCGCCGGCAGCCAGCCCGCCTCGGCCATGGCGCGCAGGATCCACTTCCACCTGTTCTGCGCCCACCTGAGGTCGACGGCCGGGTCGCCGATCGTCGGGTCCTTCACCATGGCGGCGAGGACGGCGCCCTGGCCGGCGGTCAGCTTGTCGACGCCCGTACCGAAGAAGGCGCGGGCGGCGGCCTCGATGCCGTACGCACCGCGCCCGAAATAGATGGTGTTCAGGTAGCGCTCGAGGATCTCGTCCTTGCTGAACCGGTGCTCCACCTTGAGCGCGAGCGCCGCCTCCCTGGCCTTGCGGCTGACGGTGCGTTCCTGCGTGAGGTAGGCGTTGCGCACGTACTGCTGCGTGATGGTGGACGCGCCCTGCCCGTCGTCGTGGGCGATGTTGCTCCACAGCGCCCGCAGCAGGCCGCGCACCGAGACGCCCGAGTGGTCGTAGAAGCCGCGGTCCTCGGCCGCCAGGAAGGCCCGCCGCACCGGTACGGGCACCTTGCCGAGCGGCACGTCGGTCCGATCGGTCGTGCCCACCCGGGCGAGCACCGTGCGCCCGTCGCGGTAGTAGACGACGGAGGCCTGCGGGGGCACCGGATCCGGCGGCAGATCGACACTCACGACGTAGCCGGCAGCCGCGGCGGCGAAGGCGAGCGTGGCCACCACGAGTCCGGCCGTCGTCCGCCGGGCCCACCGCGGCACCCGCAGCCACCACTTCGGTGCGCCGGGGAGCCAGGCGGGTCGACGCGGTATCCATCCGGGCATCCGTGTGCATCCCTTCGCCGTCGGGCGAGCGCCGGGCCGCGCTCGGAGGCATGACGGCCCCATAGCGGCACGAGGTTGCACGAAACCGGAACAAACTCGGAGGGCGACCGGCGGAACACGCTGCAGTAGGTGCCAGGAAGTGACCGCTGCACCGGGCACCATGGGTCGCATGCCGAAGACCTCCGCGCGCCTGCTCGCCCTGTTGTCACTGCTGCAGGCCCGGCGCGACTGGCCCGGCACGGTGCTCGCCGACCGGCTCGACATCAGCCTGCGTACGGTCCGGCGCGACGTGGATCGGCTGCGCGAGCTCGGGTATCCCATCGCCGCGGTCAAGGGTCCCGACGGCGGCTACCGGCTGAGCGCGGGCACGGAACTGCCGCCGCTGCTCTTCGACGACGAGCAGGCGGTGGCCCTCAGCGTCGCCCTGCAGGTCGCGGCCACGACGCCGGGCAACGGCATCGCGGAGGCGGCCGCCCGGGCGCTGACCACGGTCCGCCAGGTCATGCCCGCCCGCCTGCGCCACCGCATCAACGCCCTCCAGGTCACGGTGGTCGAACGCCCCACCACCCGTCCGGCCGCCCCGGTCGACGCATCGCTGCTGCTCGCCGTGGGCGCCGCCGTCCACGCCCGCGAGGTGCTCAGGTTCGACTACGGCGCCGAGTCCGACCGCCCGCCCCGCCGCGCCGAGCCGCACCACCTGATCACCTGGGACGGCCGCTGGTACCTGGTCGCCTGGGACCTCGACCGCGCGGACTGGCGCATCTTCCGGCTGGACCGCATGCTCCTGCGCACGCCCAACGGCCCCCGCTTCACGCCCCGCGACCTGCCCGCCCCGGACGTCGCCACCTACGTCGCCGGCAAGTTCCGCGGCTCGTCGGAGGGCTCCCGCTGGCCGTGCGAGGGCGTCGTCGTCCTGCACGCGCCCGCGGCCACCATCGCCCAGTACACCGCCGACGGCGTCGTCGAGGAGCTCGCCCCCGGCCGCTGCCGCCTCACCCTCGGCTCCTGGTCGTGGCCGGCCCTGGCTGCCGCGATCGGCCGCTTCGACGCCGACATCGAGGTCGAGGGGCCGCCCGAGCTGCGCAGCGCCTTCGCCCACCTGGCCGCCCGCTACTCCCGCGCGGCGGAGCCCCCGAACTCCTGAACCGGCAGGTCGACGGTGAAGGTGGAACCGGTTCCCGGGGTGCTGGTGGCGGTGACGTCACCGCCGTGGGCGCGGGCGAGCTGGCGGGCGATGGGCAGGCCGAGGCCGCTGCCGCCGGTGGCCCGGGTGCGGGAGGTGTCGGCGCGCCAGAAGCGGTCGAAGACCTTCGGGAGGTCGGCGGGGCTGATGCCGGTGCCGGTGTCGGTCACCGCGATGCGCAGGCGGGAGTCGTGCAGGGTGAGTCGGACGGTGACCGTGCCGCCGGGCGGGGTGTGGCGTACGGCGTTGGAGACCAGGTTGCCGACGATCTGGCGCAGGCGCACGGGATCGACCGCCACCTCGGGGTCCGCGGCGGCGTCCAGGGCGAGGGCGACCCCGGCGGTGCGGTGCGCGTCCAGGACCTGCTCGATCAGGTCCTTCACGTACGTGGGGGAGGGGTGCACGCGCAGGCTGCCCGCCTCCGCCGCGGCGAGGTCGCGCAGGTCGTCGATCACGTGGTGCAGCTGGATCGACTCCTCCACCAGCAGGTCGAGCACCTCGGCGTCGACCCGGACGGCGCCGTCGCGGGCGGTCTCCAGCCACGTGCGGATGGTCGTCAGCGGGGTGCGCAGCTCGTGGGCGATGTCGTTGACCATGTCGCGGCGCTGGTGCTCCACGGCCCGCCGGCGCTCGGCGAGGTCGTTGAAGGCGGTCGCCAGGTAGCCGATCTCGTCGCGCGTGGTCACCGGCACGGCCCGCTGGGACTCGACCGGGCGGCGGGCGGCGTCGGTCAGCGCGCGCAGGGGCCGGACCAGCCGCAGGCCGGCGACCACGGTGACCGCGCAGGCCACGACCAGGACGGCGGCGGCGGTGCCCGCGATGCGCAACCGGTTGCCGGGCGACAGGTCCACCGACGGCGCCGGGACGACCCGGCCGGTGACGAAGAGCAGGGCGGGCGGGGCCACGTACGGCCGCAGCTGGGCCCGGCGAGCCTCGTCCAGACACATCCGGATGCCGTTGTCGCTCGCGCCGGCGACGGTGAACTGCGGCGTGACCGTGGCCGTGGCACCGCACTCGGCCATGCGCGCCGACAAGTCGCGCAGGGGCCGGCGCTCGGAGGCGACGGGCGTGGTGAGCTCCGGGGCCGGGCAGCCGGCGGGGACCCCGGCGCTGATCTGGCGGACGGCGGGGCGGCCGCTGGGGGTCCCGATGATCTCGGCCTGGATCCCGTACGCGGCGAGGCAGTTGATCTGCTTCTCGGCGGCCTCGCGGAGCGTGCGCTGTTCGCCGGCGGTGAGCCGGTAGGGGCCGACCGCGCGCGGGTCGATGCGGCCGCCGGAGACGCGGGCGATGCCGGGGTCGAGGAACAGCGGGTCCACGGTGGCGGTGGGCACCTCGGAGACCGCGACGGCGTCGGCCGCGTCCGGGGCGGAGCCCGCGATCAGCGTACGGCCGGGGGTGGTCAGCGCGATCCGGCTGCGCGTGAGGTCGCCGAGCCGCGTGATCGTGCCGCCGGCGCCGTCCCACGAGTCGTGCGTCGCCGCGTACTCGATGAGGGCGTCGTAGATGTCGGTGTCGGCGGAGAGCGTCCGGCTCTGCTCGTGCGTGACGGCCCGCTTGGTGAGCTGGACGGAGAGCCAGGCGGTGGCGGCGATCGCGCACAGGGCGATGAGGACGGACGCGGCGAGCAGGCGCACCAGCAGGCTGCGGTGCAGCGGCACGGCGCTCATCCGGAGCCGGCCATCTTGTATCCGACGCCGTAGACGGTCAGCAGCAGCACCGGCCGCCGCGGATTCGGCTCCAGCTTGCGGCGCAGGTTGGAGATGTGCGTGTCGATGGTGCGTTCCGTCGACTCGCGGCCGGCGCCGCTGGTCTGCTCCAGCAGGGCGGCCCGGGTGAGCACCCGCTCGGGCCGGCGCATCAGCGCCACCAGGATCGCGAACTCGTCGGGCGTGCACTCGACCGGCCGGTCCCCGGCACGCACCTCGCGGCTGTCCAGCGTGACGGTGACGGGACCGGCGCGCAGGACGTCGGCGGCGGCGGGCCGGACCCGGCGCAGCAGCGTCTGGATCCGCGCGAGCAGCTCCCGCGGCCGGTAGGGCTTGGTGAGGTAGTCGTCCGCGCCGCGCCCCAGACCGAGGAGCAGGTCCTCCTCGCCGGTCCGGGCGGTGAGCATGAGCACCGGGACGGCCGACTCGCGGCGCAGGATCCCGCACAGCTCGATGCCATCCATCCCGGGCAGCATGACATCCAGGAGTACGAGGTCCGGATGCATCCGGCGGGCGGCGGCGAGCGCCGTGGGACCGTCGTGGGTGACCGTGATGCGATGGCCCGCCGACTCCAGGTAGCGGCGCAGAACCTCCGCATGCTTCACGTCGTCCTCGGCCACCAGCACATGAGCAGACACGAGCCCGACTATAAGAGCCGCAGCAACCCTGACAACTTCTTGTCAATCGGTCGGCAGGATCGTCGCCGTGCTCAAACAAGTGTCAGTTGCCGTCGTGGTGCTCGCCGCCGCGGGGACGGCTGCCGTCGTGCTGACCAGGGACGCCGGCGCGCGGAAGACGCCGACGGCCGAGAAGATCGCGGTCGAGACGGTCGAGATCACCAAGGGCGACCTGTCGACGAGCAGCACGCTCGGCGGCACCCTCGGCTACGGCGCCCCGCGCGTGGTCAAGGGCGCCGCCGCCGGGGTCGTGACGTGGCTGCCCAAGACCGGCAAGGTGGTCAAGCGCGGCGGGGTGCTCTACCGCGTCAACGATGCACCGGTGCCGCTGTTCCTGGGCAGCCCGCCGCTCTACCGCACCCTCGCCGCCAAGGACACGACCGGCCGCGACGTCGCCATGGTCAACCGCAACCTCAAGGCGCTGGGCTACGCCACGGGCGTGCAGCCCCTCACCGTCGGCAAGAAGGACGTGCGGAAGGGTGAGGACGTCCTGACCGCCGCCCTTCTCGCGGCGATCAAGCGCTGGCAGCGGGACACCGGCATGCCCGAGGACGGCAAGCTGGAGGTCGGCGACGTGGCGGTGCTGCCCGCCGCCGTCCGGGTGGAATCGGTTTCCGCTGTTCCAGGAGACGCCGCCGCGGCGGAGCTGATGACCGTCACGCCGACGAGGAAGGTCGTCACCGTGCAGGCGTCGCCGGACGAGGCCGGCTCGCTCGACGAGGACGACAAGGTGGGGCTGCGGATGCCCGACGGCACCGAGTCCACCGGCCGGATCGGGGCGATCGCGACGGTGGCGCAGCCCGGCGAGGACCCGGGCGGCCAGCAGCAGGTGGCGATCACCGTGACGCTGGACGACCCGGATGCGGCGGGGCGGCTCGACGGCGGCAGCATCGAGGTGCGCGTACCGGGGGAGAGCCGCAAGGGCGTGCTGACCGTGCCGGTGAACGCCCTGCTGGCGCTGCAGGAGGGCGGGTACGCCCTGCAGCTGCCGGACGGCAGCCTGGTGCAGGCGGAGACCGGGCTCTTCGCCAAGGGCATGGTCGAGGTGAGCGGCGCGGGGCTGCGCGCGGGCCTGCGGGTGGTGACCACCTCGTGACCGCCGTGCTGTCCCTGCGCCACGTCAGCCGCACCTATCCCGGCGGCGTCACGGCCCTCGACGACGTGTCGCTCACCATCGCCGAGGGCGAGCTGGTCGCCATCGTCGGACCGTCCGGGTCCGGCAAGTCCACGCTGCTGAGCATCATGGGCACGCTCGACCGTCCCACCCGCGGCACCGTCGAGCTCGCCGGCCAGGACGCGGGCCGGCTGCGCGACCGCCGCCTGTCCGCGCTGCGCGGCCGCCGGCTCGGCTTCGTGTTCCAGCAGTTCCACCTCACCGACGGGATGAGCGCGGCGGACAACGTCGCCACCGGCCTGCTCTACGCCGGTGTCCCGCGGCGGCGCCGGCGGGCGATGGCGGAGACCGCGCTCGAGCGGGTCGGGCTCGCCCACCGCCTCAGGCACCGGCCGCACGAGCTGTCCGGCGGCGAACGGCAGCGGGTCGCCATCGCCCGCGCGATCGTCAACGAGCCGGACCTGCTGCTCGCCGACGAGCCCACCGGAGCGCTCGACACCGCGAACGGCCGGGCGGTGCTCGACCTGTTCACGCGGCTGCACGCGGAGGGCGCGACCATCGCGATCATCACCCATGACCGGGACATCGCGGCCCGGCTGCCCCGCCGGGTGGAGGTGCGCGACGGGCGGATCGTCGCGGACACCGTACGGGCGGGGTCGTGAACGTCGTCGATCTGCTCGCCGTCGGCACGGTCGGCCTGCGGATCCGCAAGATGCGCGCCGTGCTGTCCGCGCTGGGCATCGCCGTCGGCATCGCGACGATGGTCGTGGTGACCGGCATCCCGGCGTCCAGCGAACGCGCCCTCATGGCCGAGCTCGCCGCGCTGGGGCCCAACCTGCTGCAGGTCACCACCGCCCCGCGCACCGGCGACGAGCCCGCCCGCCTGCCCCGCGAGGCCCCCGCGATGGTGCGCCGCATCGGCCCGGTCATCAGCGTCGCGGCGGTCGCCAACACCAACACCGTCGTACGCCGCAACGACCGCACCGACCCCCGCGACGGCTCCGGCCTGACCGTCCTCGCCGCCCAGCCCGAACTCCTCGGCACGCTGGAGGTGTCGCTGCTCGCGGGCCGGCTGCCCGACACCTTCCCGACCGTGGTCCTGGGGGCGGTCGCCGCGGCCCGCCTCGGCATCGCGACCCTGCCACCCGGCCCGCCGCCGCAGGTGATCATCGGTGACGCGTGGTTCAGCGTCGTCGGCATCCTCGCGCCCACCACCCTGTCGCCGGAGATCGACCGGTCGGTGCTGGTCAGCTGGACGGCCGCGGAGAAGCAGCTGGGCTTCGACGGCTATCCGACGGTCCTCTACGTCCGGGCGGAGGAGCCGTCGGTGGAGGCGGTGCGCGGCGTCCTGCCAGCCACCGTGGATCCCGACAACCCGGCCAACGTGCAGGTCTCGCTGCCGTCGGACGCGCTCGCCGCGAAGCGGTCCGCCGAGCGTACGTTCTCCGTGCTCTTCCTCGGCCTGGCCCTGGTGGCGCTGCTGGTCGGCGGCATCGGGGTGGCCAACACGATGGTGATCTCCGTGCTCGAGCGGCGCCCGGAGATCGGGCTCCGCCGTGCCCTGGGGGCGAACCGCGGCCAGATCCGCGCCCAGTTCCTCACCGAGTCGGTCGTGCTCTCGGGCCTCGGCGGGCTCACCGGCACGGCGCTCGGCATCGCCGCCACCGCCGCGTACGCGTGGCAGCACGACTGGCCGCTCGTCGTCCCGCTCAGCACGGTCGGCGCGGCCCTCGGCGGCGCCGTCCTGGTCGGCGTGATCGCCGGCGTCTACCCGTCCGTCCGCGCGGCCCGGCTCACGCCGACCGCCGCTCTTGCCTCCGTCTGAAAGGTTGTTCCGGTGCGGTTTCTTCTTGTTCCAGCGCTGTGTCTCTCCCTGGCCGCGTGCAGTGAGGCGGCGCCGCCTCCGTCCTCCTCCGACTCCTCCGGCGGCGGCGAGGTGGCCTCTCTCGCCAGCGTCGCGCCCTCCGCGTCGCCCAGCGCCCCGGCGGAGCGCCCGCTCATCCGTACCGACACGTCGTCGGCGGAGGAGGACCGCCTGTACCAGATCTTCATCGACTGCATGGTGGCCAACGGCGACCCGGACTACACCCTGAAGCACGGTGCCGAGAGCGGCGCCGCCCCCGCTGCCGTCGCCGCCGCACGGGAGGGCGGCCCCGGCGCGGAGGCGAAGCGCAAGAAGGCCAGGAAGGCTTGCCAGGACAAGGAACCCGAGGAGATCTGGCAGCGGGCCAAGCGCCTCGACCCCGCGTATCCCGACAAGCTGCGCGACTGGGTGACGTGCGTGCGCTCGTACGGGATCGACGCCTGGGAGGACGACGGCTTCCTCGCCTTCGAGAGCCTGCCGCCCGACCCGCAGATGAAGAAGGTCGACGAGTGCCAGGACAAGGTCTTCGGCACCGCCTGACGTTGCCGGCACCGCCTGACGTTGCCCGCACCGCCTGACGTTGCCCGCACCGCCTGACGTTGCCCGCACCGCCTGACGTTGCCGGCACCGCCTGACGTTGCCCGCGACGCCTAGAGTGGCGGCCCATGAGCTTCGCCGACAAGACGAGGGCGGGCCGGCAATGAGTTTCGCGGACGAGACGAGGGCGGGCCGGCGATGAGTTTCGCGGACGAGACGAGGGCGGCCTTCCGGCGCGGCGACACCGCCGGGGTGCAGCGGCTGGCCGAGGCCGAAGCGGCCCGGGCGCGGGCGGCGGGCGAGCCGGCCGCCGAGGTCGAGGCCCTGTACGCGCTGGCCCGCGTCGCCCTGCGCGGCGACGACCTGCCCCGGGCGGAGCAGCTCGCGAGGGCCGCGCTCGGTGTCGCCCTGCGTGCCGGGGACCGTTCCCTGGAGGAGCGTCCCCGGCACGTGCTGGCCGCGGCGGCCCGGATGTCCGGCGACCATGCGACGGCCCGCGACCGGTACGAGGAGAGCATCGCGCTCAACCGGGAACTCGGCCGGGACGGGACTGTCCGCACCGAGTTGTACAACTTGGCGTTCACCGAACTGCATCTGGGCAACCCCGGCAGAGCGCGCGAGCTGTTCGCCCACAGCCGCGGCATCGGCGAGCAGTACGAGGCGATCGCCGACGCGGCACTGGCCGCCGCCGACGGGGATCACGCCCGGGCGGCGCGGGCGCTCGAGGCCGCCGGCGCCGCGTTCACGGCCGCCGGGCAGGTGCCCGATCCGGACGACGCCGCCGAGATGGCCCGGGTCCGGGCCATCCTCTCCGGGGAGCTCTCGTGACGCGACTGATCGGTCTCAACGCGATCCTGGGCGTGTTCGCCATCTGTCCGCTCACGGGCGCGCTGTCGTTGCTGGCGTACGCGAGCAGTGGCCCCTACGCCCCGGGCACGAACCACACCTACGCCTCCGTCGGCGGGCAGCCCGCGCCCCTGGAGATCGACACCGACGAGGCCGGGATCGTCGCGATGGGTCTGCTGGTCGCGGCCATGGTGCTCGTGCCGGTCTTCTTCGCGATCAACATCCCGCTCGTACGCCAATTGCGCCCGCGCGTCCCGCCGGCGCTGGCCTGGTGCGCCGCCCTCGTCGTCGTGCTGCTGCCCTTCGGCGTCGTCCTGACCCTGTGGTGGTGACGGGCCACCAGGACCGGAACGCCGCCACGGCGCCTCGGGTCGCTCAGGGCGCGGACACCTGATGTTCCCCTGGGCAGCCCATCCTGGCCTGGTGAGCACGCCCCCGCGTCCCGGCCTCGCCATCCGCCCGCCCCGCGTGTCCGCCCTCTTCCGGATGTCGCCGGCGCTGTCGCGGTGGGGGCGTCCCGCGCTCGGCGTCGCGGTCGTGGTGGCCGCCGGGGCCGGGCTGCGCGACCGGCTGCCTGACGCCCACGCCCTCCTTGCCGCCGGGCAGAGCCTCGACCTGCGCTGGGCCGCGCTGGCCGTCATCGCCGGTGCGCTCTCCCCGGCCGCGGTCGGCGAACAGGAACGGCTGCTGCTCGCGGGACTGGGCGTCCGGCTGCCCCGCCGCCGCGCGGTCCCGCTGGCGGTCACCGGGGCCGCGATCAGCCTGGCGGTGCCGGCCGGATCGGCGGTGGCGGCTGCGTTCACCTTCCGCACCTTCCGCCGGTACGGCGCCCCGCCCGCGGTGGCAGCGGCGGTGACCGTGCTGTCGGGCCTGGTGTCCGCGCTCGGCCTCGCGCTGCTGTCCGCCACCGGATGGCTGCTCACCACCGGCAGCTACGCGGCGGCCGGGTGGCTCGGAGCGGCCGCCCTCGTCGCCGCGGCGGGCTGGCGTCTGCGCGGCGCCCTTCCCCGGCCCGCTCCGGGAACACGATTCCACACCGGCGTCACCGTAACCGTCCGGTCGATGCGCGCGGTGCCCCTCCGGCGGTGGGCCGCGATCCTGTCCGTGGGCACGGTCAAAGGGGCGCTGGACCTGACCTGCCTGGCCGCCGCGGCCGCCGCCTGCCACTGCACGCTCGGCCCGGGCGCCATCGCGATGATCTACGCCGGCGTCCAGGTCGTCCGGCTGATCCCCCTGACCCCCGGCGGCGTGGGCCTGATCGAGGTCAGCATGGCCGCCGCCCTCGTGGCCGCCGGCACCACCGAGCCCGTGGCGGCGGCCGTGGTGGTGCTCCACCGCCTCGTCACCTTCTGGCTGGTCCTCCTCCTGGGCGCGGCCGGCTGGCTGCACCTGCGCCGCGACCACCCCGCGGCTGAGACCGGTGGTGGGTGACGGCGGTGGTGAAGACGTCCATGGCACGCCGGGCGACCTCCGCGTCCGAGCCGTTCCACAGCGGTTCCAGCCACGGCCCGGCGAAGAGACCGACCAGCGTCGGCGCGCCGTCCGCGGCACTGGCATCGAGCCACTCGCTGATGTCGCCGTCCCCCGGCCCGTGCACGCGGTAGTAGCCGGAATCGTGCACCGGCCAGAACCGCCGCTCGCACCGCAGCACCACCTTCTCGACCCGGCCCATGCCCAGCCGCCCCAGCGCGCCGGCATGCGCCCGCGGCAGCGCAGGCTCGAAGGCGATCCGCCCCGCCCGCAGCACCCCCACCGGAACGGTCACGATCGCCGCGTCGAACCGTTCCGAGACACCGTCGCCGCTGAGCACCACCCCGTCGTCGCCGTGCCGAATCCGCCGCACCGGGCGGCGCCTCCGGATCGTCAGCCCCTCGGCGAGATGGTCGACCAGGCGCCGGTAACTGCCGACGATCCAGCGATCGCCCTCGCCGACGCCGGGCTCGAACCCGTGCCGGGCGCTGAGGAACGACAACGGCACGCCGGCGTCCATGACGATCTCCGCGTCGGCGAACCGGCGGATCGCCCGGGCTGTCCACGGCCCCGGATCGCGTTGCCACGCCTCGACCACGTCGGCGATGCTCGCGCCCTCCGCCGCGCCCGCCAGCCGCCTGCGCAAGTCCCGCTCCAGCTCACCCGTCCCGGCGCCGCCCGCGGGCCCGTGTTCCATCTCGTCCGTCCCGGCGCCGCCCGCCGGGCCGTGTTCCAGCTCGTCCGGAACCGGTGCCGGCTGTTTCAGCGCACGTGACGAGTGGGTGGCCCGGCCAGCGCCGGCGCGAGGCCCCAGTGATCGGACACGGCCGCCGCGAAGCCCCGGTGATCGGACACCGCCGCCGCCCATGCCTCCGGGCGCCGGCGCATCGCCCTGCCGGCCGGACGGGACGGCGAGCACGAGCGGGTCGGTGAAGTCGGTGGGTACGGTGGTCAGGCCGAGGCCCTCGGCGAGCCGGGCGAGCACGTTGCCGGGGTACTGCTGCAGCCAGTTGGCGCCCAGGTCGAACGCGAAGCCGCCCACGTCGATCCCCGCCGCGCGCCCGCCGATGCGGTCCCGGGCCTCCCACACGTCGACGCTCAGTCCACGCCCGGCCGCCTCCCGGGCCGCGGCCAGCCCGGCGACCCCGGCGCCCACCACGGCGATCCGCGCATGCCCGAGCGTGGCGGCCCAGGCGCCGGCCTCGGCTCCCTGCTCGTAGGCGCCGTGGGTCATGCCCGCCCGCGTCGCATGCGTGGCCTCACCGGCGAGCCGCAACCGGTTGCCGATCGGGGAGCCCAGCGCCGTGCGGTCCGCGGGCGTCCCGTCGCGGCCGATCAGGCTCCACGAGCCGCCCGACCATGGATCCTCGCCCCACCGCGAAACCGCGAACGCCCTCATGCGAGCATCACACTCACCAGGCCACCCCGAACACAAGCCCTCCCGCGGCCGCCGTGGTCAGCAGCCCGAGGACCACCAGCGCCGTCCGGATCCGCTGCCGCAGCAACGCTTTCCGGCATGCCGCCATGAGGATCCGCCACTCCCGCGGACTCGGCTCGCCGGCGACGCTGCGCACGTCGAAGTGGTCACGCAGCCCGGCGACCAGCCGGCTGTGGCTGTCGCGGTGCCACTCGTCCCACCCCAGCTCGTCGCTCCACAGCCGGAAGTCCTCCTCATGCGTCACACCCGTTCGACGTCGCACAGCCCCGCCGAGGTTGCCTCGACGGGCCGACCCTCTCCGGCGGGCCGAGGCGCGCCCGGCGGAAGGCGCGGACCCGGGAAGGTGCCCCAGGCGGAAGGCGCGGACGCGGGAAGGTGCGCCCGGCGGAAAGGCACGCACGCGGAAGGCACGCACGCGGAAGGCACGCACGCGGAACGTGGGCAGGGCGGGCAGGGCGGGAACGCGGGTAGGCGGAAGGCGGTTAGGCGGAAGGCGGGCAGGGCGGCGAGGGACGGCGTGCGGCGGGGGCACGCTCAGGTGCCGGCCGCCACGGCGGCCGGGAAGCAGCCGGCGAAGGGGTCCGGCAGGCGGCGCCAGGCGGCCTCCCCCTCGGCGATCTCGGCGTCGGTGAGCAGGCAGGCGGTGAGCAGGGCCGTCAGGGCTTCGGTGTCGAGGCCGAAGCCGACGAACGACAGCACCGTGCGGCGGTCGCCGTAGTACGGGTCCCAGCCGGCGTCGGCGGCCAGGCGGCGCATCGGGGCGGCCTCGGACCAGCGTTCGCGGGGGAGGGCGGCCAGCCACGGGCCGAGGCTGCCGAGGCGCAGGCCGCCGCCGGCGGACTCGAAGGCGATGGCGGTGTCGCCCTGGCTGGCGATCCACAGCTGGCCGCGGCCGCGCAGGGCCTCGCCGGTCAGGTCGTCGAGGGCGTCGTTCAGGCGCTGGGGATGGAACGGGCGGCGGCTGTGGAACAGCAGGGCCGTGACGCCGTGCGGGCCTGCCGGCTCGTGGATGCCGATCGGGTAGCCCTGCAGCGCCCGCTCCGGCATGCCCGGCACGCCGGGGTCGTGCCGGGCGGTGCGGAGCACCCGGGCGGCCAGGGCCCGGCAGTCGACCTCGGTCCTCTCGCCGATGCGGACCAGGGCCGCCCACGGGGCGAGGTGCTGCAGGAGGGCGGCCTCGGCGGTGGCGGTGCCCCACAGGACCAGGGTGTCGGCGAACTCGATCTGGCGGCTCACCACGTCGGCCACCGCGCGGTCGTCGGCGGCGGCGGCGTGCAGGTCGCGGTCGCGCAGGTCGTCGGTGGTGGCCAGGTCGCCGAGCAGGGCGGTCGCCTCCACGACGGTGACGAAGGAGTCGAAGCGGACGGCGTTGAGCACGGCGGTGCCGTCCACGACGGTGTGGGCCGCGGCCGTCGCGACCGCTTCGGGCTCGACGGCGGGTGGCAGCGCCAGCAGGAGGTCGTCGCCGGGGTGCTGCCTGCTCAGCCGTACGAGGGTGGGCAGCACGTCCTCGCGCAGCGTGCACGACACGCAGCCGTGCACCAGCTCGGTGAGTCCGCTGTCGAGCACGCCGGCGGCGGTGCGCACCGTGCGGTGCACCAGGCCCTCGCGAACGCCCGAGAGGTCGTGGCTCACCACGAGCAGCCGGCGGTCGCTGCCGGCGAGCAGGGCACGGGTCACCGCCTCGGTGGCCGCGGGCGAGAAGCCGGCGAGCACCGTGACGCGGGAGCGGACATCCGGGTCATCAGTCATGCCCCCATCTTGTTGGAAACGGTTTTCATTGTAAAGTTGCCGCCATGTCTTCCGTCTGTGATGTCACCGGCAAGCAGCCCGGCTTCGGCAACGCCGTCTCCCACTCCCACCGGCGCACCCGCCGCCGCTGGAATCCCAACATCCAGCGACGGCGCTACTTCGTGCCGTCCGAGGGCCGGCACGTGCGCCTGAACGTCAGCACCACCGGCATCAGGATCATCGACCGCGACGGCATCGACGCGGTCGTCGCGCGGCTGCGGGCGCGGGGGGTGCGGCTCTGATGGCCCGCACCACGGACGTGCGCCCGATCGTCAAGCTGCGCAGCGCCGGCGGCACCGGCTACACCTACGTCACCCGCAAGAACCGCCGCAACGATCCCGGCCGTCTCGTCCTGCGCAAGTACGACCCGATCCTGCGCCGCCACGTCGACTTCCGGGAGGAGCGCTGAGCGGGGCCGCTCAGGGCCGGAGGAGGGCCTCGCGGGCGGCGGCGAGGATCCGGTCGGAGACCTCGGTGCCCCGGGTCGCGCGGGCGAGGATCATCGCGCCGACCAGGGTGGACACGGCGGCCAGGTCACCCTCGCCGGCGGGGCCGAGCGCCCGGGCGTACGCCTCCACGCCCTGCGCGTAGGTCCGCACGGCGGCGTCCTGCGGCCCGCGGGCCAGGTCGCCGCCGAACCCCGCGCACGGGCAGCCCGTCGCCGGGTGGTCCCGGTGCTGGGCGGACAGGTAACGCTCCACGTAGGCCGCCCGCTCCTCGTCGCCGCTGCCCTCCGCGGGGAGCACCGCCTCGGTGAACGCCTGCTGGAGCGCCTCGGTGACGAGGGCTTCCTTCGAGGCGAACTGCTTGTAGAAGCCGCCGTGCGTCAGCCCCGCCTCGGCCATCAGGTCGGCGACGCTGACGCCGGCGATGCCCCGCTCGCGGAAGAGCCGGGCCGCTGTCTCGACGACGCGCTGCCTGTTCGCCTCGGCCTGCACCTTCGACACCCGTCCCATGCGCGCGAGCTTAGCCGGAGGACCGGGTTAAATGACGAATGACATCTATCACGTCCGCGGCGCGTCACTAGACTGGCGATCATGACTGACAAGCCCCTGCCGCCGGAGATCGCCGGCTTCCTGCGGCGGCCGAACCCCGCCGTCATGGCCACCGTCGCGGCCGACGGCCGTCCCGTGACGGTCGCCACGTGGTACCTGCTCGAGGACGACGGGCGGATCCTGCTCAACCTCGACGCGACGCGCGCCCGCCTCAAGCACCTGCGCACGGATCCCCGGGTCTCGCTGACCGTCCTCGTCGAGGACAACTGGTACACCCACGTCAGCCTCCAGGGCCGCGTCGTGGAGATCAGCGACGACGTGGAGCTGCGCGACATCGACCGGCTGTCGACGCTGTACGGCGGGCGGCCGTACCCGAATCGGGAAAGCCCCCGGGTGAGCGCGCGCGTCGCGATCGACCGCTGGCACGTCTGGGGCGAGCTGCCCGGGGAGTAGGGGGCGGCGAGTCACGGCGTGGCGAGCTCGTCCCGGCGGCGCGAGAGGTAGGCCTGCTCGGCGCTGTTCGTGGCGAGGGCGACGGCCCGGTCGTAGGCCGCACGTGCCTCGCCGGCGCGCCCCAGCCGCCGCAGGAGGTCGGCCCGGGTGGCGTGGAAGGCGTGATAGCCGTCCAGCGGCAGCCCGGCCAGCTCCGCCAGCGCCGCCTCCGGCCCGTCCAGCTCGGCGACGGCGACCGCCCGGTTGAGGCGCACGATCGGCGACGGGTCCAGGCGTACCAGCTGGTCGTAGAGCGCGCGGATCTGCCACCAGGCGGTGTCGCGCACGTCCGGGGCGTCGGTGTGGACGGCGTTGACGGCGGCGAGCAGCTGGTAGCGGCCGGGCGGCTCGCCGCCGGCGATCCTGGCGCGGACCAGGGCGTGTCCCTCGGCGATGAGCGTGCGGTCCCAGACGGTACGGTCCTGGCGGTCGAGGGGCACGAGCTCGCCGGTGTCCGAGACGCGGGCGGCGCGGCGGGCCTCGGTCAGCAGCATCAGCGCCAGCAGCCCGGCGGTCTCGCCGTCGCCGGGCAGCAGGTCGTGGACGAGCCGGGTGAGCCGGATCGCCTCGGCGGTCAGGTCGCCGCGGACGGGGTCCCCGCCCGGCGCCGAGGCCAGATAACCCTCGTTGAAGACCAGGTAGAGCACGGCGAGGACCCCGGTGACGCGCGCGGGGACGTCGTCGGCCAGCGGGACCCCGTACGGGATCCGGGCGATCTTGATCTTGTCCTTGGCGCGGGTGATGCGCCGGCCCATCGTGGCCTCCTGGACCAGGAACGCGCGGGCGATCTCGGCGACGGTGAGCCCGCCCACCATCCGCAGGGTGAGCGCCACCCGGGCCTCCATGGCGAGGGCCGGATGGCAGCAGGTGAAGACCAGCCGGAGCCGGTCGTCGTCGATGGCGCCCAGCGGCTCGGGCGGGCCGGACAGCATGAGGGCCTCCCGGTGTTTCTCCGCACGTTTCGCCTCGCGGCGCAGGCGGTCGACGGCCTTGCGGACGGCGGTGGTGGTGAGCCAGGCGCCGGGGTTGGGCGGCACGCCGTCGCGGGGCCAGCGTTCGACGGCGACCGCGAACGCCTCCGCGGCCGCCTCCTCGGCGAGGTCGAGGTCGCCGAAGCGGCGGGCGAGGGCCGCGACGACCCGGGCCCATTCCTGCCGGTGGACCCGGGCGACGGGCGTGCCCACTACAGGAACGGCCGGAGCTCGACCCGGCGGTTGCAGTGCTCCGATCCCTCGGCGGCCAGCCGGAGCGCGACGTCGAAGTGCGGGGCTTCGACGATCCAGAAGCCGGCGGTGTACTCCTTGGTCTCCACATAGGGCCCGTCGGTGACCACCGGCTCGCCGCCGCGGCCGTCGACGACCGTGGCCGTGGCGGGCTCGGCCAGCCCGCCCGCGAAGACCCAGTGGCCCCCGGCCCGCAGCCGGTCGTTGAAGGCGTCGATCGCGGTCATCTCGTCGTCGGTCGCCGTGCCGGACGCGACGTCGAGCACGGAAATCAGGTATTGCGCCATCGGATGGTCTCCCTGTCGTGCGGTGGGTGCCTTTCCACCTTGCTACGAAGAGCGCCCCGGCGATCGGACGCCGGTGGTCCGGCTTTTTCGTTTCAAGATCACCCGAAAGCCTTCCGTCGAAGGGGCATGGGCAATTGCCCGAAAGGTCGCATCGGCGCGGGGTCGCGCAGAAACCGAAATTGGAGATCACCGGAGCCGTTACCGACCCCGGCAATAGCCGTTTTTCATGACGAGTCAGACGAATCCGGGCTAATCGGACTCGGTACGGCTCCGACCAAGGAGAATGTTCATGAACATGGTGAAGCGCACCCTGGCGATGGCCGGTCTGGCCGTCGCCGCCGGCGCGGCAATGGGCGTCAGCCCGGCCATGGCCTCCCCGGCGGCCTCCGCCGGCACGGCCGCGACCGAGCAGACCGCCACGCAGCAGGCTCAGACGCCGCGGCGCAGCCGCGTCGTCCGGGTCTACCGGTCCGCCCGGGCCTGCGAGGTCGCCGGCTGGCGCGGCGAGCGTCGTGACCTGTGGGACGACTACCGCTGCATCCGTCTCCGTGACAACTTCCGCTCCGCGTACGCGCTCCGCGTGTACTGGGACAGCTGGGGTCACAACAACGGCCACGACGGTCACAACGGCCACGACGGTCGCGGCAACGACTGGAACGACGGTCGCGGTCACGGTCACGACGGCCGTGGGCACGACGGTCGCGGCCCGCGCAAGTAATTGAACGCAGCAAGCTGAACACCGGCCGGGGGTCGCGCACACAGCGCGGCCCCCGGTCGTTCGTCCGGAACCATCACTATCGACGTCAGGAGTTCCCATGTCTCGGCGCTGCCTCGCCCTCGCCGGTGCCGTTCTCGCCGGTGGCCTGGCGGGCGTCACACCGGCGGCCGCCGCGGTGACCTATGACCCGCGGGCCAGGACCGGATTCGTCGGCGCGGCCGACGTTCGCGACGCTTTCGGCTGGAGCGACGCGACGCTGGCCGAACGGGCCGCCGGCCTCGAGTTCGACCACCATTTCTTCGCCGACGACACCTACTCCGTCAGCTGCGGCGAGGGCGTCTTCCCGGTCGTGCACCACCGTGAGTTCGGCCGCTATCAGCTGGGCGACACCGTGACGCACGACGACGGCGGCTACGGCCGGAATGTCACCGGCTTCCGGCTGACCGGGCCGATCGCCGGCATCTCGGGCACCTCCGTGGCGCCCGCGGCCGGTCAGCCGTGCCCCGGCCGCCCGGGCGCCCGGATCGTCGCGGCGCGTCCGGCGGCGACCAGCACGGGCTGGTCGCTCAGCGTCAGCTCCGGTGCGGAGAGCCGGGAGCTGCTGCGGCACTGAGCGTGCGCAGCAGCAGCTGCCCGGTCGCCTCGAGGTGGGCGCGCATCGCAGCCTCCGCGGCGGCGCCGTCGCGGGCCAGCACGGCGGACACCAGCGGTACGTGCTCCGCGTGGATCTCCGCCAGCGTGCGCCCGCTGGCCGTCGTCGGCGGGCCGAGCAGCGCGGTGGTGCTGCGCAGGCCCGCCACGAGCGCCGCGGTGCGGGGCTTCCCGGCCGTACGCAGCAGCAGGTCGTGCAGGGCCCGGTCGGCCGGCCAGAAATCCCGCTCGGCCGCGGTCTCCATGGTCGCCAGCGCCGCGCGGATGGCGGCGTGCTGCGCCGCGGTGCCCCGCTCGGCGGCGAGCCGGGCGGCGGGCGGCTCGAGGGCCAGCCGGATGCCGAAGATCTCCTCGATGTCGTGCGCGCGCGGCGGCAGCACGCGGAAGCCCCGGTTGCGCAGGATCTCGATCAGCCCGGCCTCGGCGAGGCGCAGCAGCCCCTCGCGCACCGGGCTGCGGGAGACGCCGAGCAGCTCCGCCAGCTGATAGACCGAGTACGTCCGGTCGGGCACGAGCTCCCCGGCGGCGACCCCGTCGCGCACGGCCTGGGCGACGGCGTCGGCGAGGGTCGGGGCCTCGGGGGGCAGGACAAGCGACGGCACGAGTAACATGTTACGCATGAACGAGCTGCTGGGAGCCCTCGGCAAGGCCGGGCTCGAGGTGCGGTCGGATCCCGGCACCCTGGGGATGTATGCGACGGACGCCTCGCTCTACCGGATCCCGCCGCTGGCCGTGGTCCGCCCGCGCGACGCGGACGACGTGGCCGCGGCGCTGGCCGTCGCCCGCGCGACCGGGGTGCCGCTGACCTCCCGGGGCGCCGGCACGTCCGTGGCGGGCAACGCCGTGGGGCGCGGCATCGTGCTCGACTTCTCCCGGCACTTCAACAAGGTGCTGTCCGTCGACCCCGAGGCGCGCACCGCCGTGGTCGAGCCCGGCACGGTCCACGCCGTGCTGCAGAAGGCCGCCGCGCCGCACGGCGTCCGCTTCGGCCCCGACCCGTCGACGCACCCGCGCTGCACGATCGGCGGCATGATCGGCAACAACGCGTGCGGCTCGCGCTCCCTGGCCTACGGCCGCACCTCGGACAACGTGGTGGACCTGGAGCTGATGACCGCCGCCGGGGAGACGTTCACCTCGAGCGCCCCGGGCGTCTGGGCCGAGCGGCTGGGCGCCGTGGTCGCTCCCCACCTCGCCACGGCTCGCACCGAGTTCGACCGCTTCGGGCGGCAGGTCTCGGGCTATGCCGTCCAGCACCTCCTGCCCGAGCGCTTCGACCTGACCCAGGCGCTCGTCGGCTCGGAGGGCACCCTCGCGGTCATCACCCGGGCGACCGTGCGGCTGGTCACCGACTCGCCGGTCCGGGTCGTCGTCGTGCTCGGCTTCCGGGACATCGTCGCCGCGGGCGAGGCGGCCCCGGCGGTGGTCGCCCACGGTCCCACGTCCTGCGAGGGGCTCGACTCCCGGCTGCTCGACGTGCTGCGCGCGCGCCGGGGCGCCGATGCCGTGCCGCCGCTGCCGCGGGGCGGCGCGTGGCTGTTCGTGGAGCTGGCCGGCGACGAGCCGGGCGAGGTGCTGTCGCGGGCGCGCAAGCTGGCCGGCGACGGGATCGCCGACGAGGCGCTCGTGGTCGAGGACCCGGCGACCCAGGCCCGGCTGTGGCGCATCCGCGAGGACGGCGCCGGGCTGGCCGGTCGCGCGCCCTCCGACAAGCCCGCCTGGCCGGGGTGGGAAGACGCCGCGGTTCCGCCCGCCCGCCTGGGCGCCTACCTGGCGCGCTTCGACGAGCTCGTCGCGTCGTACGACATGACCTCGGCACCCTTCGGGCACTTCGGCGACGGGTGCATGCACGTGCGGCTGGACTATCCGCTGGACCAGCCCGGCGGGACCAAGGTGCTGCGCGAGTTCCTGACCGACGCCGCGAAGCTCGTGGGGGAGTTCGGCGGGTCGCTGTCCGGCGAGCACGGCGACGGCCGGGCCCGCTCCGAGCTGCTGCCCCACATGTACTCGGCCGACGCGCTCGCCCTCTTCGCGGGCATCAAGCACGCGTTCGACCCGGGCAACCTGCTGAACCCCGGCGTCCTGGTCGATCCCGATCCCGTCGACGCCGACGTACGCCCGGCCGGCCGGTTCCCGCTGACGTCGCTCGCGATGGCGTATCCGCACGACGGCGGCGACCTCGCGCAGGCCGTGCACCGGTGCACCGGGGTGGGCAAGTGCCGCGCCGACAACTCGGCGGCCGGCGGGGTGATGTGCCCCTCCTTCCTGGCCACGCGGGAGGAGAAGGACTCCACGCGGGGGCGCGCCCGGGTGCTGCAGGAGGTCGTGCGGGGCGAGCTGCCGTTCGCGCACCCGTCCGTGCACGACGCGATGGACCTGTGCCTGGCGTGCAAGGGCTGCGCCTCCGACTGCCCGACCGGCATCGACATGGCGACGTACAAGTCCGAGGTCCTGCACCAGAGCTACCGGGGCAAACTGCGCCCGCGCTCGCACTACTCGCTGGGGAAGCTGCCGTTCTGGGCGCGGCTGGCGGGGTGGACGCCGCGGCTCGCCAACGCGGCGACGCGGCTGCCCGGTCTGCGATCGCTGGCGTTGTGGCTGGCCGGCGTGGACAAGCGGCGCTCGGTGCCGGCCTTCGCGCGCAAGCCGTTCCGCCGGACGTTCCGGGCGGCGGCGTCGTCGCGGGTGCCGGTGGTGCTGTTCGCCGACTCGTTCTCCGATGCGTTCTCGCCCGAGGTCGCGGAGGCCACCGTGCGGGTCCTGCGCGCGGCCGGCTACGAGCCGCGCCTGCCGTCGGGGTCGGTCTGCTGCGGCCTCACCTGGATCACGACCGGTCAGCTCGACACGGCCAAGAGGATTCTCGCGCGTACGGTCGCATCACTCGCCGCGGACGCGCACGCCGGCATTCCGATCGTCGGCATCGAGCCCTCGTGCACCGCCGTGCTGCGCTCCGACATTCACGAGCTGTTGCCGGACTCGTCCGACGCCCGTGCCGTCGCCGGATCCGTGCGCACCCTGGCCGAGCTGCTCGCGGCGACGCCCGGCTGGACCCCGCCCGACCTGACCGGCGTCGAGGTGGTGGCGCAGCCGCACTGCCACCACCACGCCGTCCTGGGCTGGAAGGCCGACGCCGACCTGCTCGCCTCGACCGGCGCCACGGTCAAGCGGCTGGCCGGCTGCTGCGGGCTGGCTGGCAACTTCGGCGTGGAGATCGGCCACTACGAGGTCTCCGTCGCCGTGGCCGGGCAGAACCTGCTGCCGGCCCTCGACGCGAAGCCGGACGCGGTGGTGCTGGCGGACGGCTTCTCCTGCCGCACCCAGGTGGCCGACCTGCGCGACCGGCCGGCCGTCCACCTGGCGCAGCTACTCGATCGCTGAGATCACGCCCACTGCGCGGCGCGGAGGGTGTTGACCATCAGCATGGCGATGGTCATCGGGCCCACCCCGCCGGGCACGGGCGTGATCCGCTCGGCGATGCCCATCAGCTCGGCCGTCCGGACGTCGCCCACCAGGCCGGTCGCCGTGCGGTGGATGCCGACGTCGATGACCGTGGCGCCGGGCTTCACGTGCTCGGCGCCGATCAGGCCCTGCACGCCGGTGGCGACCACGAGGATGTCGGCGACCCGGGTCACCGAGGGCAGGTCGAGGGTCGGCTTGTGCGCGACGGTGACCGTGGCGTCGCGCTGCTGCAGCATCTCCGACATCGGGTGACCGACGAGCGCCGAGCGGCCGACGACGACCGCGTGCGCCCCGCGCAGCTTCACGCCCTCGGCGTCGAGGAGCTCCATGACGCCGCTCGGCGTACACGGGCGCAGGCCCTGCTCCCCGCGGGCCAGCAGGCCGGCGCTGCGCGTGGTGAGCCCGTCGACGTCCTTGCCCGCCGGGATCCGGTCGATCAGCGGGTTCGGGTCCAGGTGCGGCGGCAGGGGCAGCTGCAGCAGGATGCCCGAGCACGCCGGGTCGGCCGCGAGCTCGTCGATGACCGCGGCCACCTGCGCCTGGGTCACGTCGGCGGGCAGCGAGCGGTGCAGGTCGACCATGCCGGCCTCGCGGACGGCCTTGCGCTTGCTGGAGACGTACACGGCGCTGGCCGGATCGTCACCCACCAGGATGGTCGCCAGGCCGGGCCGGAGCCCCGACGCTGTCACGTCCGCGGCCACCTGGTCGCGGACCCGCCGCGCGATGGCCTTGCCGTCTATGAGCTGAGTATTGATCATCATGCGAACACAATCGTGTGGTTGCCGTGACGGATGACGCGGTCCTCGCTGTGCCACTGCACCGCGCGGGAGAGCACGGCCCGCTCGACGTCGGCGCCGCGGCGCTGCAGGTCCTCGACGGTGTGGGCGTGGTTGACCCGGACGACGTCCTGCTCGATGATCGGGCCCTCGTCCAGGTCCTCGGTGACGTAGTGCGCGGTCGCGCCGACCAGCTTGACCCCGCGCTGCTTGGCCTTCGCGTAGGGACCCGCGCCGATGAAGGCCGGCAGGAACGAGTGGTGGATGTTGATGATGGGCACGCCCAGCCGCTCGATGAAGTCGCTCGACAGGATCTGCATGTAGCGGGCGAGCACCACGAAGTCGACGTTGCCGGCGAGCAGCTTGAGATGCTCGGCCTCCGCCGCCGACTTGTCCGGCCCCGGCGGCGACGGCACGTGGAAGAACGGGATGCCGAAGGAGCGCACCTCGTCGGCGTGGTCGGCGTGGTTGGAGACGACCATCGCCACGTTCACCGGCAGCTCGCCCCGGCGGTGCCGCCAGAGCAGGTCGAGCAGGCAGTGGTCCGACTTCGAGGCGAAGATCGCGACCCGCTTGGGTACGGACATGTCGCGCAGCTGGAAGTCCAGCTCGAAGCCGTCGGACAGCAGCCCCTGCAGGTCCGCCTCGACGGCCGGCAGGATGGCCTTGAGGTTCGGGGCGCTGAAGACGGTCCGCTGGAAGAAGGTGCCCCCGTGCGGATCGTCCGAGTACTGGTCCAGTTGCACGATGTTGGCCTGGTGCCTGCTGAGCACCGAGCTGACGGCCGCCACGATGCCGGTGCGGTCCTGCCCGTGCACGATCAGCGAGGCCTGGTGCGCGGGTCTCACTCCGGCCGCGGCGGGTGCCGGGGCGTGCTGGGCCAGCGTCACGTCAGCCCTCCTTCGCAAAGTCGGTGATCCACTCGGCGGTGGACTTTAGCCCGCCGAACGTGTAGAAGTGCAACTTCACCTCGCCGTGGCGTCCCGGGTCGTGACCCGCGGCGAGCGCCCGCAGGAAGTCGCCGGGGCCGGCTGTGCTCGTCAGCCCCGCCGTCTCCGGGGCGATCCCCGCGCTGCTCGCGACGCCGAAGCGGGTCGCGTAGCCCAGCAGCCTTCGCACGCCCGTGGGCCCCGGCACGCCGATCCGCACCGGGCCGTCGATGCCCCGCTCCCGCACGGCGGCGATCCAGCCGAGCACCGGATCCGCGTCGAAGCCGAACTGCGTGACGATGGCGCCGCGCAGCCCGCGCTCGCGCAGCGCCGCGCTCTTGGCCTCCAGCGACGACCACAGGCGGCCGGCGGGGATGCCCGGATGCCCCTCGGGATAGCCGGCGATGCTGACGCGCCGGACGCCGTACCTCTCCAGCAGGCCGCTCTCGATCAGCGACAGCGAGTCGGGAAACGGGCCCGCCGGGGTGACCGGGTCGCCGCCGACGGCGACGATCTCGGTGCCGGTGCCGTCGTCCCTGAACCCGGCGAGAAGATCCTGGAGCGCCGCGCGCGAGGTGAGCCGCCGGGCGGACACGTGGGGGACCGGCACGAACCCGTTGCCCGCCACCGCCCGCGCCGCGGCCCGCCGGGTCTCGGCGTCCTCGGACCCGAGAAAGGTGACGCTGATCCTGGTCCCCGCCGGAATGCTCGGCCGGGCGGCGGCCAGCTCGCCGACGTCCCTGCCGGTCATCTCGAGCGAGAAGTCCTCGAGCATCGCGTCGTCGCCTCCCCGTCCCCCTGAAATGGTGCCGCAGCCGATCACTCCGGCCCCAGCCGCCCGCCCCCGATGCGGTGGCGGTCACACCGGCGCCCGAGCCCTCGGTCGCTTGTAGCCCCCTTCCAGTCCAGGATCCTAGGACGCCTCAGCGGTGGTGCCATGGCCCCCCGGGCGGCCAACTGGACGGCGACCGCGAATGGCCGTCGCAACCCGCCTCGCCCGCGCGATGGCCGTCGTAGACCGCCTCGCCCGCGCGATGGCCGTCGTAGACCGCCTCGCCCGCGCGATGGCCGTCGTAGACCGCCTCGCCCGCGCCATGGCCGTCGCGGCCCGTCCCGTCCGCGCCTGTGGCCGTCC
>NZ_JAUQWH010000126.1 GCF_030757795.1 Actinoplanes oryzae
ACTCAGGACCGTGGAAGGGGTGTTGGTCCCGCGAGACCTGCTCAGCTGCTGCTCGAACTCCGCACCGTCAAAATCGACGAAATCGCTGCTGGCCCAGTAGGTGTCGAAAACTGCACTGATCTTTTTAACGGCATCGGGGTTCCGTGCGGCGGATACGCGAACGTTCCACTCCTTGCCCGCGGTCTGCGCCGAGTAGGTCAAATTGGAGGACCCAACATAGGCCGTGCTGAGGGCCGATTCCCGGTGGAAAAGCCAAGACTTGGCGTGTAAGCGGGTACCCGTCGTGTCATAAGACACCCGGACGTTGGCGCCTAGATCCACCAGCATCTGGAGAGCTTTTCCCTCGGTCGACCCGGTATAGGTCGTGGTGAGAAGGCGAAGCTTCCGGCCCTGCGCGCAATGCTGACGTAGCGGCTCGAGGAGCGGAAGAATGCCGCTGACTCGAACGAAGGCCATCACCACGTCAATGGCGTCCGCAGAATCAATCTCAGTCTTGATTTGGCTTCCGACCCGCGGCTCGCCGGGCGCGTTGGTAAGCACTGTGGTGTCGCGCAGCGGGATGAGCGGACGAGACGCCATCCTTACCGTCCCGTCGGGCTGGTGCTGCCCGATGCTATTCAGCACGCGACCGGTCGAGTCCGGTGGATCTGCGACCGTCTTGGCCTGCCTTAGATGCGCGTGGAGAGCATCGATGAGAACGCGAGCCGTGTCCACGCTGGTGGCCACTCTTTGATCTTCAGGAACGGCCTCCAGGCTTAGCCTCAGCTGCTGCGCCACCACTTCGGCTATGCGATCAGCCACGTCGGCCGGTCGCAGCCGTTGCAGTTCAAGGAGCTTCTCATCTACCCCAGAAAGCCGGCGCGCCAATCCCTCAGTCAGGACTGCTTCATAGGCGCCCGCAGCAAAGTCCTCCGCCACGCGGACAGTGTGCCGCAGGACACCCTCCGGCGAGGCCAGATCGGTACGCGTGTTTGGGGCGGTGAGTCGATCAGAGATTGCGTGAATCCGCGGAACGCACGCCGACTGAGCGTCTTGTCGACACGACCAGCTGGTCAGCGCAGCGTTGACCAGCTCAAGACGCCGGGCACGTCAGTGCCGGGCACACGCGTGCTCAACGATGGCCCCCTTGGGGGAGCCAGGCGTTTCATCCGGGTGGACGGCGCTAGCATCGCGGCGGACAAACAACGCGGCGCTGGGGGAAGACACGTGGAGCTGGTGCACTCGGGGAAGGTCCGGGACGTCTATCGGGACGGGGAGGACCTGCTGCTGGTGGCGTCCGACCGGATTTCGATCTATGACGTGATCTTGCCCACGTTGATTCCGGACAAGGGGAAGATTCTCACGCAGCTGTCGCTGTGGTGGTTCGAGCAACTGGCGGATGTGCTGCCTAATCACATCATCTCGGGCACTGACGTGCCGGCCGAGTGGGCGGGGCGGGCGGTTCGGTGCGAGCCGCTGGAGATGGTGATGGTGGAGTGTATTGCTCGGGGTTACCTTGCGGGGTCGGCGCTTCGGGCGTACGAGAAGGATGGGTCGATCTGCGGGGTTGAGTTGCCGGGTGGGCTGGTGGAATCTTCGCGGTTGCCCGAGCCGATCTTCACGCCGTCGACGAAGGTCGCGCCTGGGGCGGGGCATGACGAGAACATCACGTACGAGCAGGTTGAGGGCCTGGTCGGGGCGGATGTGGCGGCGGAGTTGCGGCGGGTCACGCTGGAGGTTTACCGGCGGGGGGCCGAGGTGGCGGCTCGGAGCGGGCTGCTGCTGGCCGATCTCAAGATTGAGCTCGGGTGGCGTGACGGGCAGCTGAAGCTCGGCGATGAGTTGCTGACGCCGGACGCCGCTCGTTTCTGGGCCGCCGACGAGTGGGCTCCCGGGTCGGCTCCCCGGTACCTGGACAAGCAGTTCCTGCGGGACTGGTCGGCGTCGCTGGACTGGGATCGGACGGCGCCCGGGCCCGAGGTGCCCGAGGAGGTCGTGGAGGCCACCCGGAACAGGTACGTCGAGGTCTACGAGCGGCTGACCGGCGACCGCTGGAAGTAGCCCTCAGCGGCGGTGCTTGCCCTTGTGGTGGGCGCGGTCGTCGTCGACCTGCTCGGTGGCGTTGACCGCGTCCTGACCGCCGTCCTGCGCGGACTGGCGGTCGCGCTCGCGGTCGGCCGCCTGGCTGCTGCTGGTCGGACGGATGTCCTCGGGGCCGCCGATTGTCGGGTCCAGTGAAGGATTCGTCATGACCTTCGGGTACCCAGATTGCGGCGCGCACACGCGCTCGCCCAGATTGCGGCTTCCACACGCGCTTGCCTAGACAGTGACGCCCACACTCGGTTGGGCGGGTCCCGCTGGAGCTGATCAGCGGCGGGCTTTACTCGGATGTGCGGCGCAGATGCCAGCCGAGCGCGACGCCGGCGAGCAGGCTGATCAGTCCCAGTGTCGTCGTGAGGACCACCGTAGCGATCATCCGAACGCACCGAGCAGCGAGGCGCCGTCGCCGCCGGTCTTGGGGCGGCGGATGGCGAGGCCTTTCTCATTGCGGTAGTCGAGGGTGGGGTCCTCGTCCGCTCGCACCGTCACATACGGCGCGGTGAAGGTGTCGACGCCCGTGCCGATGTGGGTGCCGGGACGGTAGGTGACCGTGACGGCGATGGCGGAGGCGGCCTCGATGATGCCGGCGCGCCAGCCGTCGCGGTAGACCCAGACGCGCTCGGCGGGGTGGTAGCTGCCTGCGGGCTTGACCTCCGCGGGATCACGCTGCGGCGGGGCGAAGGTGGGGGTAGACACGAGAGCCTCCTGCATCCATCCGGGTGTGGTCCCTGCGGCGGCGTCACCACCGGGACAGTCAGAGTTTTCGACACTCTGCGTCAGGGCAAGAACGACCGCCTGTCAGCTATCATGCTCGGGATCCAGTGCGTTCGCAAGGCAGGATGCACGTGCATCCGGCTCGTGCGCGGGATGCGGGGTGGTCCGAACGTTCGGTTTTCCACTGGACGATCTCACCCTTAGGATGCATTGGGCGACGGATCTGCAACTTGCAGCTTCGCAGGGGATGTATCGGACGAGGAGCCAGGTGAGCACGGGTACGCAGGAGGAGGCGCCGAACAGCGGCCCTACCGTGCTTCGCATCCTGCTCGGTGCGCAGCTGCGGAGACTCCGCGAGGGCAAGGGCATCAGCCGTGAGGACGCCGGCTACGAGATCCGTGCCTCGGGTTCGAAGATCAGCCGCATGGAGCTCGGCCGGGTCAGCTTCAAGGAGCGCGACGTCGCCGACCTGCTGACCATGTACGGCGTGAAGGACGCCGCCGAGCGTGAGGCGCTCCTGGGGCTGGCCCGTCAGGCGAACAACCCGGGCTGGTGGCACCACTACGGCGACGTCATGCCGACGTGGTTCCAGTCCTATCTGGGGCTCGAGGCGGCCGCCACGCTGATCCGCACCTATGAGATCCAGTTCGTGCCGGGCCTGCTGCAGACGCCGGAGTATGCCCGGGCCGTCATCATGCTGGGCCACGCGGGCGCGACGCCCGACGAGATCGACCGCCGGGTCGAGCTGCGGCGCCAGCGCCAGCAACTGCTCGACCGGGTGGAGGCGCCGCAGCTGTGGGCCGTCATCGACGAGGCGGTGCTGCGCCGGCCGATCGGCGGCTACGAGGTCATGCGCGGGCAGATCGAGGCGCTGATCGAGGCCTCGAAGAAGCCCAACGTGCGCCTGCAGATCATCCCGTTCAACGCCGGCGGCCACGCTGCCGCCGGCGGTCCCTTCGCGATCCTGCGCTTCCCGGAGCCGGAGCTGCCCGACGTCGTCTACGTCGAGCAGCTGACCAGCGGGATCTATCTGGACAAGCGGGACGACGTCGACCAGTACGCGATCGCCATGGAGCGCGTCTGCATCGACGCCGAACCGCCGAACAACACCCCCGAGATCCTCGGCAAGCTGCTGCACGAGGTCGGCCGGCTGGCCTGACAGCGCCCTCGGGGCTTGCTGTCCATTCACTCTCCGTCAAGCACTCGTCCGGGTGACACCCCCGGGCGACGACGGGTCACCCGACCAGGTAGTCGAAGTCCCCGTCCCGCACGCCGCCGAGGAACGCCTCGATCTCAGCACGCGTGTAGATGAGCGCCGCCCCTTGCGGGTCGCGGGAGTTCCGCATGGCGATGCTGCCGTCCGGCAGGGCGGCGGTCTCGACGCAGTTGCCGCTGGGGTTGCTCCGGCCACTCTTCTTCCAGGCCACGCCCTCCAGCTGCCCGGCGGGCATGCCGTTGAAAATGCGCGTCATTGCTCGACTCCCTAACGATGAGACCGGTCCGGGGACCGGCGATGTGTGTCACGCCGGCTACCTGCTGTGCAGATGCACGTGCATTTGGCCTTGCGTTCTCACATGATTGTGAGCGTGATAACGCACGTACCCCAGCGAATGGGGATCACGGAGGGTGACATCTTTAAGTGACGGAACGATCGCGCTCGGCCTCGATGCAGGCTGCGGCCGCGGTCGCGCGGCGGGAGGAAGTGCACATGTCGGTCGCCAACGCCGGCCCGGCGCCCTGGGAGCCGCTCGGCCGGGGCGTCGAGGAGGCGCCTCGTCGCACCAATCCGTCCCTTGTCCACCGCATCGACCGGGCCGACGACATGTGGGCGGCGAGCACCCGGGCGTCCACAGTGTCCCACCGGTTCGGGGCAGTTCGCCACGCTCTGACCCGAAAGGGGTCCGAGGGCCGCTTCGCCGCCGGAGAGGGTGATTCCGATGCGGGTCAATGAGCACCTCTGCCACGCGCACCGCCGCCGCACCGCCCTGGTGCACGCGGGCGCCGGTCACAGCAGCACCCTCCGCCCCGACGCCGCGCCGGTCATCCGCCGTGGCCGCCTGCAGGCCGACGTCGCGCGCTGGCCGGTCCACGTCTTCGCGGAGGCCGACTACTGCTGGGGTCTCGGCCCCCTCGCGCTGCGGCTGCACCGGATCGAGTGGCAGCGCCCGGTGCCCTACGACGGCGACACCTGGCTCGAGGTCGAGGGCACGGTGATCGACCGCGGCACCGGTCGGCCGGGCCCGCGCCGCGAGGTTCTGGTGCGCGCGGCGATCCTGCCGAAAATGCCGCCCCGCAGGAGGCCACGACTACGCGCCTGACAACGTCGTCAGAGGAGCAGCCGACGTCGCCAGAAGACAGGCGACGCGGTCAGAAAGACAGCTGGCGTCGGCGGAAGGCAGGCGACGCGGTCGGGAAGACGGCCGGCGGCGGAAGGCAGGCGACGCGGTCAGGAAGACGGCCGGCGGCGGAAGGCAGGCGACGCGGTCAGGGAGTCAGCCGGCGTCGGCGGAACAGCCGGACAGAGCAGTCACGGATGAAGGACAACGCCCGCGAGGGCCACAGATGAGAGCGCGCCGGACGCCCGCACCCAGGGCGTCCGGCGCGTCGCCCGACCCCGGCCGGGCGGTCCGGTTCCCCCGTGCTGGATCGCTCGGCCGGCCGCATTCCCCGTCGAAGAGACGCTGACACCGAAGGGCCGTTCCCCGCGCGGCGGCCCGGGCGACACGCGACAATGCGAGCATGCCACTACTTGATCTTGATCCCGATCAGCTGCTGTCGACGACCCGGGCCGTCCGCAAGCGCCTCGACTTCGGGACGCCCGTCCCGGACGACCTGATCCGTGAGTGCGTGGCGATGGCGCTGCAGGCCCCGTCCGGCTCCAACGTGGTCACGATGCAGTTCGTCGTCGTCAAGGACGCGGCCAAGCGCCGGGCCGTCGGCGAGGTCTACCGGCAGGTGTACGCCGGCTACAAGGCATCACCGGGCTATCCCGGCCGCCCGACCGGCGACGCCGAACGGGACAGGATCCAGGCCAAGGTCGCCGAGTCGGCCGACTTCCTGGGCGAGCACATGGGCGACGCGCCTGCCCTCGTGCTCGGCTGCACCGTCGGCGCGACCAGGGAGTACGCGGTCGCCGGGCTCGGCAACATCCTGCCGGGCATGTGGAGCTTCATGCTGGCGGCGCGCGCCCGGGGCCTCGGCACGGCCTGGACGTCGATGCACCGGGCCCGCGAGCAGGAGGTGGCCGAGATCCTCGGCATCCCGTACGAGACGGTGGCCCAGGCGGTCCTCACGCCGCTGGCCTACACGAAGGGCACCGACTTCCGGCCGGCCAAGCGCCCCGACCCGGAGACGGTGATCCACTGGGACTCGTGGTGAGTCCTCAGGGCTTCCTGGCGACGCCGGCCCAATAGTAGGTGGCTTCCGGGTCGGCGACCGGCGTGTCCGGGCGCCAGGCCGGCACCGGCACGAGGCCCGGGTCGAGGAGCTCCCAGTCGCCGAAGAACCGGGCGACGGCCTCCTTGGTCCGGGCCACCAGCGTCATGCCGGCGCCGCGGGCGGCCGCCACCGCCTCGTCGACCGCCTCGGGGTTGAAGTCCGCGGTCGGATGGGTGATCGCGAGCAGGCTGCCGGACGGCATGGCATCGCGCAGCCGGGCGACCAGCGACCACGGGTCGTCCTCGTCGGCGAGCAGCATGAGGACGGCGATCAGGGTCAGGCCCACCGGGCGCGACAGGTCGAGCGTGTCCTGCAGGGCTTTATCGGACAGAATGGACTCGGGATCGCGCAGGTCGGCGGCGATGTACTCCGAGCGGCCCTCGGGGCTGCTGATCATCAGGGCGCGGGCGTGGACCAGCACGATGGGGTCGTTGTCGACGTAGACGACCCGGGTCTCCGGGGCCAGCCGCTGCGCGATCTCGTGCAGGTTGGGCCGCGTGGGAATGCCCGTGCCGACGTCGAGGAACTGCCGGATGCCCTCCGCCGTCACCAGCTCCCGGGCGGCCCGGTGCACGAACTTGCGGTTCTCCCCGGCCATCGCGCGCAGGGTCGGGATGGCCTGCAGCATGGCCTCGCCGACCTGCCGGTCGGACGCGAAGTTGTCCTTGCCGCCGAGCCAGTAGTCGTAGATGCGGGCCGAGTGCGGCACCGCCGGGTTGACCCCGGGCGGCGCGGACTCGAGCGGACCGTCCTGCGGCATGCGACTCCCCCGTCGTGGTGACCTTGTGTCGGGAAAGGGACAGCCTAACCGGCAATCATGATCAATATCAGTCGCCCACGGGTGGGTGGGGTCAGGCGGCGTCGCGATAGGACACTTCCGCCACGACGCGGTCGCGGCCGGCGTGCTTGGCGACGTACAGGTTGCGGTCGGCCGCGGCGAGCAGGGCGGGTTGCGTACCGGAGAGGTCGTCGCGGAGATCGGCCACCCCGATGCTGATCGTGACCGGCAGACCGTGCACCAGCTCACGCCAGTCGTGGCCGGCCACCGTGCGCCGCAGCGCCTCGAGGTGGCCGACGGCCGTGACCGGGTCGAGGCCCGGCAGCGCGATGAGGAACTCCTCGCCGCCCATCCGCGCGACGAACCCCTCCGGCGACACGGCGGAGATCGCGGTCTCGAAGAGCTTCGCGGCCTGGACCAGCACCTGGTCGCCGACGTCGTGCGACAACTGGTCGTTGATCCGCTTGAAGTGGTCGAGGTCGGCGATCGCCACGGTCAGGTCGCCGGCGCCGATCAGCTCGGGCAGCCGCTCGTCGACGTAGCGGCGGTTGCGCAGGCCGGTCAGCGGGTCGCGGCGGGCCTGCTCCCGGAAGCGCTCGGCCTCGCGCCGCGCCTCGGTCGTCTCGAACATCGCCTGCCGGGTGCGCGCCTGCGCCTCCCGCTGCGACGAGTGCAGGGCGTAGTGGGCGGCGAAGAACACCTTGTGCACGGCGAACGCGTCGGCGAACTCGCCCCGGGCGGCGTGCAGCTCGGCCTGCTCCTGGTGCACGCGGACCAGGACATCGCCCAGTCCCCGCTCCTCGCACAGCCGGCGCGACGTGTCCAAGCTCTCCTGGGCGCGGTCGGTAGCCTGCCGGTGCCGCTGCGCCCGGGCCAGCGTCAGCATGTACTCGGCGAGCGCGTCGGCGTCCTCGTACTTGCCGAGCTGGTGCCGCCGGACCGCCTCCTGCAGCAGCTCCTCGGCGGCGAGGTAGTTGCCGTTCTCGATCTCGATGGCGCCCATGGTGTCGAGCCCCGCCGGGTCGAGCTCGACGCCGTGCGCCGCGGCCGTCTTCTGCAGCTTGTCGGCGACCTGCTGGGCGAGCTTCTTGTCGCCGCAGGCGAACTCGGTGTACGCGTGGTTGTTGAGCACCCCGAGCAGCAGCTGCACCTGGCCGAGGTCGGCCGCCAGCTGCTCGGCCTGCGCGTACCGCTCGCGGGCCGGCTCCATCGAGCCCGCCAGCCCGAGCGCGTCGGCGAGCTTGGCGCGGTGCCACACGTGCATGTAGGGCGTCGCGGCGTCGTCGAGCAGCTCCACCGCGAGCACCGAGTGCTCCAGGCACTGGGCCGGGTCGCCCAGGTGCCGGTGGATGTGGGCCCACACCAGGTGGGTACGCGCCTGGAGCACCCGGTCGGCATGGGCGGCGGCCCACCGGTGGATGGCCCAGATCCGCTTGGCCGCCCCGGCGACGTCGCCCTTGCGCATCAGCATGTTCGCCTGGCTGAGCCGGGCCCGCGTGACGAGCCGCTCGTCGCCCAGGAGCCGGGCCTGCTCCTCGATCCGGGTGGCGGCCGCGTAGGAGGAGTCGGCGTCCCACAGGTACTGGTCCTCGAGCTCGGTCAGGGCAGCGCCCAGCGACTCGGTCGCGTACTCGTCCATCGGTCCCTCCTTCCGGCTCGTCCGAGGCGTAGATCGGCACCCGCGGCCTCCAGTGGAGAAGAAGCCGTATGTATCCGAAGGTTAGCGTTGCGTCACCAGCGCCTCCCATCGTCATGAACGTGATCCACGTCGCGATGGCGACGGGTGAATTCCGATGTACGGCGTACAGTTGTCGGGTGACGAAGCAGAAGCAGCGCCTCAGCCGGGACACGATCGTGGGCTGCGCTGTGACGCTCGCGGACGCCGAGGGGCTCGAGGCCGTGACGATCCGGCGGCTGGCCCAGGAGAACGGCGTCACGCCGATGGCCATGTACTGGCACTTCAACGACAAGGAGAGCCTGCTCGACGCGCTCGCCGAGCGGCTGCTCGACGACGTTGTCCTGCCGGAGCCGACCGACGAGCCGTGGGACGTGCGGCTGCGCGCCATCCTGGCGGCCATCCTCACGGCGTTGCGTCCCCATCCGACCTTCGCGGGGCTGGCGATGCGGCGCATCCTCGTCGCGGAGAGCGGCCTGCGGCTGGCCGAGCGGACGCTGGGCCTGCTCGCCGAGGCGGGCCTCGACCCGCGCCGCTCCGCCGAGGCCGCCACCTTCCTGCTCTGCTCGGTGATCACGCTCGTGGCGACCGACCCGGCGGGCGTTCCCGAGGCCTCTGCCGCCGAGCACGACGAGAAGCTGCGGCTGAAGCGGGCGTCGCTCGAGACGCTCCCGCCGGCCCGCTATCCCCACGTCATCGCGGCCGCGCCGGCCCTCGTCGACTGCCGCAGCGACGACGACTTCTTCACGCACACCCTCGACCTGCTGGTCCAAGGGGTCCGCAACTCCCGCTGACGATCACGTCACGTCTCTTGACACACCTTTACGCCGTACATCTACGGTGTACATGTACAACGTACATGAGCGTAAGGGGAAGTCCGTGCCTCGAAATCCATGGCCGACGCTGGCGGTGCTGGCGGTCGCGCAGTTCATGGTCGTGCTCGACGTGACGATCGTGAACGTCGCTCTGCCCGGCATCCAGGCCGACCTCGGCTTCAGCGCCGCCGGGCTGCAGTGGGTGGTCAGCGCGTACACCCTGCTCTTCGGCGGGTTTCTGCTCCTCGGCGGGCGGGTCGCCGACCTGATCGGGCGGCGCCGGATGTTCGTCGTCGGCCTGCTGGTCTTCGGCGCGACCTCGCTGCTGGCGGGCCTCGCCCAGAACCCCGAGCAGCTGGTGGTGCTCCGCGCGGTGCAGGGCCTGGGCGGCGCGCTGCTGTCCCCGGCCGCCTTCGCGATCCTCACGGTCACCTTCGCCCACGGCCGTGAGCGCAACATCGCGATGGGCGTCTGGGGCGGTCTCGCCGGTCTCGGCGGCACCCTCGGCGTCATCGCGGGCGGCCTGCTCGTCGACTCGCTCTCCTGGCGCTGGATCTTCCTGGTCAACGTCCCGTTCGCGGTGGTGATCGCGGCCCTCGCCCCGGCGATCGTCGCGGAGAGCCGGGCGGCGACGACGGGCCGCCGGACGTTCGACGTCGCGGGCGCCCTGCTCAGCACGGCCGGCCTGCTCGCCATCGTGCTCGGCGTGATCCGGGCCGAGCCGCTCGGCTGGTCGTCGTTCGAGGTCATCGCGCTGCTGGTGGGAGGGGTCGTGCTGCTCGCCGCCTTCGTACGCGTCGAGGCCCGGTCGGCTGCTCCGCTCGTACCGCTGACGCTCTTCAGGTCTCGAAGCCTGACCACGGCGATGCTGGCGCTGGCCCTCAACGGCGCGGCCTTCCTGGCCATGTTCTTCCTGACCGCGATCTTCCTGCAGCAGGTCCGCGGGCTCACCGCGCTCGAGACCGGGCTGCAGTTCCTGCCGATGGGCTTCGCGGCGATCGCGAGCGCGGTGATCGCCTCGCAGCTGGTCACGCGCTTCGGGACGCGGCCGGTGCACATCGGCGGCGCCGTCCTCAGCATCGCCGGCCTGCTGCTGCTCTCGACCGCCGATGCCACGTCCTCGTACGTGACCACGGTGCTGCCGGGCCTGATCATCTTCGGCGTGGGCATCATCGCCACGGGCACGCCGGCTTCGATCGCCGCCGTGGCCGACGTCCGGCACGACCAGGCGGGCGCGGCGTCCGGCGTGGTGAACGCGGGCTATCAGGTCGGGGGCGCGCTCGGGCTGGCGGTCATCACGACGCTGTCGACGTCGCATGTCGAGGGGCTGATCGCCGGTGGGTCGGCGCCCCAGGACGCGCTGGCCGGCGGGTTCGAGCGAGGGCTGGTGCTGGCGGCGATCTTCGCGGCGGCCAACATCCTCACCGCGCTCAGCGCCCCGCGCCTGCGTCCGACCAGCGACCAGGTTGCCGAGGCCGCGGTGGCCGCATGAGAAGCGGCGCCGGGCTCTCGGAGCCCGGCGCCGCGTCTGGTGCGAAGGTCAGTTGTGCACGGCGTGCTTCGCGGGCAGGCCGTGGTCCGCGGCGGGCTGGTCGGTCTCCGCGGCGTGCTTGGGCGTCTCGGCGGAAGCGCCCAGGTCCATCGTGCTGCGCAGCGTGATCCGGCGGAAGAACACCGCGGCGAGCACGCCGACGACGCCGATGATCGCGGAGATCAGGAAGATGTGACCGGTCGCGTCGCCGTAGGCGGCCCGGACGATCTGCTGGATGGAGTCCGGCAGCTCGGCGAGGTTCAGGCTGCTGGTGCCGCCGCTCGTCGCCGAGGCCGGCACGCCCGCCTGGGCGAGGTGCGTGGTGATGTCGTCCGTGACCCGGTGGGCGAGCACCGCGCCGAGCACCGAGACGCCGATCGTGCCGCCCAGCGAGCGGAAGAACGCGATCGTGGCGCTGGCCGCGCCGATGTCCCGCAGGGCGACGGAGTTCTGCACGGCGAGGACGAGGTTCTGCATCGACATGCCGACGCCGGTGCCGACGAGCAGCATGCCCAGCCAGAGCTGCCAGAGCGGGGTCTGGTGGTCGGTCAGCGACAGCAGCCCGAAGCCGACGACGAGCACCACCGTGCCGGCGACGATGTAGGGCTTGATGAAGCCGGTCCGGGTGATCATGCGGCCGGAGATGGTCGAGGACAGCAGCACGCCGGCCATCATGGGGATGGTCATCAGGCCGGCCTCGGTCGGGCTGTAGCCCCTGCCGGTCTGGAAGTACTGGCCCAGGAAGACCGAGCCGCCGAACATCGCCATGCCGACCGCGAGGCTCGCGATGATCGCCAGGGCGGTGGTGCGCTGCCTGACGACGTTGAGCGGGACGACCGGCTCGGCCGCGCGGCTCTCCACCCAGACGGCGAGGGCCAGCAGGACCAGGCCCGCGCCGACCATGGCGTACGTCTGCCACGACAGCCAGGCGAACGAGCTGTCGACGAACGAGACCCAGATCAGCAGGACGCTGACGCCGGCGGCGATGAGCGAGGCGCCGGCGTAGTCGATCTTCACGTTGTCCCGCTTGAAGACGGGCAGGTGCAGGGTGCGCTGCAGCACGATCAGGGCGACGACGGCGAACGGCGCACCGGCGAAGAAGCACCAGCGCCAGCCGAGCCAGTCCGTGTCGACGATGAGGCCGCCGAGCAGCGGGCCGCCGACCGTGGCGAGGGCCATGACCCCACCGAGGTAGCCGTTGTAGCGGCCGCGCTCCCGCGGCGGGATCATCGCGCCGATGGCGACCTGGACCAGCGCCTGGATGCCGCCGAGGCCGATGCCCTGGAAGGCGCGGGCGGCGATCAGCTGGCCGGCGGTGTGCGAGAAGCCCGCGACGATCGAGCCGGCGACGTAGATCACGATGGAGATCTGGACCAGCAGCTTCTTGCTGTAGAGGTCGGAGAGCTTGCCCCAGATCGGGGTGGTCGCGGTGCTGGTCAGCAGGGTGGCGGTGACGACCCAGGTGTACTGGGTCTGGCTGCCGTTCAGCGAGCCGATGATCTTCGGCAGCGCGGTCGAGACGATGGTCGCGCTCGACATGGCGACGAAGAGGGCGAGCAGCAGGCCGCTGAGCGCCGAGAGGATCTCCCGGTGGCTCATCGCCCCCGATTCATGGTGCTTGGCTGCGCTTTCGGCGCGGGATGTGGTTGGTGCGCTCATCGCGCTGCCTCCAGCGGGTGGTCGTGACGGGACATGAGGTCTGTCGAAAGGCGCCGCATCAGCGCCGTGAGGACGGCGATGTCCTCGGGGGTCCATTCCCGGAGCGCCTCGGCGAGCTGCTGGTCGTACCAGCCGGCGATCTCGTCGAGGGCCCGCGCGCCGGCGGGGGTGAGGGTCAGCACGCTGGCCCGGCCGTCGTCGGGGTCGGCGCTGCGCGCGACGAGCCCGGCCTTGACGAGCGCCGCGACCGAGCGGCTGACCGTCGACGGGTCGAGGGAGGTGCGCTCGGCGAGATCCTTCAGGTGACAGCCGGAGGCCGGGCTGATGATCCACAGCACCTGCAGCGTGCCGGGGGGAATGGCCGACTGCAGACCGGGTAGCCGGCTCTTCAGCAGGCGCATCGCCTTCGTCAGCTCCCGGGCCTCAGTCATCAGCTCGCGACGCAGCGCAGTAGCCATGAGTGCCTCCTAGGAATGGTTGCCACATACAACTATCGGTTCAAGTTGCCGCATGTGCAAGTTTGCGCAGTGGGAACTGAGTCACATCGTCGGTATGTTTGACGCATGACTGCCACGACGGCCGAGCCGGGGCTGCGCGAGCGCAAGAAGGCCGCGACCCGGCAGGCCCTCCACGAGGCCGCCGTACGGCTCGCCGTCGCGCACGGCGCCGACAACGTCACGGTCGAGGCAGTGGCCGACGAGGCCGGCGTCTCGCGCCGCACCTTCTCCAACTACTTCGCCAACAAGGACGAGGCCCTGCTGCACGGCGACCGGGTGCGCATGGCCGAGATGGTCGGCATGATCCGCGAGCGCCCGGCGGCGGAGGACGCCTGGACGGCCCTGAGCCGCACGGCCTCCGCCTACTACGCCAGCCAGGGCACGCTCGACCCGCAGTGGATCGAGCAGGTCCGGCTCCTGCGGCAGCACCCCGCCCTGCTCAGCCAGCAGGCCCGCGTCTACGCCTCCGCCGAGCGCGAGCTCACCGCCGCTGTCGCCGAGCGCCTCGACGACAACGACGACCGCGGCCTGCGCGCCCGGCTCATGGTCGCGACCTTCCTGGCCGCCATGCGGGTGGCGCTGCACGTCTGGCTCGAGAACGCGGACACCACCGACCTGCGGACCATCACCGGCGACGCGCTGGCCGAGGCGGGCCGGGGATTCGGGAACGCCTGACGGTCAGGCGCGCGTCCAGGTGCGGGTGGCGGTGTACCGGACGTTGCCGAGCTTGTCGTAGGCGCGGACCTGGACCTTGAGGGTCTTCGCGCGGTTCTTGGTGGTGAGCTTGAGGGCGTACCCGGCGGTGTAGTCGCGGGCAGCCACCTTGCCGTTGACGACCAGCTCGACGCGCGCGACGCCGCTGGGGTCCGAGGCCTTGACCGTGACGGTGACCGTGCCCTTCACCTTCGCCTTGTTCGCCGGCGCCTTGGTGATCGAGACGGCCGGGCCGGCGTTGTCGGCGGTCACGGTGCGGGCGGCGAGGGTACGGGCCTGGCCGAAGCGGTCGGTGACCCGCCAGGTGAGCTTGACCTTGCCGGAGGTGGTGCCGGTCCTGACGGCCAGCGCGTAGGGGGCGGTCTTGTCGGCGCCCAGGTATTTGCCGTTGGCCCAGAGCTCGGCCTTCGCGATGCCGCCGAGGTCGGTGACGCCGGTCAGCTTGCTGGTGAAGGTGCCGCGCACCCTGGCATTCTGCGACGGGGAGATCCAGCCGCCCGACGGCGGTAGGTTGTCGACGCTGACCGGGCGGCTGACCTCGAAGGTGTTGCCGGCCTTGTCGCGCACTTCGACCGTGAGCCATCCGGAGGGGTCGAGGGGAACCCGTCCCTTCCACTTGGTAGTTCCGGCCACCTGCGCAAGCGAGCCGCCGTAGTGGGAGAAGACGGACTCGATGTCGGTGGCGGTGCTGGACACGGTGAGGTCGATGGTCGTGCCGTGCACCACGGTGAAGATCTCGGGAGAGACGAAGGTCGCCGTGGGAGTGATCGTGTCGGCCTGCACCACGGTGGTGACGTCGCTGTAGTTGCCGGCGTAGTCGTACGCACGCACGATCACCGGCATAGGCCCGTTGAAGCCGGTCGGCGGCCGCAGCCAGACCGCGGCGCCGGAGCGGCGGGCGCTGGACACGACCTGGCCGTCGACGAGCAGCTCGATGCGCGCGATGCCGTGGTCATCGGTTGCGTAGAGGGTGATCAAGCCGCCGTGAGCGTTGATCAACGCGCCCTCTTTCAGGCTGGTCCGGGTCACTGTGGGCGCCACCGTGTCGTCGCGGGCGAAGTCGTACGCCACCCGGGCGGCGTTCACAAGCGGCTGCTTGTTCGGCATGACGTCGACGTCCCGCACGATCGCCGAGGTGACCTCGGCCGTAGTGGCGTCCGGGCGCAGGGAGAGGGCCAGGGCTGCCACGCCGGACGTGACGGCTGTCGCGCCGGAGGCCTTGACAGCGGCGGTGAGCTCCCCGTCCTTGCCGAGCACGTGGAAGCCGCTGTTCGCCGTCACATCGACCCACTGACCTTTGCTCGGCGACCCGTACTGACCGACGGAAAGAACGTTGTCGAAGGCCGCGGGGTATCGCTGGTCCGTCGACGCGACGTTGCCGGCGGAGGCGACGATCACGGCGCCCCGATCCACAGCGAACTCGACCGCTTCTCGCAGGGCACGGCTCGCGACAGAGGTACTCAGAGACAGGTTGATGACGTTCGCACCGTGGGCCGCGGCCCAGGTGATACCGGACGCCACGGTGCCGGACGTGCCCTGCCCGCCGTCGAGCACCCGTACGGGCATGACTTCGCACTTGCTGCAGACGCCAACACTGCCGGCGTCGTTGCCCGCCTCCGCGGCGATGACGTTCGCGAGGGCCGTGCCGTGCCCGTCCGAGTCGGTGGTGACGTCGTCGCCGTCGACGAAGTCCCAGCCGGCAGCCAGCCGGGGCGACGTCAGATCGGCGGTGGAGGTGACGCCGCTGTCGACGACAGCCACCGTGACGGCCGGGCTGCCGCTTGTCCAGGTCCACGCCTGCGGGATCTGCGTCACGTCGAGTGCGCTGTCGTCGATCTCGTAGTCGGCGGTCACGACGGCGCCGCGCTCGAACCAGGTGACGCCGGGCTCGTTGCGCAGCAGGGAGTCGACATGGTCAGCGAGGTCCGGCGACACGTCGATGCTCATCGCGTCGAGGCCGTAGATCGGGCGGCTGTCCAGAACCGAGTCGGCCAGTGCGGCCGTGATGGCATCTGCGCTGCCGCCGACGTCGAAGGTCACGACGGTGGCGGGGCCCGCCTGGGCGGGGGCGGCCAGGCCCGGGAGGAGCAACGAGGAGATCAAGCAGGCCGAAGCGAAGCGCACGGATGGAAGGTACGGCACCGTAACGACGTCGCGCAACGGGAAAGCGGAACGCGGCGCCCCGGGGAAGGGCGCCGCGTTTCTTGGGGATTTTCCGTTGGGGGACGGAAGGGTGGGGCCTGGGTCAGCCCTGGAAGCCGGCGAAGATCTTGCTGAACTCGAACGGCGACTGGCTGACGTTGGTGCACTGGAAGAGGGCGCCGGAGCAGGCGTTCTTGTCGCGGTTGACCTCCCAGTAGGAGACCATGCCGAGGTGGTTGCTGTTGGCGAAGGCGACCAGGTCACGGGCGTCGCTCTGGGCGAAGGTGCCGTTGTCGTCGTTCTTGCCGAGCATCGGGGTGACGCCGACCTTCTTGAAGGCGGCCGCGTCGCTGATGCCGTACAGGGACCTGAGCTGGTCCTTGGTGGACTTGACGGCCTGGATCGCGAGGTCGCCGTAGTCCTGGGCGCTGCGGCCGTAGTCCATCGCCATGATGTTGACCAGGTCGAGGTCGACGCCGGCGTCCTTGGCCGACTTGACCACGTTGAGACCGTCGCCGGTCAGGCCCTCGGGCAGCACCGGGAGGGTCAGCGAGATCTTGAGGCCGGGGTTGGCCTTCTGCAGCGCGGCGAGCGCGGTCGAGCGGCGGGCGATCGAGGCGGCGTCGGCGGAGGCCGCGCCCTCGATGTCGAGGTCGATGTACTTCAGGTTGTACGCGCTGACGACCGCCTGGTACTCGGCCTGCAGGGCCTTGGCGTCGGAGCAGCCCTGGGCCAGCTCGACGCCGGTCGCGCCGCCGAAGGAGACCTTGACGTCGCCGCCGCCGGCGCGCAGCGCGTTGATCTGGTCGCTGAACTGCTTGGCGCGCGGGTCGAAGGCGCCGAACCAGCTGGCCTTGCAGCCGGCGCCGGTGACGAACGCCAGCGAGAAGGACTTGACGTTGCCGCTCGACGCGAGCTGCGAGAGCGTGGTGCTGCCGTTGGAGAGCAGACCCATGTCCACGTACGGCGCCACGAGCACATTGCCACCGGATCCGCCGGACGCGGGCGGGGCCGTCGTGGTGGCCGGGGCGCTGGTCGGCGTCCTGGTGGTGGGGGCCGTGGTCGGCGGCGTGGTGGGCGCCTTGGTGGTGGGCGCGGTGGTCGGTGCCTTGGTCGTCGGCGCGGTGGTGGGTGTGCCGGCGCCGGCGGAGAGGCAGGAGGCGCCGTTGATCGTGCAGCTCGTCGGGTCGCCCTTGCCCGTGACGATGAAGCCGAACGTGGTCGAGCCGCCGGCCGGGATCGTCGCGTTGTAGCCACGGTCCTTCGCCATCGACCGGGTGCCCGACGTGGTGACGTTCGCCTCCCAGAAGCTGCCGAGCTTCGCGCCGGACGGCAGACCGAAGTCGAGCTCCCAGCCCGTGACCGCGGCGCCGCCGGTGTTCTTGATCGTGTACTGGGCCTGGTAGCCCGTACCCCAGTCGGAGTCCTTGCTGAACGAGGCGCTCAGCGTGCCGGCGGCGGTGGTCGACGGCCCCGTCGCGGCGACCGCAGCGACCGCACCTCCACCCACCGCAAGCGCGGCGGCACCCGCGTAGATGGCGAGACGTAGACGTCGACGTGACATGGAAACTCCGATCGAGACATCTTCACGAACGGAGAAAGCGTGCGGCGGAGGGGCTTAAAGAGTTCTGCCAGTTGTCTTAAGTCCGTTTTAAGTCGCGGACCGGCTCCTGGTGATCACGCGAAGTGATCGGTATAGCGTGCCGGGATGGAGAAGATCTCTGTGGACATCCCGGCCGAGGGCGGGCTCGCGGATGCGTACCTGGTGGTGCCGGACGGGGACGGGCCGTTCCGGACCGTGCTGCTCTACATGGACGCCTTCGGGCTGCGGCCACGGCTGCGGGAGATGGCCGACCGGATCGCCGCGCAGGGCTACGCGGTCCTGGTGCCGAACCTCTTCTATCGTGCCGGGCCGGCGCCCCTGGTGGACATGAGCGACCTCGCCACGCCGGAGGGCCGGGAGCGGACCATCGGCACGGTCACCCCGCTCGTGCAGGGCCTGACCACCGAGCTGCTGCTCCGCGACACCGCGGCCCACCTGGACTTTCTCGAGTCCGAGAAGCGGGTGGCGAAGGCGCCGGTGGCGATCACCGGCTACTGCATGGGCGGCCGGAACGCGTTCAAGGCGATCGCCGCCTTCCCCGACCGGATCAAGGGCGTGGCCAGCTTCCACGGCGGCGGGCTCGTCACCGGCCAGCCCGACAGCCCGCACCTGGCCGCGCACAAGGTCACCGGCGAGCTCTACTTCGGTCACGCCGACAACGACCGCTCGATGACCGCCGAGCAGATCGCCGAGCTCGAGCGGACCCTCGACGCGGCCGGCGTCCGCTACACCTCCGAGCTGTACGAGGGCGCGGCGCACGGCTACACGATGAGCGACACGGCGTCCTACAACGAGGCGGCCGAGCAGCGGCACTGGGAAGTCCTGATCCCGTTTCTCGAAAAAGTTCTGAAAAGCGATCAGGTACGCCCGGCGCCCGCCGATGGCTAGGTCAGCTCGTCGAGAATGCCGGGGACGAACCACCTGAGCGCGGTCAGGTCCCAGGCCTGGCGGATCTCGGTGATCAGGCCCTCGTCGTCCACCGTCAGGAACTCGGCCAGCCGGACGGTGCCGAAGGGAGCCCGGCAGTCGTAGACGAAGGCGGCGCGGTCGCCGGCGTACACGCTGGAGGCGATGGTGATCCGGTCCGCGAAGGCGGCGATGCGGTGCTGGGTCTGCACCAGCTCCTCGTCGTCGACCGGCAGGCCGAGGTTCCACTCGATCTCGGCGTCCGGGGCGATGGCCTCGCGGACGGCGGCGCGATCGCACCGCATCCACGAGGCCGCGTACTGGTAGGCGATGTCGGCGGAGCTCACGAACCGGAGACCATCGAGTCGCCGGTGACGAACGTGTAGCCCTGGCCCTTGATCCCGGTGACCAGCGTCTTCAGGTAGTCGGTGCCCAGGTAGGGGTGGTAGAAGAAGCTGGCCACGCCGTCCCGGACGACCAGGTTGCGGTCCGCCGAGGCGAGCAGATCGGCGGGCAGCCGGGCCGGGTGGTTGTTGAAGGGCTCCGGCTCGACGTTGCCGATGTTCTCCGGGATGACGACCGAGCCGTAGACGTCGCGGACCGCGTAGGGGAAGAACTGCCCGAACTGGCGGGTGTAGTCGAACTTCGCCCCGGTGAGCACGCCGGGGAAGTAGAGGCCCCGGTCGTAGCGCTTGCCGAACAGCGTGTTGATCGTCTGGTAGTCCAGTCCGCTCGCGGCGTAGTGCGGCGGCTCGAAGGTGGACGGCACGCCCAGGCCGGCGAGGGTGAAGATCAGGCTCGACGCGGCGACCCGGCTGGTCACGTACGCCGCCGAGTCCTCCTTCACCGGACCGTCGTAGACGACACTGTTGTTCGCGTCGACGTGGGCCAGGTAGAACTCGAAGTCGTTCGCGCTGACGCCGTCGTACGGGTTGGCGACGTTGCCGTACTGATGGGTGTAGCCGTGCATGAGCATGGTGCCGCCACGCTGCTGCATGTACCGCAGGGCCGACACGACCTTCGGCCGGTTGAGCAGCGTGTAGTCCTGGGCGTTCTTCGGGTCGCGGAAGCGCGGGTAGACGGCGACGCTGAACGGGACCTTCTGCGAGAAGAGGTAGTCGGCGATGGCCTTGAGCTCGGCCGGGTCGGAGTCGGGGCCGACGTCCTCGATGCGGACCAGCGCGCGGTGCCGGTCGCGGCTGACGCCGGTGTCGCCGAGGGAGTCGAAGAGCAGGTCGGCGAAGGCCAGGTAGCGGTCGTCGTGGGTCACGTACGCGAACGGGATCTCGCCGACATAGGTGAAGTTGCCCGACTGGACGGCCCACGGGAACGTCGTGCCGTCGGGGCGTACGGCGGTGGCGAGGGTGGTGAACTTCGCGGCGTCGGTCACCGACAGGTGCATGATGCCGGACTTGTCGGTGGTGTCGCGGGTCAGCTTCTTGCCCTTGTAGCCGACCTCCGCCACGTCCGCGAAGTCGAAGGAACCGCTGGCGAAGCCGTGCGTCGCGGCGAAGGACGCGTCGGTCAGCTGCCAGATGTTGTCGAAGAGCCAGGTGACCGGCTTCTTCGTGGCGGTGACGTCGGCGAGGAACGCGGCGGGCAGGGGCTCGTCGTAGGTCGAGCCGATGTAGACCACCGCGGTGTAGGCGTTGAGGTCGCCGGCCTTGTACCCCTTGACCGGGGTGGCGGTCCACGAGCCGAAGTGCGAGACGAGGTTCGCGGTCTGGGTGGCGTAGACCTCGCCCATCCAGCCGTAGTCGCCCGTGGTGTCGTACAGGACCAGGGTCTTCGCGGTGCCCCCGCCGGGCGCGGCCTTGCCACTCTTGCTGGGGACCGGCGTGGTGGCCGTGGTGTTGGTGGCGGCATCGGCGTTGACGACTCCGAAGCCGAGGGCGGCGACGGCGGTGAGGGCGGTGCCGGCGCCCAGCAGGGTACGACGGGAGATACGCATCAGAGGGACGCTCCGAACGAGAGGGCGGCGGGGGTGACAGCGGGCATCGGGGCGGGCCGGTCGGCGAGGCCGAGGAGCGCGGCGGTCGCCTGGGCGGTGCGGGCGGCGGCGAGACCGTCGCCGTAGGGGTTGCCGCCGGCGGTCATCGCGTCGCGGCGGACCTGGCTGTCGAGCAGCTCGGCGGCCTCGGAGACGATGCGGGCCGGGTCGGAGCCGACGAGCTTCGCGCAGCCGGCGTGCAGCGACTCGACGCGCTCGGTCACGTCGCGCAGCACCAGGGCGGGCACCCCGAACGACGGCGCCTCCTCCTGGATGCCGCCGGAGTCGGTCAGCACCAGGTAGGCCTCGGACAGCAGCCGGGCCAGGTCCGGGTAGGGCAGCGGGTCGGTGACCGTGACCCGCTCGACGCCCGCGAGACCGGCTTCGACCTGGGCGCGTACGGCCGGGTTGGGGTGGCTCGGCAGGATCACGTCGATGTCGTCGTAGCGCATGACCAGGGCCCGGACGGCGGCCAGGATGCGGTCGAGGGGCGCCCCCCACGACTCGCGGCGGTGCGCGGTGACGACCACGAGACGACGGTCGGCGCCGGCTTCCCGGGCCGCCGCGACCTGCTGATTCTCGTACGGGCGGCGGCCGGCCGCCACGGCCAGCGCGGCGTCGACCACGGTGTTGCCGGCGACGAGCACCTGCTCGGTGGCGACGTTCTCGTCCAGCAGGTTCATGGCGGCCAGCGGGGTCGGCGCCAGGTGCAGGCTCGCGACCTGGGCGACCAGCCGGCGGTTGGCCTCCTCGGGGAACGGCGAGTCGAGGTCGCCGGAGCGCAGCCCCGCCTCGAGGTGCACCACCGGGATCCGGCGCCAGAACGCGGCGAGCGCGCCGGCCAGGCTCGTCGTGGTGTCGCCCTGCACGATGACGGCGGCGGGGAGGCGCTCGGCCCACAGCCCGTCCAGCTGCCTGATCATCTCGGTGAGCAGCTCGGCCTGGGTGCCGGTGCCGCGCTCGACCCGCAGCGTCACGTCGGGCGTGAGGTCGAAGGCGGCGAGGGCCTGCGTGACCATCGTGGGGTGCTGGCCGCTGGCGACCAGGACCGGGGTGAGCAGGCCGGCCTCGCGGAAGGCCAGGACGACGGGGGCGAGCTTGACGGCCTCGGGGCGCGTGCCGCCGATCAGGTGCACTTCAGACATGGTGGGGGGACCTTTTGTTGTCGGGGGGTGTCAGGCGGCCAGGGCCAGATCGCGGGGAGCTTCGATCGGGTCCTCGCTGAGGCGTTCGGTCTTGGCCCAGGTCTGCCGGCCGGTCGCCTGGCGGGCGATGGCGCGGTAGGTGGCGACCAGGCCGAGGAGCAGGAACACGGGGTACGCGACGGCGGCGGTGAAGAGCCGGCGCAGCTTCTCGTCGCGGAGCCGGTAGCGGTGCACCAGCGCCCAGACGAAACCGGGGAAGAGCGTGACCGCCGCCCAGATCTCGCCGGCGTGGGCGAGGTCCATCCAGGACCGGAGGTAGGGGAGCGGATCATCCAGCAGCAGCCCCGCCGAGCCGGCGAGCACGCCCGCCGCGAGGGCCACGGTCACCACGGCGTTGAGCCACGGCGAGACGAGGTAGTGGACCATCTCCAGCAGCGAGGTGACCCCGATGCGCCGGGAGCGCGCCAGGCGGCGCAGGTAGGTCGCGCACTGCAGGTTGCCCTGGGCCCAGCGGGTGCGCTGGCGGGTGAGCCGGCGCAGGTCGACGACGGCCTGCTGGGTGACCGACGCCCGCGAGGTGTAGCGGATGCCGATGCCGCCGAGGTGCAGGCGCAGGCCGAGCTCGAGATCCTCGACCAGGCAGGCGGACCAGGGGGAGTCGCCCAGCCCGAGCAGCGCGGAGAGGCGGGTGAACTGCCCGTTGCCGCCGAGCCCGACCGTGTCGATGACGTCGCGCAGGCTCTGGCAGGCGTTGACGATCGCGCCGAACTCCAGATCCTGCACCGCGCCGAGGAGCTTGTCGCGGTTGCGGATGCGGACCTGCACCTGCACGGCGCCGATGCCCGGGTCACGCATCATCCGGGAGACCTCGAGCAGGATGTTGCCGCTGCCCTGGCCGTCGCCGTCGATGATGCCGACGACGACCTTCTCCGGCCGGATGCCGGCCTCGGCGGTGCGCGCGGCGATGTAGCGGTACGCGGCGTTCAGCGCCTCGCCCTTGCCCTTACGCGCCTCCGGCAGCTCCCGGCGCAGCACCAGCAGCCGGGGGTGCCGGATGGCGGCCAGCACCTCGGGCGTGCGGTCGTCGGAGCCGTCGTCGACCACGAGCACCCGGGCCAGCGTGCCGCCGGGGCCGCCGAGGGTGAGCGCGGCATTGACCGTGTTCGCGACGACGACCTCTTCGTTCAGGGCCGGCACGATGATCCAGAAGTGCTCCGGCGTGCCGTCGCCCTGGGCGAGCTGGTGCTCGACGAGCGCCTTGCGGTGCGATGCGATGTACCGGACGGCGAAGCTGACGAGCGCGATCGTGGAGACCGGCCAGGCCAGGAGGAAGGCGTATCCGGCGACCACGAGGTACCAGCTGTGCGAGGCGGTCATGCCGGGCTCCCTTCGTCACTCACCGTTTCCTGTGTCGCCGCGCTTTTGCCGCGGCGCCGGGCGTATTAGGACATTAAGGTCTCACGGAGCGTGACACAAGGGCGCGCAACGGAGGTCCGGGTCGATGTGGCCGATCGGCCCATGTCAGACATCTCAGGCGGCGCGAATGCGGCGGAATGGGGCGTAATGCCGCGGAATTCGGCGACATCTGCGGCGCGGCGGATCGCGACTCGGCCGTGACGGTCAGTGATTCCGGGCGGGCATGCCGGTTGGTGGCGTCGCGATCACTGCCCGTAACTCTGCGTGAGGTCTATGCTGCACGCGTGAACCGGACCCTCATGCGAGCCCTGATCGACCTGGCGGTGTCGATCGAACTCACCAGCGACGACGAGATCGACTCCGCGACGGCCACGACGTTGCTGGACGACCTGGCCACCACGCTCGAGGACCTGACCGACGACGAGCGCGACGACCTGGTCGACTTCATCGAGGAGCTCGCCGAGCGCACGAAGGACGCCGAGCGCAAAGAGGTGCTGCTCGACCTGCCCGACACCCTGGCCCTGACCGACGACTGACTTCCCGCACGGAGAACGCCACGCCGGCTGCGGCGTGGCGTTCCTGGTTTCCGGCGGCTTGCGGGTGTCGTGCTCGGGCGAAGGTGCTCGGCTGGGCCTCCAGCAGCTTGCGCTTGCGGCTTCCGGCTCCTGCGGGCGCGCAGGGGTGAACACTGGCTGCTCCCCGGGCAGCGGCGCGGGGACGGGTCGTCGGCTACTCCTGGGAGCGGAGCAGGGAGGGGTCCTCGCGGAGCAGGGCGGCGATGCGGCGGGCGGCCTGCTCGGTCTCCTGCTCGTCGATGCGGAGCGGGATGGGCTCGGCCAGCGGCGGCGGCATGCCGGGCTGCTCCTCCGCGGCCTGCTGCTGTGCCGCGCCGAAGCCGTTGCTGTGCTCGGCGAACCCGTTGCCCGGCGACGCGAAGCCGTTGCTCGGCGCCTCGAAACCGTTGGTCGGCGACGCGAACCCGTTGCTCGCGCCCTCGAAACCGTTGGCCGGCGACGCGAAGCCGTTGCTCGGGGCCTCGAAACCGTTGGCGTGGTCGGTGAACCCGTTGCTGTGGTCCGCGAACCCGTTCGTCGGGGTCGCGAAGCCGGTGCCGTTGGTCTGCGGGGCGTAGCCGTTGGTCTGGGCGGCGAACCCGGCCGGCGAGGTCTGCGCGTCGTAGGCCGCCGCCGGCGACGTCTGCACTGGGACCTCCGGCGGCGGGGTGGCCGCGAACGGATGCGGCTGCGGCGCGGCCTGCTGCTCGTACGCCGGATAGCCGTGCCCGTTGGTGGGCTGCTCGAAGACGTAGCCGTGCGGCGGGGTGTGCGGCTCGTCCGGGTCGACGTCGATGTAGTCGACGGGCGGCTCGTCGGCGCGGCGGGCGACCGTGGTGTCGGCGCTGACCTGCACGATGCCGTCCTCGACCGCGAAGTGGAACAGCGTCGGGTCGCCGGCGCCCTCGACGCCCACCGTCACGGCGAGCTCGGGGTTGCGGCCCACCACGGCGGCGATCGCCTCGACCAGCTCGGTCACCGCCGGTGGGGTGCCCGGCTCCTCGCCGGTCGCACGCCGGCGCAGCTGGTCGCGGCGCGCCAGCCTGTCGAGAGCGTCGTCCAGTCCGCCTCGCACGGCATCGTCCTCCCGTCCCTAGCGGTAGCCCGTACCACTGTGCCCGCTCGGGAGCGGTTTGGGAACCGGTCACGGAGCGACTCCGCGCACACCTTACGACTGCCGCATGCGTACGGCCTTGTGCAGGGCCTGGTCAAGCACTACGAGCAGGGCATCTCTCACGGAACCGCGGAATCGGGCGTCGAACTGAACGATGGGCACGTCGTCACGCACCGCAAGCGCCCAGCGCACCTCGTCCAGGTTGTAGCCCAGCTGACCGTTGAAGGTGTTGACGCCCACCGCGAACGGAAGCCCGGCTCGCTCGAAATAGTCCACAGCGGGATAACAGTCGTCGATCCGGGACGTATCAACCACGACCAGGGCACCGAGGGCGCCGCGGATCAGGTCGTCCCACATGAAGGCGAAGCGGGACTGGCCGGGCGTACCGAAGAGGTAGAGCTTGAGGGTCCGGTCGATGGTGACGCAGCCGAAGTCCATGGCGATGGTGGTCGTCGTCTTGCCGGTGCTGCCGGGGTCGTCGACGCCGACCGACTCCATGGTCATCTCGGCCTCGGTGGTCAGCGGGGCGATCTCCGAGATGGCCCCGACCGTGGTCGTCTTCCCGACGCCGAAGCCGCCGGCCACGATTATCTTGACCGGCACCGGCGGCGCGGCCGTGGCAGCCCGGGCGTGACTGTCAGGAGAGGGCGCGTAGTCCACTGATCACTCGCAGGATGGTGTCGGGGTCGGGGAATTCGTCGTCCATCACGTGCACGTCGAGGTGGCCGGTCGCCCGCAGGTCGCCGACCAGGATGCGGGCCACGCCGAAGTGCAGCCGCAGCCGAGCCGAGATCTCCGCCACGGACAGCGGCTCGTGGCAGAGCTGCACGATGGCCCGGCGCTCGGGGCTGAGCCGGGCCGGTGACACGCCGGGCAGCGTGCTGACCTGGGTCTCCAGGCCGATGCTCGGGTCGGCGGCCGCCGTACGCCCGGAGGTGATGACGAACGGCCGCAGCACCGCCGCCGCGTCGGGCCCGGTCTCGGGCGGGCCCTCAGGTGCGGGCCCGTGCAGGAAGGGCCGGACCCCGGGCACCTCCGGGTCCGTGCTCATTGCTGAACGGCGTTCTTCAACTCCGCGATGAGCCGCGGGCTCAGGGCGCCACCCGCCCGGTTGGCGAAGAGCGTCATCTCGTACGCCAGCGTGCCGAGGTTCGCGGAGCGGTCGGCCACCACGCCGAGCACCGAGCCGGC
>NZ_JAUQWH010000127.1 GCF_030757795.1 Actinoplanes oryzae
AGCAGCTTCGTTCTCGGCGCCACCCGCTACGCCAGCGCAGCACCACGGCCAGCCGCTCGTGCAGCCGCTCGGCCAGCACCCGCCCCGCGAACGCGGCGACGTCGACCCGATCGAGGGGATCGTCCTCGTACGTGCCGGTGACCTCCAGGTCCGGCGGCGGCTGCCGCACCGCCAGCGGCCGATGGTCCAGCCCGCCCGCGAGCCGATGCGCCAGCGCCCCGTCGAACCCGAACCGCGTCAGCACGTCCCCGGCCGGCAGCGCCGCGAACTCCCCCAGCGTCTTCACCCCGAGCCGGCGCAGCAGATCGGCCAGCTCCGGCCGCTCCAGCGCGTCGACGGTCCGGCCGGCCAGGAAGGCCCGGGCCCGCCCCGCCTCGACGATCACCCCGGCCCGCGCCGCCAGCCCCGCCGCGAAGACCCCCTCGGCGATCCCCACCTGGGCCTCCACCGAACACGCCTGCGCCACCTGCTCGACGATCCGCTCGGCGGCCGCCTCCTCGCCCCCGAAGTACCGGGCCGGCCCCCGCGCCGCCACCGCACAGGTCCCCGGCCGCACCACCTCCACACCGGCCGCGACCTCCTCGACCGCCGTCACCACCAGCTCGAACGCCCGGGCGTCCCGCCCCGCGTCGAACTCCACCACGGTCAGGCCGGGGCACCGGCTCTGCGCCTCCCGCCGCCGCAGCCCCTGCCGCACCCCCTCGGCCCGCGCGGCCTCCGAACACGCCACCACCCGGTTCGCCCGCAGCACCGCCACCGGCCCGTCCGCCCCGATCCCGTCCACCATCTCGGCGGCCACCACCGGCCAATCAGGACACCAGACCAGCAACGTCCGCGGGCCGCCCGCCCGTTCCGACCGGCCCGGCTCGCCGCTCCCCGTCCCGCCACCGGCCCCGCGCGCCGTCCCGCTCATGCCGGCTCCACCGTTTCCCCGTCGACCGAGGCGAGCCGGACCTTCGCCCGCAACGATTCCCACGCCGCCGCCGCCTCGAACGCCTCGCCGGACGCCGCGCCGACCTTCCCGACGGACACCGCATCGACCTTCCCGACGGGCGACGTGCCGACCTTCCCGACGGGCGACGTGCCGGGCGCCCCGGCGAGCTCTCCGCCGGATCTCACGACGGACGCCGGGGCGAGTTTCTCCTGCGACGCGGGCGCGATCACAGGCCGAGGCGCGGGCGAAATCACGGGCGAGATCACGGGCCGGGGGGCGGGCGAGATCACGGGCCGAGGGGCGGGCGGGATCGCGGGCCGAGGCGCGGCAGCCGGCATCCACAGCGTGAGCTCCTTGGGCCGCGCCGCCGCGCCCCGGCCCCGGGCCACCACCGTCACCGCCCGCCGCCGCAGCTGCCCGTGCCCCTCCCCGAGCCCCTCCCACTCGCCCCGTACGACCTGCAGGTTGACGTCGGCCCCGTCCCACCGCCCGTACGGCACGAGCACGCACCCCCGCTGCCGGGCCCGAGCCACCAGCCGCGTGGCAACGGTCGGCGCCACCTGCCCCGGCACGGCGAGCACCACCACGTCGACCCCGTCGATCAGCGCCCCCACCACCGTCGGCCACTCCGGCCCGGGGTTGGGCACCAGCGCCAGCCGCTCCAACGCGATCCCGCTCTCCGCCGCGGCCACCGCCCCCAGCTCCGGAACCCCCACCACGGCACACCACGACCCCGCCTCCGAAGCCGCCGCCAGCAGAGCCAGCAGCAGAGAAGTGTTCCCGACCGCCGACGGCGCCTGCAGCTCCCCACCGGTCCGAAGGGCCGGCCCGCGATGTCCCGCCGCCGGCTGCCCCGAACCCGCCCGCCGGCCGCGCCCCGGCTCGGCGGCCGGAAGCCCACGCCCCGACTCAGCGGCCGGAAGCCCACGCCCCGGCTCGGCCGCCGGGAATCCACGCCCCGGCTCGGCGACCGGGAATCCGCGCCTGGTTTCGAGGGCGGGGCTCGCCACGAGGCCGCCGGGAGCCGCGCCGATCGCCACGGTGCTTCCCCGCCGCAGTCCCCGGCCGGGCAGCAGCCCACCCAGCGCGGGCAGCACAGGCAGCGCCCGCTGTGCGCCTCCCTCACCGACCTCGTTCCCGCTCCGAACCAGCTCGGCAAGCGCCGTCGCACCGTTGATCATGCGTCCGGCCATCTCCCCGCCCCGCTTGTCCGCATCCACCCAAGTTGATCTTCATGGCCCCGCCGAACCGAGCCACGAAGCACCCGAGTCGCTCACCCGAAGGCAAAACCCACCACCGCCGCGGCGCCTCCACCACGGCCTCGTCCCAGCAGCACGCCAACCGAGCCACGGCACGGCAAGCCGAGCACCGCACGGCGGAACCGAGCCACGGCACCGAGCACCGCACGCGGAACCAGGCACGGCACACCGAGCACCGCACGGCGGAACCAGGCACGGCACGGCATGGCACACCGGGGGCGCGGCAGGAACCCAGCCGCGGGACGCGCGCCGGGTCAGGCGGCCTCGAGGGAGGCCGGCGTCCCGTCGAGCACGGGTTGGTGGGGCAGGCCGAGCGCCGACTGGACCTGGGCGACGAAGGTCTCGGCCGCGCGCAGCAGGTCGTCCGCCTCCCGGGTGGTGACCACGCGGGGGATGCCCGCCTCGGCCGCCGCGCGCTTGGTCGCGCCCAGGGCGAAGTGGGTGGCCCAGTCGCCGAACTCGGGCGCCACGAGGACCAGCAGTGACCAGACGCTGGTGACCTGGTTGCGCCGGGTGGGGGCGGCCGGGCGGGCCCGCGAGGCGAGGACCGCCGCCGCGGCGCGCAGGGCGGCGAGGTGGGCGGCCGCGTAGCGCAGGCCGTCGGGCCGGGTGCGCGCCGCCTCGGCCAGCCCCGCGTGCGCGATGGCGAGCAGCTGTGCGGGCGTCCGGTTGGGCAGCAGATTGGCCGGCACCGTGGGCAGCGACTGCATCCCCGCCGTCGGCGCATGGGCCAGCCCCGCCACCGGCCCGGCAGGCCGCTCGGCACCGGGCCGCTCGGCATCAGAGCGCTCGGCAACGGGCCGCTCGACACCCGACCGCTCGGCAACGGGCCGCTCGGCAACGGGCCGCTCGGGGGTGGACTGGCTCGGGACGGGACGCTCGGCCAGACGCGGGGCTTGACGCTCGGCGACCGCCCGGACGGCGGCGCGCTCGGGGGCGGGGCGGGCGGCGGCGGGACGCTCCGGGTCCCACTGGCCCGGCTCCCAGAGGGCGGGCTCCTGCGGGCCGAAGCCGCGCAGCCCGGAGCCGCGGCCACTCACCGCCCGGACCGGCACCCGCTCACCAGCCGCCCGGGCGGCACGCTCACTCGCCGGGCGGTCAGCGCGATCACCAGCCTGCCGGGCGGCGCGGTCGCTCGCGGGACGGACGGCGCGCTCACCAACCTGCCGGGCGGCGCGGTCGCTCACGGGACGGGCGGGGACATGGCTGCTCGTGGAGCGGGCCGGGATGTCCGTGTCCGGGGTGGGTTCGGGCCCGAGCGGGCCGAACCCCGGGAGGGGTTGTCTCGGTCCCGGTGCCGGGGTGCTCCCCATGGGTCTCTCCTCGCGTGTGTCGCATCCGACGTGCTGGTCGAACCGATCCGCTGCGGAGGAAGGCACAGCGGGGGTGCCGGCCGGGTGTGAAGCTTCCCCACACCACACCCGGCCGGACTTGGCCGGCGGGGCCGTCGCCCGCCGCCCGGGGGTCGGGGGCAGCGGACGACGGTCCTGCCTGGTGCGCCCGGAGCCGGAGCCCCGGGCTGCGCGATCCGGACCCGCGATTGTCCGGACCGGCGCGATCCGGACCCGCGAATGCCCGGACCGCCTCGGCCCGAAACCGGAGTTACCGGACCAACTGGCCGCATCCCGGAGGATCCGGCAGCCGCTGCCGGGCTCGCGACGCCCGGAGCGGCCCGGCCCGAAACCCTTCGACGACCCGGACCGGACCAGTCCGGGCTCGCGAGGCCTGGACCGGCACGGCCCGGACCCACGAGAATCCGGACCGGAGGGGTGGCCCGGACCGCGAAGCCGGACCCGGCACGGCACTTCGCGGGCGCCGCACCCGGGGCCGCGCGGCAAGCGCGGCTCCCCCTCGCCCGACCGGCTCGCCCGGCCGCCCCGGCGACCGCCCGGCCGGAGCCGGAGTCGATCACCATGGAACAACCGTTCGAACCAATCGAACACTCGTTCTAACTACCGACGAGACTAGCACTCCCCTCCGACAAAAAAGCAACGTCGGAGGCGGCAGGATGGGGGGACACCGGCGAGAGGACAGCAATGCGCACGATCGTGGTCACCGGCGCCGGCTCCGGCATCGGTCTCGAGGCCGCCCGGCAGCTCGCCGCCCTGGGCGACCAGGTCGTCGTCGTGGGGCGCAACCCCCGCCGCCTCGGCGCCGCCATGGCGCGCATCCGTGCCGCCGCGCAGGGGCCCGAGCCCGGCGAGGCGCGGGCCGACCTCGAGTCGTTCGCCGAGGTGCGCCGCCTGGCCGAGCACCTGCTCACGGCGTACGGGAAAATCGATGTCCTGGCCAACAACGCCGGCGGGATGGTGCCGCACCACCGCCGGACCACGGACGGCTTCGAGGCGACCCTGCAGGGCAACCACCTCGGCCCCTTCCTCCTGGCCTCCCTGCTGCGCGAGCGGGTGAGCCGCATCGTCACCACCGCCTCGGACGCCCATCGCGGCGGCACCCTCGACCCGGACGATCCCCTCGGCAGGCGCAGCGACGGGAAGAAGTGGCGCTCCTGGCCCGCTTACGGCACCGCCAAGCAGGCCAACGTCCTCTTCGCCCGGGAGGCCGCCCGCCGCTGGCCGGACGTGCTGTCGGTCTCCTTCCACCCGGGCGTCGTCCGCTCGAACTTCGGCGCGGGCACGCTGACCAGGGCGTTCTGGGTTCTCGGGGCGCCGTTCCTGAAGAGCCCGGTCCAGGCGGGCGCGGAGCTGGCGCGGCTGGCGATCGCCCCGGCGGAGGAGCTGACGAACGGCGCTTACTACGTGGGGCGCAAAGAGACGGAACCGGCATCCCGGGCGAGCGATCCCGAGCTGGCGAAGCGGTTGTGGGAGGCGAGCGTCACCGCTGTGGAGACCGGCGGCGAGGACCCTCGATAACCGTTTCCGGCCGGGGCCGTGAACAACCCCACGCGCGCCTCCTAGCAGGGAAAACATCGATATAGCGTGACCGCCCATGAGCACTCTGCGGCCGCGCGCCGGGGTCACGCCGCGCTGGTGGCCCCGGGCGGCCCGCCTCGCCGGCGCCCTGAGCGTGCTCGCCGTCACCGCGCTCTGGTGGCACAACGAGGACCGCCGCCCCGGCCAGCTGGCCGGGCTGCTCTCGGCCGACCTGCTGCTGCTGCAGGTGCTGCTCATGGCGCGCATCCCGCTGGTCGAGCGGTCCTTCGGCCAGGACACCCTGGCCCGCTGGCACCGCTGGACCGGCTTCGCGTCGTTCCTGCTGCTGGTGGCGCACATCGTCCTGGCCACCGCCACGTACGCCGCCGCGGTGCTCGACCGGCCGGGCGTCCTGCTCGCCACGGCGGGCACGGCCGCCCTGGTGCTCGTCGTCGTCACGTCGGTCCGCCGGGCCCGCCGCCGGTTGCGCTACGAGCGCTGGCATCTGCTGCACCTGTACGCGTACCTGGGAATCGGTCTCGCCCTGCCCCACCTGCTGTGGACCGAACCGGACCCGGTCGCGCGCGCCTATTGGCAGGGTCTGTATCTCCTCGCCGCGGGCAGCGTGCTCGTCTTCCGGCTCGGCATGCCGCTCCTCCGCACGCTCCGCCACCGGCTCGTGGTCGACGAGGTCGTCCCGGAGGCGCACGGCCTGATGTCGGTGCACTTCCGCGGGCGGGAACTGGACCGCCTGCCCGTACGCGCGGGGCAGTTCTTCGTCTGGCGCTTCATGGACGGATCCGGCTGGTCGCGGGGCAACCCGTTCTCGCTGTCCGGCCCGCCGCACGGCGACCGGCTCCGGATCACCGTGAAGAGCCTCGGCGACGGCAGCGCCCGCGCGACCCGCCTGGCTCCGGGCACCCGCGTGCTGATCGAGGGCCCGTACGGCCGCCTCACCGCCGAGTCCTACCGCGGCGGCCCGGTGACCATGCTCGCGTGCGGCGTCGGCATCACCCCGCTGCTCGCCCTGCTCTGGGACCTCCCGTACGGCCACAACCAGGCCACCCTGATCTACCGCGCCCGCCACGCACACGAGGTGGCCTTCCTGGCGGAGATCGAGTGGCTCGCCGGGCGGCGGGGCGTGCGACTGGTCCCGCTGATCGGCCCGCGCGCGCGTCCGGGCTCATGGCTGCCCGCCGAGTACGCCGACTACTCCGACACGGCGGCCCTGCGCGCGCTCGCCCCGGACATCGCCGGCCACGACCTGTACGTGTGCGGCCCCGACGCCTGGACCGAGACGGTCCGCACGGCCGCCCGCGCCGCCGGGGTCCCCGCCGCCCGGATCCACCGCGAGCGCTTCAGCTGGTAGCCGCCGCCCGCAGCCGCCGCAGCACCTCGCCGAACCGTTCCCGTTCCCCGTCGGTCAGCGGATCGCCCAGCAGCCGCTGGGCCTCCCGCTCGAACACGTCCGTCGCCGCGTCGTACACCCGGCGGCCCTCGGCCGTCAGCTCGAGCACCGACGAGCGCCGGTTGCGCGGGTGCGGCCGGCGCACGCACCAGCCCTTGCGCTCGAGCCGGTCCACCGCCTGGCTGGCGCCGCCCACCGTGATGACCAGCCCGCTCGCGACCTCCTGCACCCGGCACTCGGGGGTCCGCTCGATGACACTCAGCACGTCGAAGCTGCCCATGCTCGCGTCGCACTCGCGGCGCAGGGCGGCGTCGATCGTGTTCCACAGCACGATCTCCAGGCGGATCAGGTCGTCGAAGAGCTCTCGCAGGCGCACCCGGTCACACTACATTGCCACTAAGGTTATTAGTGCTTAACATCGAGTCATGAGAGCAGTCCGATTCGACGAGTACGGCGACCGCGGCGTCCTTTACGTCGCCGACCTGCCCACCCCCGAGCCCGCCCCGGGCGAGGTCCTGGTCGAGGTGCGCGCCGCGGGCATCAACCCGGGCGAGATCCCGATCCGCACCGGCGCCTACCACGAGCGCTGGCCCGGCACCTTCCCGTCCGGCCAGGGCAGCGACCTGGCCGGCGTCGTCACCGCCCTGGGCGCCGGCGTCACCGGCCGGGCGATCGGCGACGAGGTGCTCGGCTGGTCGTGGCGCCGGTCCAGCCAGGCGACCCACGTCACCGTCCCGGCCGGCCAGCTCGTCGCCAAGCCGCCGGCCCTCGACTGGGTCACGGCCGGCGGTCTCTACGTGGTGGGCGTCACGGCGTACTCCGCGGTGCGTGCCATTGATCCGCGGCCCGGCGAGACGGTCGCCGTCTCGGCGGCGGCAGGCGGCGTCGGCACCCTGGTCGTGCAGCTCCTCGCCCGCCGTGGCGTCAATGTCCTCGCGATCGCGTCACCCGCCAATGACGCGTGGCTCAAGAGCAAGGGCGCCACCCCCGTCGCGTACGGCGAAGGCCTGCGCGACCGCCTGACCGCGGCCGCCCCGCGGGGCATCGACGCGTTCCTCGACCTCTTCGGGCCCGAGTACGTGCGCCTCGCCGTCGACCTGGGCGTCCCCCGCGACCGCATCAACACGATCATCGCCTTCGCCCTCGCCGCGGAGCTGGGCGTCAAGGCGGAGGGGAGCGAGGACGCCACCACCCCGGAGATCCTCGCCGAGATGGCCGCCCTCGTCGCCGACGGCAGCCTGGAGCTCCCGATCGCCGCGACCTATCCCCTGGACCAGGTCCGGGACGCCTTCGCCGAGCTCGAGCGGCGCCACACCCACGGCAAGATCGTCCTCATCCCCTGAGCAAAGCGTTCGCCCGCAGTCCGGGCAGCTGAGGCCGGCGCCTCAGGCCGGGACGTGCGTCCGCAGCCAGCGCAGCTGAGGCCGGCGCCTCAGGCCGGGACGTGCGTCCGCAGCCAGGGCAGGAGGACGGGCAGGACGACCGACGCGTGCAGGGCCCTCAGGTGGTCGGCGCCGGGCTCGAGGTGGACGGTCCAGCCGCGGCGCTCGAGTTCGGCGCGGTGGGCGGCCAGCGCCGGGCCGATGACGACCTCGGTGCCGCCCCAGCCCGGACCGTACGGGATGGAGTCCGCCGCGCCCGCGTAGGCCAGCCGCGGCACGTCGATCCGGTCCAGGGCCGCCCGCTCGTCGACGTCCCGCAGCGATTCGTAGAGGGTCACGAACTGGCCGGTCTGCTCGGGGCTCGCCGCGCTGCCGGCCGACTCCCAGTCGCCCGGGGTCACGTCGGCGGGCGCGGGGACCGGGTGCAGCGCCTGCTCGTGGGCGGCCCGGGTGACCTTCAGCATCGGCTCGTACGGGCCGCCGAGGGGCGGGAAGCCGCCCACCGCGAGGGCCGTCAGGCGGTCGGTGCGCTGGGCGAGCTGCAGGCCGGCGAGGCCGAGCCACGAATAGCCGTAGTACGCGAACCGGTCCACGCCCGCCTCGTCGGCCGCGGCCAGCAGGTCCGCCGCGAGCCGGGCACCGCTCAGCGGGCGCGGGCGGGCGAACACCTCCCGCTCGTAGTCGAAGGCCACCACTCGGTAGCCCGCCTCGGTCAGCGCCGCGGCGATGGTGCGGCCCGCCTCCGGGTCGCCGCCCCACTCCCGCACGGCCGCCGCCGTGGACTCGTCGGGCACACCGGTGTTCATGGGCAGCAGCACGACAGTCATGGAAACAGATTACACTGTAAGGACTATGGGACAAGACGACAGCGACGCTCAGGTACGGCGGCTGTGGCGGCACCGGGGCACGACGCTGCCCACGCCCCGGCGCGGGCCGCGGCAGCAGTTGAGCCTCGACGAGCTGCTGGACACCGCCGTGGCGCTCGCCGACTCCGGGGGGCTGGCGGCCGTCTCCACCCGGGCGGTCGCGGCGGCCTTCGGGAAGACGCCGATGGCCCTCTATCCGTACGTGGGGACCAAGGCCAATCTCCTGGAGCTCCTGCGCGACCACGTCTGCGCGCTCCCGGCCTGGCCGGATCCGGGCACGAGCGCGGCGGCCGACCTCGCGGCGTGGGGAACGGCCCTGTTCGACCTGTACGCGGCCCATCCCTGGCTGGCGGCGGAGTCGTGGGCGCGCACCGGCCGCGGCCCCAACGAGCGGGACTGGCTGGAGCGACTGCTCGGCATCCTGCACGCGTGGCACGTGCCGCCGGCGGGCCACGCCCCGATCGTCACTGTGTTCTATGCCACTGTGCGCGCCTGCGCCGAGACCGATGCCGACTACCGGCGGCTGGGCCCGGACGGCGCCGCCGAGTGGCTGGCGCACGCGAACGCGACCCGGCGGCAGATTCCGGACCTGGCCGAGCGCTATCCGCTGGCGGCGGCCCTGACCCCGGTGACCCCGAACTGGGCGGACAACCCGCGCGCCACGATCGCCCGCGCGGCCGCGCTGCTCACGGCGACGGAGGGGTGAACAGCGAGCCTGCCTAAGATGAAGCACCTGTGTCCCCGACCTCCCGGAGCATTCCGCATGGCCGCCGAGACCTCCGCGATACCCGGCTCCGACGCCACGGCGCCCCCGGCCGCGAAGATCCCGGCCGCCCGCAAGTCCCGGGACGAGGCGCCGGCGAAGGACCCTGTGGTGGACGATCCGCCGGTGGAGGATCCGGCTGAAGACAGCCCCGCCGCGGAGGATCCGGCGGAGGACAGCCCCGCCGCAGAGGACCCGGCCGAGGACAGCCCCGCCGAGGACAGCCCGGCCGCGGCGGAGCCCCCGCCGAAGCGGAAGCGGGCGTGGCGGCTGTGGCAGACCCTCGGCCTCACCCTTCCCCCCTTCGCGCTCACCCTGGCCGTGATGCTGGTCGGGATCGGCAACCGGCAGCTGTGGCGCGACGAGAACGCCACGTGGTGGGCCGCCACCCTCACGCTCGACGACCTGGACAAGCTCACCGACACCGTCGACGTGGTGCTGCGCCCCTACTACCTGCTGATGCACTGGTGGATCGGCGTGTACGGCGACTCGGAGACCGCGCTGCGCGTCCCGTCGGCGCTGTTCATGGCCCTGTCCGCCCCGGTGGTCGCGCTGATCGGGCGGCGCCTCTTCGAGCCGCGCGCCGGCTTGGCGGCGGGCCTGCTGGTCGCCGTGCTCCCGGTCGTCTCCCGGTACGGCCAGGAGGCCCGCCCGTACGCGATGGCCATGCTCGCCACGGTGACGGCGGTGTGGCTGCTGCTGCGGGCGCTGGAGCGGCCGACCGTGCTGCGCTGGTTCCCCTACGCCGTCGCGGTCGCGTGGATCGCCTGCAGTCACGTCGTCGCGCTGACCTCGCTGGCCGCGCACGTGCCGCTCGTGGTCGCCGCCCTCATCCGCCGGAAGAGAAGCGATCAGCGAGACGCCGGCCCCGACGAGCAGCCCGCCGAAGGTCGCCGGAAGTGGTTCCGCGGCACCGGACCGCGCCGGCCCCGGCTCCGGATCCTGATCGGCTGGCCCGTGGCGGTGCTGGCCGGGGTCGGCGCCATGGTTCCGCTCATCCTGGAGGGTCAGGGGCAGAACGGGCAGATCGCCTGGATCCCCGACACCACGTGGGAACGGGTGCGGGAGTTCCCGGGCGAGGTCTTCATGAGCCCGGGAGTGGCCGGCTTCGTCCTCGTGGCGGGGCTGATCGCGCTCGTCGGACTCGCCTCCCGGCGCCCGGGCACAGCACTCGCCCTCGCGCTGTGGACCGTGCTGCCGCCCGTCGCCGCGTACTACACGTTCCACGAGTTCCACTTCTTCTTCCCGCGGTACATGCTGTTCACCGTGCCCGCGTGGGTGCTGCTGGCGGCGTACGCGCTGACGAGGGTCGTGGGCAGCGACCCGGCGGCGCGGCTGTGGCGCCCGGTGACCGCGCAGCTGCTCGCGGCCGTGCTGGTGGCCGGCGGGGCGCTGACCTTCTTCGGCTGGCACCAGCAGGGCGAGCTGCGCAGCGACATGGTCGAGGACGAGATCGGCTACCGCGCCGCGGCGGCGTACATCGCCGAGCGCGACGAGCCGGGCGACGGCGTGGTCTACACCGGGTACGCGTTCCTGCACCGCGGCTTCCGCTACTACTGGCGGGATCTGCCGGTGGCGGACCAGCCGAGGGAGATCCTGGTCCAGCAGGCCGCCGGTGCGGAGTGGAACTGGGTGCACGATCCGTGCCTGGACACCGTGGCGTGCCTGGGCGAGACCCCGCGGATCTGGCTGATCTCGTCCGACCCGTCGGGCAAGCCGCTGTGGCCGCTGCCGCCGGGGCAGCAGGAGGCCATCGCCGAGCGGTACGAAGTGGTGACCACCACCACGTTCCACCGGCTCTGGGTGAGCGAGCTTGTCCGCCGGCCGGCTGGGTAGTCTCGGTCCATGATCCCCGCCCCGCCGCTGGTCACGCTGCACGTGTGGCGGCTGCCGCGGCGCACGGCCGGGCTGGCGTTCCCCCGCATGGCGATCGACCCGCCGCGGCTGCGCCGGCTGCCCGGCGTCCGCTTCGCCAAGCTGCTCGGCACGGGGACGGGCACCGGTTTCGGGCCGGGCGACGCCGACCTGACCCGGTTCGCCGCCGTGGTCTCGTGGGACACGCCCGGCGGCGGGGACCTCGGTGCCGTGGGCCGTGCCTGGGAGCGGCTCGCGGGCGGAAGCGAGGTCCGCGTCGACCTCACGCCGCTGGTGAGCCGCGGCCGCTGGTCCGGCGTGGCGCCCTTCGGCGAGCCGCACGGCAGGGCGACGGGCACCGTGCTCGCGCTGACCCGCGCCCGGCTGCGCCCGGCCAGGGCCCTGACCTTCTGGAAGGCGGTGCCACCGGTGGCCCGGGAGCTGCACGCCGCGCCCGGCCTGCTCGCCCGGTTCGGCATCGGCGAGGCGCCGGTCGGCTGGCAGGGCACGGTCAGTGTGTGGCGTGACGCGGCGGACCTGACGGCGTTCGCGTACCGTCAGCCGGAGCACCGTGCGGTGATCGCCCGGACGCCGGCCGCGCGCTGGTACGCCGAGGATCTGTTCGCCCGGTTCGCGGTGCGGGCCATTCACGGCGACAAGGCCGTGCTGAGCTGGCGGGAAGAAGGAGAGCGATGAGGCTCGTCCCCTGGCAGCCGGACGACATGCTCCGGCGGCTGGACGACGTGGTGAGCGTCTACGGCGAGGCGATGGGCTACCGTCCCGCGCTGCTGCAGACCCGCCGCGGCTACATCGGCGCGCACGTGCGCCGCGCGGGTTTCCGGGCCGTCGCCACCCTGACGGCCGAGGGGCAGCTGGCCGGCTTCGGCTACGGCTACACCTCGGGGCCCGGCCAGTGGTGGCACGACCAGGTGCGCGCCGCGCTCGGCGAGCCGGCCCGGCAGCGCTGGCTCAGCGACTGCTTCGAGGTGGTGGAGCTGCACGTGCGCCCGAGCGCGCAGGGTCACGGCATCGGCGCCCGCCAGCTGCGCGCGCTGCTGTCGATGGCCGGCGGCTCGACCGTGCTGCTGTCCACTCCCGAGGCGGACGAGCAGCTGTCCCGGGCCTGGCGGCTCTACCGGCGGTTCGGCTACGAGGACGTGCTGCGCCACTTCTACTTCCCCGGGGACGAGCGCGCGTTCGCGATCCTGGGCCGCTCGCTGCCGCTGACCGAGCGTGCGCCCGCCGAGGATGCTCCGGGCATTGTCGGCATCTAGCTCGTTGCCCGCGGCGGTTCTCCGCCGGCCGCGCGCCGGAGTCGCGCTCTGGGGGCTGCTCGGCGTCCTCGTCCTGGTCCAGATCTGCTACCCGCTCACCGCGGGCGAGGTCCGCGCCGGGTTCACCGTGGCGACGGTCCTCCTCGGGTACGTGCTCTCCGTCACGCACGCCGCGGTCTCCCGTGGCCTCCGGGCGGCGGGCGCCCTGGTCGCCACGGCGACGCTCGGCGGGTTCGCGGTCGAGGCGGTGGGCGTGGCCACCGGCTTCCCCTTCGGCACGTACGACTACTCGGGCGAGCTCGGCCCGAAGCTCCTCGGCGTCCCCCTGATCATCCCGCTCGCCTGGACGTGGATGGCCTGGCCGGCCTGGCTCGCCGCCGGTCGCGTCGCGGCCCGGGCGGTCCCGCGCGTGCTGCTGGCCGCCGCCGGGCTCGCCGCCTGGGACCTCTTCCTCGACCCGCAGATGGTCGCCGAGGACTACTGGACGTGGCACTCCCCCACGCCCGCGCTGCCCGGCGTCCCCGGCATCCCGATCGGCAACTATCTGGGCTGGCTCGGCTTCGCGCTGGTGCTCATGACCGTGCTGCGCGCCGCCCTGGGTCCCGCCGCCGAGCCGCGCCCCGCCGCGGACGCGCCGATGCTGGCGCTGTGGCTGTGGACGTACGCCTCCTCGGTGCTCGCCCACGCGGTCTTCCTGGGCCTGCCGTGGTCCGCCGTGTGGGGCGGCCTGCTCATGGGTGCCGTCGTGGTGCCCCTGCTCCGGAGGTTCCGGCGCCGATGATCTGGCCGGCTCTCCTGCCCTGGGTCGCGCTGACCGGCCACACCCTGGTGAACGCGCTGCTGTTACGCCGCGTGCCGCGCGCCACGGAGGTCACCGAACGTGTCGCCGTCCTGCTGCCGCTGCGTGACGAGGCCGCGCGCGTCACGCCGTGCCTCAAGGCCCTGCTCGGCCAGCGCGGAGTGTCCAGGATGGAGATCTACGTCCTCGACGACGGCTCCACCGACGGGACGGCCGAGGTGGTGACGTCCGTCGCGGGCTCCCGCGTCCGGCTGCTCACCGGCGCGCCGCTGCCCGCCGGGTGGCTCGGGAAGCCGCACGCCTGCGCGCAGCTCGCCGCCGCGGCCCGGGACAGCGACGTCCTGGTCTTCGTCGACGCGGACGTCGTCCTGGCACCCGACGCGGTGGCGGGAGCCGTCACGGCGCTGCGCTCGGCGGGCGTGACGCTGCTCTCCCCGTACCCGAGGATCGTCGGCGCCGGGCGGCTCGTGCAACCGCTGCTGCAGTGGTCGTGGCTCACCTTCCTGCCGGTGCGCGTCATGGAACGCTCCCCGCGCCCGTCACTCGCCGCCGCGGGCGGGCAGTGGCTGGTCACCGACCGCGCCGGCTACGAGCGGGCGGGCGGGCACGCCGCGGTCCGCGACGACGTGCTCGAGGACATCGGGCTGGCCCGGGCGGTCAAGCGCGCCGGCGGCCGCATCGCGCTCGCGGACGGGTCACGGACCGCGGTCTGCCGCATGTACGACACATGGGGCGAGCTGGCCGACGGCTACGGCAAGTCGCTGTGGGCGTCGTTCGGATCACCCTTCGGCGCGGCGTCCGTCGTGGTCCTGCTCCTCGTCCTGTACGCCCTCCCGCCCGTCGCCGCCGCGGTGTTCGCCGCCGCCGGCTGGGCTTCCGGGGCGGCGGTGGCGCTGACGGCGTACCTGATCGGGGTGCTGGGAAGGGTGATCGCCGCGGCCGCGACCGGCGGGCGGACCTGGCCCGACCCGCTGGCGCAGCCGTTGTCGATCGTGCTGTTCGCGGGTCTCGTCGTGCGCTCGTTCGCACGGCGCCGGCGCGGGCAGCTGAGCTGGCGAGGGAGAGCAGTATGAGCCGGGTCATCGTCATCGGTGCGGGCGTCGGCGGGCTGGCCGCGGCGGTCCGGCTCGCGGCCGCCGGGCACGACGTCACCGTGTTCGAGCAGGCCGCCGTCGCCGGGGGCAAGCTCGCCCAGTACGAGCGGGAGGGCTTCCGCTTCGACACCGGGCCGAGCCTGCTGACCCTGCCACAGGTCTTCGCCGACCTCGGGCTGAAGCTGGACCTCCAGCCGCTCGACCCGGTCGTCCGCCACGTGTTCCCGGACGGCAGCGTGCTCGACTCATCCTCCGACCCGGCCGTCTTCCGGGCCCGCATCGCCGACGCGTTCGGACCGCACGCCGCGCGGGACTGGGCACGCTTCTGGCACCGGGCGGAACGCATCTGGGGCGCGTCCTGGGACTCCGTGCTGCGCCGCGAGGTGTCCCCCGCCACCCTGGCCCGGCTCTCGTGGCGCGTGCCCGACCTGCTCGCCATCGCGCCGGGGCGGTCGCTGCGCGCGCTCGGCCGCCGCCACCTCGGCGACTGGCGCCTGCGCATGCTGCTCGACCGGTACGCCACGTACACCGGCACCGACCCGCGCCGGGCCCCCGCCGCGCTGGCCGCCGTCCCGTACGCGGAACTGGCCTTCGGGGGCTGGTATCTGCCCGGCGGGCTCACATCGCTGGCGGACGCGCTGGTCGACCGGGCCACCGCCCTCGGGGTGCGCCTGGTCCTCGGCACGCCGGTCGCTCGCGTCGAGGCCGGCCGCGCCGTCACCGGCGTCACGCTCGGCGACGGCACGTTCGTCCCCGCGGACGTGGTGGTGTCCGATGTGGACGCCGCGACGCTCTACCGGGACCTGCTGCCCACCCCATCCCGGCTCGCGCGGCTGAGCGACCGCAGCCTGGCCGGCTTCGTGCTGCTGCTGGGCGTCGAGGGCGCGACGCCTTCGCTGGCCCACCACACCGTGTTCTTCCCGCGCGACTACAACGCGGAGTTCGACGCCGTCTTCGGCGATCCGGGGCGCGGCCGGCGCGCCCGCCCTCCGGCGGACCCGGCGATCTTCGTCACCCGTGCCGTCGACCCCACCGTGCACCCGGCCGGCGACGAGGCATGGTTCGTGCTGGTCAACGCCCCCCGGCACGGCACCGCCGCCGACGCGGTCGACTGGTCCCGGCCGGGCCTGGCGAGCGCCTACGCCACGCACATTCTGGACATTCTGGCGGCTCGGGGCGTCGACGTGCGCGACCGGCTGCGCTTCCTGGAGACCCGCACCCCCCGCGACCTGGCGGCGGCGACACGGGCCCCGGGCGGGGCGATCTACGGCACGGCCGGCGGCCTGCTCCGCCCGGCCAACCGCGGCCCGGTGCGCGGGCTGCACCTGGTCGGCGGGTCGGCGCACCCCGGCGGCGGCCTCCCGATGGTGACCCTGTCCGCCCAGATCGTCGCGGACACCGTGGGATGACAGCCTCCTCTATGCTGCTTCCACGTTGATCGATCCCGCCGGCGACCCCGCGGATCGCGCAGTGAGCAGCTAGGAGTTCACCCGTGCCCGACGGCCCGCCTTCCGTCCCGCCCCCGCCGCCCTCGCCGTCCCCGGCCGCGCCCTCCTCCCCACCACCCTCCGCCGCGCCCTCCTCCCCGCCTTCCTCCGCCGCGCCTTCATCCGAGCCGCCCTCCTCCGCCGCGCCGCTTTCCTCCGCGCCGCCCTCCTCCGCCGCGCCGTCCTCCGCGCCGCCTTCCGCCGCGCCGCCCTCCTCCTCCGCGCCGCCCTCCTCCTCGCCGCCTGCGGATCCTTGGCTGGGTGATCCGACGGTTCTGCACCTCACGCCGCCGCCTCCGCCCCCTCCTCCCGCCGCCGGCCCGGGGGCGCCCGGGTCGACCGGCAATCCGGTGCGCATCGGCCGCGGGCCTCGCCGCCTCTCGCGCAAGCTGGTGACCACGTACTTCGCGGGCGGGCTGGCGCTGCTGCTCCTCGGGGCGGTGGCCGTCGTCTACCTGACCTACCGGGCGTACGGGCAGGACGCCACCATCACGGCATCGAACGACGGCCTCCCCGCCGTCTCGGCCTCCCCCGCCGCCTCCCCCCGGCCCGGTCAGTCCAAGGAGCCCGAAGAGTCCGAAGAGCCCCAGGAGTCCGCGGAGTCCGAGCAGTCCGAGCCGCTCCGGGCCCGGTTCGGCCCGCAGAAGCTGCGCGACGGCCAGTCGTTCATCATGCGCGGCGAGGGCGACGCCCGGTTCCAGATCACGCTCAAGGCGGGCAAGTTCCACAAGGGAGGCTGCGGCAACTACGGCGTCAAGCCGGCGAACGGCGGCTACCTCCCGGTCAAGCTCACCCTCAAGGTCCTCGAGGGCGAGCCCGAGGTCAGCGAGTACTCGTTCCGCTTCCAGAAGGCCGACGGCACCTGGCTCAACTCGGTCGGCGGCAGCGGCTGCGACGCCGACGACTACCTGGGCTTCTTCCGCCGCCAGTCGGTCGGCCGCACCTACACTTCCACGGTCGTCTACGACGTCCCCGGCCGCAAGGGCGAGATCGTCTACGTCCCCCTGATGGACGTCGCCGCCGAGTGGAAACTCACCTGACCCGAGCGTCCACCATAGACCACATCCCGCCGGATGGCGTCCTGGTCGTCCCCCGACTCGATCCCACCGCCGGGCAGCGACCTCTGTACAGCCCGCGCCAGCCCGAGGATCCGCCGCCGACCGGAACGGCACCGGCGAGCGTGCCCCACCACGAGGGTCGTGCCGGCTCGACCCGCTCCTTGCGCCGGATGCCGGCGCCGCGGCCGCGAGTGGGCACCCGGTCGCCTGGCCGCCGGTCGCGCTTCATGGTGCGCGTATTCATATCTGCGGCGCGGATGGAACGGCCCGGCGCCGAAAGCACGGGAAACGGCCCGGAACCGAAGCACGGGAAACGGCCCGGCAGCGGAAGCATGGGAAACGGCCCGGCGCCGAAAGCACGGGGAACGGCCCGGCAGCGAGAGCATGAGAAACGGCCCGGAACCGAAGCTCCGGGCCGTCCCTCAGGCGATGCTCAGCGCTTGCGCAGCGCCTTGCGGTAGTCGCTGTTGAGGCGGCCGATCAGGTTGAGCGGGATGCCCTTCGGGCAGACCGAGGTGCACTCGCCCATGTTGGTGCAGCCGCCGAAGCCCAGCTCGTCCTGGGTCTCCAGCATGTTGATCACGCGGCTGTCGCGCTCGGGCTGGCCCTGCGGCATGAGGCCCAGGTGGGCGACCTTGGCCGCGGTGAAGAGCATCGACGAGCCGTTCGGGCAGGCGGCCACGCAGGCGCCGCAGCCGATGCAGGTCGCGGCCTCGAAGGCGGCGTCGGCGTCGGGCTTGGGGACCGGGGTGGCGTGGGCCTCGGGGGCCGTGCCGGTGGGGGCGGTGATGTAGCCGCCGGCCGCGATGATCTTGTCGAAGGCGCCGCGGTTGACGACCAGGTCCTTGATCACCGGGAAGGGCGAGGCGCGCCAGGGCTCGACGTCGATGACGTCGCCGTCGGAGAAATGCCGCATGTGGAGCTGGCAGGTGGTGGTGGCGCGCTCCGGGCCGTGGGCGATGCCGTTGATCATCATGCCGCACATGCCGCAGATGCCCTCGCGGCAGTCGTGGTCGAAGGCGATCGGGTCGTCGCCGTCGAGGATCAGCTTCTCGTTGAGGACGTCGAGCATCTCGAGGAAGCTGGCGTCGGGGCTGATGTCCTTGACGTCGTAGGTGACCATGCGACCGGAATCGGAAGGGCCGGACTGGCGCCACACCCGTACTTGGATGTCCATTACTTGTAGCTCCGGGTGCTCGGGTGGACGTATTCGAAGTCGAGCTTTTCCTTGCGCAGGGTGGGCTTCTGGCCCGTGCCGCCGAACTCCCACGCCCCGACATAGCTGAACTCGTCGTCGTGGCGCAGGGCCTCGCCGTCGGGGGTCTGGCTCTCGGCGCGGAAGTGGCCGCCGGCCGACTCGGCGCGGTGCAGGGCGTCGATGCACATGAGCTCGCCCAGCTCGAGGAAGTCGGCGACGCGGCCGGCCTTCTCGAGGTTCTGGTTGAGCTGCTCGCCGGTGCCGGGCACCTTGACGCGCGTCCAGAACTCGTCGCGCAGGGCGCGGATGAGGTCGATGGCCTTGGTGAGGCCCTCCTCGGTGCGCTCCATGCCGCAGTACTCCCACATGATGTGGCCGAGCTCGCGGTGGAACGAGTCCACGGTCCGGTCGCCGTTGATCGACAGCAGCTTGGTGATCCGCTCCTCGACCGCGGTGCGGGCGGCGACGACCTCCTCGTGGGTCTCGGAGATCTTCTCGTACGGCCCCGACGCCAGATAGTTGGCGAGCGTGTGCGGCAGCACGAAGTAGCCGTCCGCCAGCCCCTGCATCAGCGCGCTGGCGCCGAGGCGGTTGGCGCCGTGGTCGGAGAAGTTCGCCTCGCCGATGACGAAGAGGCCCGGGATCGTCGACTGCAGGTCGTAGTCGACCCAGAGCCCGCCCATCGTGTAGTGCACGGCGGGGTAGATGCGCATCGGCGTCTCGTACGGGTCCTCGCCGGTGATGCGCTGGTACATCTCGAAGAGGTTGCCGTACTTCGCCTCGACGGCCTTGCGCCCGAGCCGGCTGATCGCGTCGGCGAAGTCGAGGTAGACGCCGAGGCCGCCCGGGCCCACGCCGCGTCCCTCGTCACAGACGTTCTTGGCCGCCCGCGACGCGATGTCACGCGGGACCAGGTTGCCGAAGGACGGATAAATCCGCTCAAGGTAGTAGTCGCGCTCTTCCTCCGGGATGTCCGAAGCGGCGCGGTTGTCCCCCTGCGCCTTCGGCACCCACACCCGGCCGTCGTTCCGGAGCGACTCGCTCATCAGCGTGAGCTTGCTCTGGTGCGTGCCGGACTCGGGGATGCACGTCGGGTGGATCTGCGTGTAGCACGGGTTGGCGAAGAGCGCGCCCTTGCGGTGCGCCCGCCACGTCGCCGTGACGTTGCAGCCCTTGGCGTTGGTCGACAGGAAGAACACGTTGCCGTAGCCGCCGGAGGCCAGCACGACCGCGTCGGCCAGGTCGGTGGTGATCTCGCCGGTGACCATGTCGCGGACCACGATGCCGCGGGCCTTGCCGTCGACGACGATCAGCTCCAGCATCTCGTGACGCGGGAACATCTCGATGTTGCCGAGGCCGATCTGCCGCTCCATCGCCTGGTAGGCGCCGAGCAGCAGCTGCTGACCCGTTTGCCCCCGGGCGTAGAAGGTGCGGGACACCTGGGTGCCGCCGAACGAGCGGTTGTCGAGCAGGCCGCCGTACTCGCGGGCGAACGGGACGCCCTGCGCGACGCACTGGTCGATGATGTTCACGCTGACCTGGGCGAGACGGTAGACGTTGGACTCGCGGGCCCGGAAGTCGCCGCCCTTGACCGTGTCGTAGAACAGCCGGTAGATCGAGTCGCCGTCGTTGCGGTAGTTCTTGGCGGCGTTGATGCCGCCTTGGGCGGCGATGGAGTGCGCGCGGCGGGGGCTGTCCTGGTAGCAGTAGGACCGCACCTTGTAGCCGGCCTCCGCGAGCGTCGCCGCCGCCGAGCCGCCGGCCAGGCCGGTGCCCACGACGATGACGCTGAGCTTGCGGCGGTTCGCCGGGTTGACCAGCTTCGCGCCGAACTTGCGGCGGTCCCAGCGGGTCTCGATCGGGCCGTCCGGGGCGGCCTTGTCCTCGATCGGGTCGCCTTCGTTCCAGAGCGAGGTCATGTCAGTCCACCAATCCGATCAGTACGGCGAACGGCACCGAGAGGTAGCCGACGACCAGGACCACCGCGAGCACCAGGGCCACGGTCCGGCCGATGAGCTGGCCGCGGGCGGTCTGCTGACCCAGGGTGCGGAAGGCGCTCCACAGCCCGTGCCGCAGGTGGAAGCCCACGGCCACGATGGACAGCGTGTAGAAGAGCGTCACGTACCAGCGGCCGGGCGCGAAGTCGGCGGCCACGTTGGCGTACGGCTGGCCGGGGGCGCCGTTCGGGTTCAGCGTGCCGGTCGTGAGGTCCAGGATGTGGTAGATCACGAACAGCAGGATGATCACGCCGCCCCAGCGCATCGTGCGGGCCGCGTAGCTGCCCTGCACCTTGGGCCGGTGGGCGTAGCGCACCGGGCGGGCCCTGCGGGCGCGGCGGGCCAGGATCGTGGCCGCGACGATGTGCCCGACCACGGCGACCGTGAGCACGAAGCGCTGGATCCACAGGTACCAGTCCTGCGGCAGCAGCGGCGTGCCGATCGTGCGCAGCCAGTGCGCGTAGTGGTCGAAGGTCTCGGCGCCGAAGAAGATCTTCAGGTTGCCGATCATGTGCACATAGAGGAAGGCCACCAGCAGCAGGCCGGTGACTGCCATGAAGATCTTCAGCGCGACCGAGGAGCGTGCTCCCCGGGGCTTCGTCTTCCCCGTGTCGACCTTCTGCCGCACGGGAGTCTGGGTGTTTACCGCCACACTTCAGACGGTAGGCACGCGTGCTCGATTCGTCTAATGCATGATCGGCGCAGTAATCATAGACGTAGGCTATAACCATGCAGCTGCAGCAACTTCGCTACTTCCTCGCAGTGGAAGAATCCCGGCATTTCACCCAAGCGGCTGACATCCTGGGCGTCTCTCAGCCGACTCTCAGTAAGCAAATTCACAGCCTCGAGACAACGCTCGGCGCGCCGCTCTTCGAACGCGCCCGCAACGCCGTCGTCCTCACCGCCGCCGGCGAGACGCTGCTCCCCCTCGCCCGCCGCATGGTCGCCGACGCGAACGCCGCCCGCGACGCCATCCAGGAGATCGTCGGCCTCCGCCGCGGCCGTGTCCGCCTCGGCGCCACACCCAGCCTGTGCTCCTCGCTGGTCCCGGCCGTCTTCCGCCGCTTCCGCGCCGAGCACCCCGACGTCGAGCTGCACGTCAACGAGGGCAGCTCCCAGGACATGATCACCCACCTCCTGGCCCGCGACCTCGACCTCGCCCTCATCGTCGAGCCCGCCGACCACGGCGTCGACCCCGCCCTCCGCTCCACCCCGGTGCTCCGCGAGAGCCTGGTCATCGCGTCCGTCGAGCCCATGCGGCACGAGTACGTGTCCCTCTCCGAGCTGCGCGACACCCCGATGGTGATGTTCCGCCCCGGCTACGACCTGCGCGACGCCACCCTCGAGGCCTGCCGCCAGGCCGGCTTCACCCCCCGCTTCGCCGTCGAGGGCGGCGAGATGGACGCGGTCCTGGCCTTCGTCGAGGCCGGCCTCGGCGTCGCCCTGGTCCCCAGCATGGTCCTGGTCAACCGCCCCCTCCTGCGCGCCACCCCCCTGGAACCGCCGGGCATGCGCCGCACGATCGCCCTCGCCCACCGCCGCCGCGCGACGCTCCCGCACGCGGCACTCGCCCTGCGGGCGACCTTGCTCGACCACGTCGCCCACGGCGAGCTTCCGTTCGGCGTCCAGGCGGCGTAGCCGCTTCTGGATGTGCGGCTGTGCGAACACGTGCGGCTTTTTATGAATACGCGCGGCCCGAAGCTCGACTGGCGGCCCGGCGACCACGTGCCCACTCCAGGCCGCAGCGCCCGCATCCGGCGCAAGGAGCGGCTCGAGCCGGCACGCCCCCGGTGGTGGGGCACGCCGGCCGATCCGGTCACGCTTCCCGGCGCCCCGTCACGTGCGCAGCGACCCGGTGCTCTGCCCAGTCCGCCGACGCGGCCGGCCCGGCGCGCACGCCGGGCAGCAGGACCGGCACGGCGCGCACGCCGGGCAGCAGGACCGGCACGGCGCGCACGCCGGGCAGCGACGCCGGCATCGGCGACAACGGCCAGGGCGGCGCCAACCTGCCGCGGCTGGACTTCAGCGCCCAGCGCGCGGCCGCCCGATCAGTCGCGCAGCGAGCCGGTGCGAGGGCCGCTGGTGTCGACGGCGATGCAGGTGACGCCGCGGTCGGAGGACCAGGTGTCGCGCAGCGGGTGGAGGTAGTAGATCTCGATCGCCGGGTCGTCCTCGCTGGTGTACGCGCTGTAGCGGCTGTCGCACCCCTCGAACGCCAGGTCCTCGACCTCCGCGTCGCCCGGGAAGGCGCCCGCGGGCAGCGTGTAGGTGGCGAAGACCTCGCCCTCGTGCGGCAGGCTGCACGCGACCTTGGGCAGGTCGTAGACGCGGTCGGTGCTGCCCGTGACGGTCTTGAGGCAGTCGCCCTTGACGAGGTCCTGCACGTCCGTGCTGCCGGCGACGGTGCTCGTGGCGGCGGGGAGCGGGGAGAAGGCGGACGCGTCGTCGTCCGAGGTGTCGGCCAGGGCACCGATGATGCCGGCCAGGACGGCGATCAGGACCCAGGCGCCGGCCGCCGCCATGCCGCCGATGGCCAGGCCGCGGCCCTTCTGCCCGGACTTCTTGATCTGGGACAGCGCGACGGCGCCGAAGATGACGGCGAACAGCAGCCCGCCGACGATGCCGAAGATCAGGGCGGCGATGGCGAACCCGTTGGTACCCGGCTTCGGCTGCGGCGGCATCCCCGCGTAGGCGTACGGCCCCGGGTACCCCGGACCGCCCGGATACCCGGCACCCCCGCCGTAGCCCGGGGCCCCGGAGTAAGCCGGCGGATAGGACGAAGGCGCCGGCCCATAAGCCGGCGCACCCGAAGCCGGAGCACCCGAAGCCGGAGCCGAAAAACCGGGCTGCGCGGAGAACCCAGGCTGCGCCGAGAAATCAGGCTGCGCGGAGAAACCAGGCTGCGCGGAGAAACCAGGCTGCGCGGAGAAACCAGGCGGCGGGTAGGAGCCCGGCGGCGGGTAAGAACCAGGCGGCGGGTACGCAGCAGCCGGCGGATAGCCCGTCGTGGCATCCGGATAGGCCGGCGCCGCCGGGAAGCCGGACGGGTCCGAAGCCGGAGCGGCAGCCGGCGGGTAGGAACCATAGGGGTCGGCGGGCGGCGGCACGGGCGGGTACGAGGGGTCCGACGGGCCGGGCGCGGGGTGCTGGTCGCTCACCAGCGGAATCTAGCGATCCCGAGGAGTTTTCGCGGTCCCGCCCAGGTATCGAACAAGTTGCAAACCGCCGGTCAGCTCCCGCCCTGCCCGCCGATGCCCGCGTAGTAGAACGAGGTCAGCAGCTCGATCGCCTCGTCGTCCGCGACGCCGGAGGCCTGCCATTGCGCCGCCGTCGCCGTCATGAGCGTGGTGAAGATCTCCGCCAGCCGGAGCGGGTCGCCCGGCAGCGCCAGCCCGCCCTGCCGCGCCCGCACCAGATGCTCCGCCATGTGCTGCAGGTCCGGCTCGGTCAGCTCCTGCAGCCGCGCGGCGACGGCGGGGTCGACGGTCGCGGCCTGCCGCAGCGCGTCGAGCACCACCCGGTGGCGCCGGGAGGCGTGCCAGAAGGAAGCGACGTGGAACCGCACCGCCTCGCGCGAGCTGAAGTCGTCGCTGTGCTCCGCCGAGCCGGCCGACGCGTCGCCGGCGGCCAGCAGGTCGGCGAGCAGCGCCTCGAGCAGCGCCTCCTTGTTGGGGAAGTGCGAGTAGAACGATCCGGCCGCCCGCCCGGCCTCGGCGGTGATGTCCGTGATCTTGGTGTTGAGGTAGCCCAGCCGGCCGAAGACGCGCACCGCCGCGGCCTTGAGCTCCGCCCCGGTCCGCTCGGCCTGCTGCCGTCGCACCCCCGTCGCCACCCGCACCTCCTGACGCAGCGCTTGACGCCGATTATCCCCGCGCCCTACGGTGAATCCAAATTCAGTGAATTTTAGTTCAGCCAAAGGAGCGAGGGAAGCCATGACCGTCCTCATCGCCGGAGCCGGCCCCACCGGCCTCACGACCGCCATCGAGCTGCAGCGCCGCGGCGTCCCGCACCGGATCGTCGAGGCGTCGCCACACCCGTTCGAGGGCTCCCGCGGCAAGGGCCTGCAGCCGCGCACGCTCGAGGTGTTCGACGACCTCGGCGTGCTCGGCCGCTTCCTGGACGCGGGCGCCCTCTACCCGCCGCTGCGCATCCACCGCCCCGGGGGTGAGCTCGTCGACTGGCGCATGGACGAGGTGCACGAGCCGACGCCCGCGGTCCCCTATCCGAACGGCTGGATGGTCCCGCAGTGGCGCACCGGCGAGCTGCTCGCCGAGCACCTGACCACCCTCGGCGGCCGCATCGAGTACGGCACGGCGGTCACCGGCCTGCGGGGCACCACGGCCGAGCTGAGCACCGGCGAGACGGTCGAGGCGAGCTACGTCGTCGGCGCGGACGGCGGGCGCAGCACGATCCGCCGGCTGCTCGGCGTGGGGTTCGCCGGCGAGACGTACGACACCCACACCATGTTCATCGCGGACGTCCGCCTGACCGGGCTGCCCCGCGACGCCTGGCACGTGTGGCCCGGCCCGGACGGGCGTACTCAGCAATTGGCTCTGTGTCCTCTGCCCGGCACCGACGTGTGGCAGTTGTTCGCGCCGCTCGCCACGTCCGAGGCGGAGATGCGCGCCGTCGTCGCCCGCGAAGCGCCCGAGGTCACGCTGACGCATGTCGGCTGGACGTCGCAGTTCCGCGCGAACATCCGCATGGTCGACCGCTACCGGGTCGGGAACGTCTTCCTGGCCGGTGACGCCGCGCACGTCCACTCCCCCGCCGGCGGGCAGGGCCTCAACACGGGCATCCAGGACGCGTACAACCTCGGCTGGAAGCTGGCCACCGGCAACGACGCGCTGCTCGACACCTATGAGGCCGAGCGGCTCCCGATCGCCGCGCACGTGCTCGGGATCAGCACCAAGCTGCACCACCGCCAGTTCGCGCCGCCCGAGGAGGCGATGCGCCGCGACGACCCGGTGCTGCGCCAGCTCGGTCTCGGCTATCGCGGCGGCCCGCTGGCGGCGGAGCACCGCACGAACCCCGGCGAGCTGCGCGCGGGGGATCGCGCGCCGGACGCCCCGATCCACGAGGGTGCCCCCGTACGCATCTTCGACGCCCTCCGCGGCCCCCACTGGACGCTGCTCTGCTTCGACATCCCCGCGCCCGCGCTGCCCGGAGACGTGCACGTGGTCGACATCGGCAGGACCAGCGTCCACGCGTACGCGAGCTACGACGTCACCGCCCCGACGCTCGTCCTCGTCCGCCCGGACAACTACATCGGCTGCGTCACGCACGATCCGGCTGACGTGACGGCGTACCTGAAAGACGTCGGGCTGCCCACACCGTGACCCCGCAGAGCGCCGCCCCGATCGCCAGGCCGGGGCGGCCGCCCAGCGCGACCAGCGCGGAGCCGAGCGGGTTCGCGAGCACGATGGGCCCGAACATGATCGTGTTCGCGGTCGCCGACGCCCGGCCGAGCAAGGGCCCGGGCACCTGCGTCTGCACAGCCGTCACCGCGGCGATCAATGTCCAGGGCAGCGCGCCGTTCAGCACGGCACCCGCCACGACCACCGGTGTCCACGGCAGACACTTGAGCAGCAG
>NZ_JAUQWH010000128.1 GCF_030757795.1 Actinoplanes oryzae
CCACGTCCTCGCGCCGAGGTCGGGTGCCAGCAGGGGGGTACGGCGGGCGGCTGCGTCGCGGCACGGGCCCTCGTCGTGGACGTACTGCAGGGCCTCGAGCTCGGCGCTCGCCGTGTCGCTGCTGTAGCGGACCGGCGGCCGGGGATGCGGCGGGCCGCCGGCGGACAGGCCCAGCCCGGTGATGCCCGGCAGGAGCGCCGGGCCGGCCCGCAGCAGGTGGGTCACGGTCGGCCCGTACGCCGCCACGAGCGCCCACACGCGCTCGACGAACCGGTCCCGGGCGGGCCCTTCATCGAGGCGGAGCGGCTGCTGAGCGTACTTGTCCTGGTCGGTCATGCTCCGGACCTCACGCACCTGAGAGCGGCGGTAACAAAGATTGCGGCAGTTCGGACGCTATCGCCGGGTTGCGCTTCGTGGACAGATCCGGACTTGAATCGTTTCGCCCGGAGACGGTACGCGTTCGTTTTCTGCGGAGTCGGACCTCTATCGGTGGACTGATCCGCATGGAAGGGTGTTTCCCGCAAGCCGAATGACGCGCCTCTCCACCCGCTAGGGGGCCCCTGAGTGCCAGCGTCCGAAGTGCAGCACCACAACGTCTTCACCACCGATCGCGAGGTCGCCGCCGCGGCCCTGAACAGGCTGGTGGCGCACCGGCCCCGGCTCGCCTTCGGCGAGCCCGGCGGCGTGCAGTTCCGGATCCGGTCGGCGAACTGCGGCGAGTTCGGCGCCGACCTGGCGCAGATCGAGCACGGGGCCTACGGCTCGGTCACCCCGCCGACGGATCTGCTGGTGGCGGGCGTCCTCGCCCGGGGCCGGGGCCGGCTGGCGACCGCGCGCCAGGAGGTCGTCCTGGGCCGCGACGACGCGTTTCTCGGACCGGTGAACGTGGAGTACGAGGCCGAGTTCGTCAACCCGGCGATGATGATGGTGCGGCTGCCGTTCGCCTACGCCGCCCGGATGGCGGAGGAGCTCACCGGGCTGCCCGCCGCCGCGTTGCGCTTCGACGGCTCCACCGCGGTGTCGGCGTCGATGGGTCGCCACTGGGCGGCCACCGCCGGCTACCTGGGCAGCCAGCTGGTCGACACCCGCCAGGCCCTGCCGGTGCTGGTGGTGGGCCAGCTGCAGCGGCTGGCGGCCGTGGCGCTGATCGCGACGTTCCCGAACACGACCATGACCGCCGCCCGCCTGCCCGCCTCGGGCGACGCCGCGCCGGCCGTGGTGCGCCGCGCGGTGGCCTACGTGGACGGCCATGCCGATCAGCCGCTGACCGTCGACGAGATCGCGGCGGCCGCCGGCGTCGGCGTCCGGGCGCTGCAGATCGCCTTCCGGCGGCACCTGGAGACCACGCCGATGGGCTACCTGCGCCGGGTCCGCCGCGAGTACGCGCACCGCGACCTGCGCGCCGCGACCCCGGCCGACGGCACCACGGTCACCGGCGTGGCGCGGCGGTGGGGCTTCACGGACGTGAGCCGCTTCTCCGCCGCGTACCGGGAGGCCTACGGCCAGAGCCCGAGCCGCACGCTGCGCACCTGACGCAGTCCACTGTCGTGACACGTTGCTGTATTGGGTTGTCATAGTGTGTGAGACACAGTATTGTTCCAGGCATGACAAGCGACGCGACGCTCTCACAGCACCTGCAGGAGTTGCGCCGCGGCACCGTCGTCGTCGCCAGCCTCACCGTGCTCCGCACCCCGGGCTACGGATATTCGCTGCTGGAGACGTTGAGCGCGGCCGGCTTCGAGGTGGAGGCCAACACGCTCTATCCGCTGCTGCGCCGGCTCGAGTCCCAGGGCCTGCTGACCAGCGAGTGGAACACCGACGAGGCCCGGCCGCGCAAGTTCTACCGCACCACCGAGCAGGGCGAGGCGGTCGCGACCGCGCTGCGCACCGAATGGACCCGGCTCGACCGGGCCGTCACCGACCTGGGCACGACCACTGGGGAGCGAAAATGACCAGCCTCATCGACCGCTACGTGTTCACCGCCCTGCGCCGCGTCCCCGAGCAGCAGCGCGCCGACATCGACCGCGAGCTGCGCGCCTCCATCGCCGACGCCGTCGACGCCCGGGTCGGCTCGGGCACCGACCCCGACGTCGCGGTCGAGCAGGCCCTTCTCGAGCTCGGTGACCCCGACACGCTCGCCGATCGCTACGCGGGCCGCCGCACGTACCTCATCGGTCCTGAGCTGTTCGGCATCTGGCGGCGGGTGATGACCATGCTGTTCACCCTGGTCCTGCCGATCGTCGTGGTGGCTCTGGCCGGCGCCGAGGCGGTCGCCGGCGGCGGGGTCGGCGAGGTCGTCGGCTCGGCGATCGGCACCGTCATCACCGTGGGCGCGCACATGGCCTTCTGGACGACGGCGGTCTTCGCCCTCCTCGAGCGCCTGGGGCAGGGCCGGACGGAGCTGGGCCTGGTCTGGACGCCGGACAGACTGCCCCACTACCGGGAGGGCCGGCGCGCCGGCGCCCAGCTCGTCGTCGACCTCGTCTGGATCACGCTGCTGATCGCCGCCCTGGTGCTCCAGCAGTTCACCTTCACGGAGGAGCCGCTGCTCGACCCGGCCGGCTGGACCTTCTGGTGGCCGTACCTCATCGTCCTCATGCTCCTGGAGATCGCCTACGTGGTCCGGGTGTCCCGCCTGGCGGTCCGCACCCACCTGGTGACCGCGGTCAATGCCGTCCTCGCCCTGCTCGCCGGGGTCCCGCTGGTCTGGCTGGCCGCCACCGACCGCCTCTTCAACCCCGACGGCCTGCTCGGCGACCCCGGCGTCCACCCGTGGGCCACGGGCAGCGCGATCGTGCTGATCGTCGTGATCACCGTCTGGGACATCGTCGACCAGGGCCTGCGCACCCAGCGGTCCCGCAAGGGCGAGCCGGCCGGGCTTCCGGGCCTCGCCGCCTGACGCACCACCCGCAGCCCCGCCACGGCCCCCGTGGCGGGGCTGCGCCGTGCCCGGACACCGGAATGCCTGGCTCGTTCGGGCCGCCGTCCGCGCCCACCAGCCACAAAGCACTGTCAAGCGGGCCGTGTCGGCCGGTGGGGCGGGACACCCGGGCGGGCCCGCTCCCACAATGAGCCGGTCCCTCACCCCGACGTCCCGGAAGGGCGACATGCGGTCACCTGCGCTGCCCTACACCATCGTCGCCACGGACGTGGAGAAGTCCAGCCGCCGCGACGACGACCTCCTGCTGCGGATGCGCGCGGACCTGCGCGCCATGCTCGGCCAGGCCCTCGCCGACCAGGGCGTCGAGATCGACGCCGTGCCGGTGCTCGACGACGGCGACGGCTTCCGGCTCCTGCTGCCCGCGGACATCGCCCCGCGCGCCGCTCTCGATCCGTTCCTCGGCCGGCTCGGCGTCGAGTTGCGCAATCACCGGCGGGCCAGCAGCGAGCTGAACCGCCTGCGGCTGCGGGTCGCGGTCCATCACGGCCTGCTCACCCGCGAGCAGGGCGGCTCGTTCAGCGGCACGCCGATGCAGGTCTGTGCACGCCTGCTCGACAGCCAGGCCGGGCGCGACCTGCTGGCCGGGGCGCCGGCCGCCGACTTCGTCCTGCTGGTCACCGATCACTTCTTCGGCATGGTCGTGCGCGGCGGCGCCACGCTGGCCCCGGAGGAGTTCCGGCGGATCCGGGTCGAGGTGAAGGAGACCGACGCCCCGGCGTGGGCCTACCTGCCACCCGGCGGTGCCCCGGCGCCGCCGGCCGCCGGACCACCGCCCACGGCCCGGGCCGCCGCGGAACCGCCCGCGGGCTCGTCGATCGGGGTGTGGCTGTCCGGCGACGGTCACACGATCGGCGACATCTACGGCGGCGGCCATGGCGGCTGAGCCGGCCCCGGAGCAGCAGCCGGCCCCGGAGCAGAGCGGCGCCGCGGGCCTCGGCGACGACAACGACTCCGCGCGCAGCGCTGCCGACCGGCGCCAGGCGGTCACGGACGCCCTGAGCATGTTCGGCTCGCGCCGCTCCGGCGTCGTGATCATCGGCGACAACCACCGGTTCGGCAGCGTCTTCGGCGGCGACAGCCCGGGCGGCGCGGAGCCCGGCGGGCCGCTGCTGGAGCGGATCACCGCGCGGACGGTCGGCGAGCTGGACAAGGTCTTCCTCGCCCCGGCCGGCTTCGCCCAGCTGTGCGAGCCACTGGTCGAGCAGCGCCTGCTGCTGCTGGGCACGCGGCCGCGCTGGGGTGCCTCCGCGCTGGCCGTCCAGCTGCTCGCCGCCACCGGCCTCACCGTCTTCCACACCGTGCGCTTCACGGGCTCGCCGGCCGACCTGCCGATCGGTGAGCTGCCGAAACGCTCCGGGCTCATCCTCGAGGCGGCCGGTCCGCGGGCGCTGGCGACGCTGCGCACCCCGGGGATCGACCTGCTGCGCGAACGGCTGGACGCCGCCGCCTGCCGGCTCGTGGTGATCACGGACGCGGACCACGCCGGCCAGCACGGCAGCCTGTCCGCGTGGCGTACCGTGGCGGCACCGCCGGACGCGTACCAGCTGCTGCTGCGGCACCTCGCGGTCCGCCTCGGCGACGCGGACCGCGCGGCACAGGTCCTCGCCGAGGCGTCTCCGAGCCTCTCGCCCGCCGCGTTCGACATCCACCGCCTCGTCGAGCTCGCCTGTGACCTCGCCGAGGCGGCGCGCGGGCGCGGGACGGTCGCGGCGGCCGTCGAGCGATTCGCGGCCGGCGCCGACCGGGCGGTGGAGGAGTGGCTGGACGACGAGGTCACCGAGCCTGCCGACCGGGCGCTGGTGCTGTCGCTGGCGGTGCTCAACGGGATGCCGTACGAGGCCGTGGCGCGTGCCTCCCGCCTGCTCGAGCAGCGCTGGGCCGCGCAGGTGGCCGCCCCGGCAGCGGGAGCGAGGACGCGCCGCAGCCGGCGTGAGCGACTCCGGGCGGCCCGGGCCCGGCTGACCGTGGAGGAGCGCCCCACCCGGTACGGCCTGGCGCCCTTGGAGGTGGCCGCGTTCACCGACGACGAGTATCCGGCGCGGATCCTGCGGCACTACTGGCACGAGCACGACTACGACCAGGAGCTGGTGCTGGACTGGCTGACCGAGGTCGCCGCCGATGTCGAGGTCCGGGTGGCGACCCAGGCGGCGATCGCGGTCGGCTATCTCGGTACGTTCGCCTTCGACACCGTCCGGCGCGACGTGATCACCCCGTGGGCCGGCAGCGGGCGCGGCGACGAACGGGAGCTGGCCGTGGCCGCTCTGCACCTGCCGGCCCGCAGCGCCGCCACGGCCAACCGGACGGTGGCGCTCGTGCTCGACTGGGCCGGACGGCCGGGACCGGCGGCCCGGATGACTGCCGCCCGGGCGCTCGGCGGCAGCGTCGGCGCGGTCCTCGGCGAGGGGCCGGACACCCGCCTGGCCAAGCTCGCCAAGGGCGCCGACACCCCCTTGGCACTGGCGCTGGGCGACAGCCTCGCCGAGTTGATGGCCGACGCGGACGCCGCCCGGGCGGCCGAACTCCTGGGACTGATGGACGCGTGGTCCGCCGAGGGGCGTAACGGGCGCCAGCTCGCCGGCGTGCTCGCGTTCCTGCGCCTGTCCTGGACCCTGTGGACGGACGACGGCGACGTCACCTGGCCGACCGTCCTGTGGCTGGCCCAGCCGGATGCCGCCGGCGTCCTGCCGCCCGCGCACGACCTGATCGTGCGGCTGTGGAGCCGGGCACTGATCGCGCCCGGCGCGGACAGGTGGGTCCGCGCGGTGCTCGGGGCGTGGGCCGAGCACGCCGAGCGCCGCCCCGAGCTGCGCGAGCCGTTCGTCCGGTTGCTGGGCGAGGTGGCGCGCGGGGAACGCCAGGCGCGCCTGCTCACCGCGCACGCCACCCACCTGCGTACGCGCCGCCCGCCGGTGCCCGACACCGCGCGCCGGCTGATCACCGCACTGACCGAGGGAGCGCACTGACATGGCCGAGCCCATCCTTCAGCGACTGGAGCTGAGCCGTCTGCCGTTCAAGCGGCGGCCCGTCGCGCAACCGAGCACCACGCTGGTCTTCCAGATGGCCGACGGGCGCGTAATGGCGCCCGCGCATCCGTACACGACGGGGGAGACCTGGTGGCGAGGCCCCAAGTACGCCTTCGTGGTGGACCGCCGCGCGTACGGCGCCTCGTTCGTCACCGAGCTGCCCACCTCCGCGGCGGCCCTGTACTTCACCGCCACGGTGGACTACACGTGGTCGGTGCACGATCCGGCCGCCGTGGTCGGCACGGGCGTGGGCGACCCCGAGCCCGGCTGCCGAGCCCACCTGGAACGGTTGATGCCGCAGATCGCCGGTCGGCACAGCCCGCTGGACACGGCGAGCGCCGAGCGTGCTCTGCGCCACGAGTTCGGCCACCAGCCCCTCGACCTGTCGAACGGCATCCGGATGCAGAACGTCCACGTGCGGCTGCGGATGGACTCCGACCAGGCGGCACTGGCCAAGGAGCAGGAGATCGGCAAGCTGCGGCAGACGCTCGCCGAGCGCGACGCCGACGGCGAGGGCCGGATCGCGCGGATCCGCCAGCAGTATGAGCTGGCGCTGCAGGCCGAGCGTCAGCAGCGCTATCTCGAGGCGGTCGGCGGCGGCCGGGAGACCATGATGGCCCTGGTCATCGCCCAGCACCCGGACAAGGCGCCGGAGATCCTCGACACCATGATCGGGCTCTCCGAGCGCGAGGAGATGCGCACGCTGGAGGCGATCAAGGTGCTGATCGACGGCGGGGAGATCCGCCTCGGCGAGCTCGACGGCGCGGTGTCGGCGGCGGTCAGCCGGATCAGCGCCATCCTCGGCAAGGGACTGCCGGCGCCGGGCGGTGCCACCGAGGCGGACAAGCAGCTGCCGGCCGGCGCCGGCGAGGAGTCATGAGCGTCCTCGACACCACCGCCGCCTGGGTGGGCCGGGTTCTGGATGTGCTGCCGCCGGAGGCGGCCCGGTTCCTGTCCCTGCCGGTGCTGTTCGCGGTGGTGTGCCTGGGCGCGGTGCTGCTCTGGAAGCGGGTGCTGCCGCCGCTCGTACGCCTGGCCGTCTGGCTCACCGGGTGCGGCCTGACGCTGGCCGGTGCGGTGCTGCTGCTCGCCGAGATGGGGGCCGCCAGCTGCTTCCGGCAGGCCGGCCGCAAGCCCCCGGCGGCGGCTTACCACCTGGGTGACGCGGTGGCCTCCTGGGTCGCCGGCTTCGCGACCCGGTCGGAGGGGCTCAGGACCGGGTCCGCGAGGATCGCGCGGGTGCCGTGGGGCGTGATCGTGGGGTTCGCGGCCGCGTACTTCTGGCTGTGGAACTACCGGCACTGCCCGGACGGCGCGGCGGCCGGTTGCGTGCGTCCCGTCGGGAGCTGGCTGGCGTGGGTGTCGGAAACCGCGGACAGCGACGGCTGAGCACGCCGCACCGGGAGGGGGACCGGTGCGGCGTACCGGGGGCGGTCAGGAGGCGTAGGTCTCGAACTCGGCGATCTTCGGGGTACCCGAGGCCGCGGTGATGTCGAAGGTGATCTTCTTCGCCGAGGTGGCGGCGAAGGTGACGACGCCGGCGCGGGAGCCGGTGGCGAGCACGGCGCCGGTGTCCGCGTTGAGCAGGCGCCAGGCGGTGACGGTGCCCTCCGATCCGGCCTGCTCCCGGACGACGACCCGGGACACCGTGGTCGCGGCGTCCCACTTGACGGAGACGGATCCCGTCGTGCCGGCGGGGGACCAGATCGTGGCCAGGTTGCCGTCCTTGACGTTGCCGTAGCTCGTCCCGCTCGCCTTGCTCGATCCGTCCGCGCCGCCGGCCAGGCTCAGATTCACCCCGCTCGGCTGTGACGGCGACGGCGACGGCGAGGCCGGCGGGGACTGGCTGGGCGTCGGGCTGGTGGTGGGCTGGGTGGGGGTCGGGCCGGTGGTGGGCTGGGTGGGGGTGCAGCTGCCGTCGGACACCTGCAGGCCGGTGCCGGATCCCGCCGTACGCGCCACGACCGCCGGTACGCACGACGCCGGGTCCAAGGTGTACGCGTACGGGATGCTCACCGACGTGTTCGACGTGACGTCCGGCCCCGCGGGGTTCGTGTCCTCGCCCGGCGACGACCAGGTGACGTTGTCGAAGACGTTGCCCGCGACCTGCCAGTAGCCGGCCGCGTCGGTGTAGAAGGTGCCGAGGACGTCCTTGGAGTTCTTGAAGTAGTTGTTCTCCACCTTGGCGCGCGCCCCGGCCCGCGAGTTGATGCCGGACTCGTTCAGGCTCACGTACGAGTTGTTGTAGATGTGCGCGATGCCGCCGCGCAGCAGGGGAGTGCGCGAGTCGATGTTCTCGTACAGGTTGTGGTGGAACGTGACGTAGCCGTTGGACGTGTCCGACTCGCTGGAGCCGATGAGCCCGCCCCGGCCGGAGTTGCGCAGCGTGCTGTAGGACAGGGTGACGTACTGGGTGTTGTCCTTCATGTCGAACAGCCCGTCGAAGCCCTCCGCCTCGCCGCCCGAGGCGAGCAGCGACACGTGGTCGACCCAGACGTTGCGCACGTCGGTCTCCATGCCGATCGCGTCGCCGCCGTTGGAGGTGGGCGAGCCGGACTTCTTGACGTTCCGCACGGTCACGTTCTGGACGATGATGTTGCTGGACTCGCGGATGTGGATCCCGAGCTGGTCGAAGACCGCCCCGGCGCCGACCCCGACGATCGTGACGTTGCTGATCTGCTTGAGCTCGATGACGCCGGCGGCGGTGTTGCAGCTGCTACCGGAGACCTTCGCGGTGTTGCCGTGGTTGATCGTGCCCTCGACCTGGATGATGATCGGCGTGCTGCTGCTGGCCCGCGTGCACAGTGCGGTGTGGATCGCGGTGCCGGTCGTGGCCCGCACGGTGGCGCCGCCCGCGCCGCCGGTCGTGCCGCCGTTCTGCGTCGCGAAGCCCGTGACACCGCCGGTCGCCGCCGAGGCCTGGGTCAGCGGCAGGGCCGCACCGATCCCCGCTACGACGGCCGTCGCGGCGAGCGCTACCAAGGGACGTCTCATGGTCGCCTCCGTCAAGTATTGATGAACGTCAGTGTAGGAAAGCGCTTACCCGGCCCGTCAACAGTGCGGATGTGCAGGTTTGTTGCAGTGCCATGGTGGGAAAGCGCTCTCCGAGACGCCCGGAATGCCCCTTCTGAACGGCGCAGGGATTGACATGCATGAAACACTGCGGACATCTCGGAGAGCGCTTTCCCCCGTCAGCTCCCCTCAGGAGTCCGCATGGCACTCGCCCGCCTCGGGCTGTCCGTCCTGACAGCCCTGGCCACCGTCCTCATGGTCCCCGCCCCCGCCCGCGCCGCCGACACCCTGCTCTCCCAGGGGCGCCCGGCCACCGCCAGCTCGTCGGAGGGCGCGGACGTCCCCGCCGCCAACGCCGTCGACGGCAACACCGCCACCCGCTGGTCCAGCCAGTTCACCGACGCGCAGTGGCTCAGCGTCGACCTCGGCGCCGCCGCCACGCTCAGCCGGGTCGTGCTGCGCTGGGAGAACGCGTACGGCAGCGCGTACCAGATCCAGACCTCGCCCGACGGCAGCAGCTGGACCACCGTGCACACCGCGACCGGCCGCACCGGCGGCACCGACGACCTGGCCGTGACCGGCACCGGCCGCTACGTGCGCATGAACGGCCTGCAGCGCGGCACCGGCTACGGCTACTCGCTGTGGGAGTTCGAGGTGTACGGCAGCCGGGCCGCCGCCGACACCTGGACCACCGTGTGGAGCGACACCTTCGACGGCCCGTCCGGCAGCGCCCCGAGCGCCGCGAACTGGCTGATCCGCACCGGCACGCAGTATCCGGGCGGCGCCGCGCACTGGGGCACCGGATCCGTCGAGACCGCCGCCGCGTCCAATGTCACGCTCGACGGGTCCGGGCGGCTCGCGATCCAGGCCCGGCGCGCGGGCACGGAGTGGACCTCCGGGCGCATCGAGACCCAGCGCAGTGACTTCACGCCGCAACCGGGGGAGATGCTGCGCTTCGCCGCGGTGCTCCGGCAGCCCGACGTGGCCGACGGGCTGGGCTACTGGCCCGGCTTCCGCGCGACCGGCGCCGCGTACCGGGGGAACTATCAGAACTGGCCCGGCGTCGGCGAGACCGACATCATGACCGACGTCAACGGCCGGGGCCAGCTCGCCCAGACGCTGCACTGCGGCACCGCGCCCGACGGGGTGTGCAACGAGTACACCGGCCGGTCGAGCGGCTTCGCGTCCTGCGTGGGATGCAGGACCGGCTTCCACGAGTACGCCCAGGTGATCGACCGCACGAAGACCGACGAGGAGATCCGGTTCTTCCTCGACGGCCGGCAGACGTGGGTGGTGCGCGAGTCGCAGGTCGGCGTGGCCGCGTGGCAGGCGGCGGTGCAGCACGGCTTCTACCTGCGGCTGGACCTGGCGATCGGCGGGTCGCTGCCGGACTCGGTGGCCGGCCTGACCACGCCCACGGCGCAGACGACCTCGGGCGGCACGCTGCTCGTCGACTCGGTGACCGTGTCGCGGCAGTCCGGCACGACCGCCCCGGCGCTGACCGATCCGGCCACGCCGGCCGGCCCGAGCACGGTCCGCGTCACCGGCACGCAGGGTGCATGGCAACTTCAGGTCAACGGATCCCCGTACGAGATCAAGGGTGTCACCTACGGCCCGCCGCAGGGCGCCGCCGACGGGTACGTCCGTGACCTGCGCGCCATGGGCGTCAACACGATCCGCACGTGGGGCGTCGACGACGCGCAGACGCCGGTGCTGCTCGACAAGGCGGCGCAGCAGGGACTGAAAGTGATCGTCGGGCACTGGCTCAACCAGGGCGCCGACTACGTGAACGACACGGCGTACAAGAACGCGGCCAAGGCCGAGATCGTCGCCCGGGTCAATGCCCTCAAGGGCCGTCAAGGCGTCCTGATGTGGGACGTCGGCAACGAGGTGATCCTCACGATGCAGGACCACGGGCTGGCGCCGGACGTGGTGGAGGCGCGGCGGGTCGCGTACGCCCAGTTCGTCAACGAGCTGGCCGTCGCGATCCACGCCGCCGACCCGAACCACCCCGTGACCTCCACCGACGCGTACACGCAGGCGTGGACCTACTACCAGCGCTACGCCCCGGCGCTCGACCTGCTGGCCGTCAACTCGTACGGCGCGATCGACACCGTCAAGCGCGACTGGATCGCCGGGGGACACACCAGGCCGTACGTGGTGACCGAGGGCGGCCCCGACGGCGAGTGGGAGGTGCCCAACGACGCCAACGGGGTGCCGGCCGAGCCCTCGGACCTGGCGAAACGGCAGGGATACACGGACAGCTGGAACGCGATCAGGTCCCACCCCGGCGTGGCGCTCGGCGCGACCGAGTTCCACTACGGGCTCGAGAACGACTTCGGCGGTGTGTGGCTCAACACCACCACGGGCGGCTGGCGGCGGCTCGGGTACCACGCGCTGCGCCGCGCCTACACCGGGCAGGACGCGCCCAACACCCCGCCGGAGATCAGCGCCATGACGGTCGGCACGCCCACCGCCGTCCCGGCCGGGGGCACCTTCACCGTGTCGGCCTCGGTGACCGATCCGCAGGGGGATCCGATCCGCTACAACCTGATGGCCTCGGACAAGCACATCACGGGCAACCGCGGCCTGACGCACCTCAGCTTCACGGAGAACGGATCCACTTTCACCGTACGGGCACCCGAGCGCCTCGGCGTCTGGAAGATCTACGTCTACGCGTACGACGGCCAGGGCAACGTCGGCATCGAACAGCGCTCCTTCCGCGTCGTCCCGCCCACCGTCCCCGGCACGAACCTCGCCCGTGGCCGGACCGTCACCGCGTCGTCCTTCCAGGCGGCGGACGCCAAGCCCCCGGCGTTCGCGGTGGACGGCGACTACGGGACCCGCTGGGCCAGCGAGTGGGTGGACAGCGCGTGGCTGCAGGTGGATCTGGGCTCGGTGCAGAGCTTCGACCGGGTGCTGCTGGCGTGGGAGGACGCGTACGCCAGGGCGTACCAGATCCAGACCTCGGCCGACGGCGCCACCTGGTCGACGATCCACTCCACCACGACGGGCGACGGCGGCTTCGACACCGTGGCCGCCGCCGGATCCGGCCGGTACGTGCGGGTGACGGGCACCAAGCGCGCGACGGCGTACGGGTACTCGCTGTGGGAGTTCGGCGTCTACCGCAGCTGAGGCCGGGGCCGCGGGCATGCTTTGCGGGCGGTCACCCGGACCGGGTCGGCCGCCCGTCCGCCGTCGCCTCGCCGCCACGCCACCTCGGATGGCCGATCATTTCGTGGCTCGGGGCCGGGCGCGTCCTTCGCGGTGCCGATCATCCTTCTTGCGGGGCCGGGCCGCATCCTGGGCGGCGTCGCCGGCGATGACCCCGGGGAACGCCCGATCCCGACCCCGGAGTTGACTGCCATGCTCCTGCGCTCCCTCGTCGTCCTGACCACCCTCGCCGTCACCTGGTGCGCCGCCGCCGTGCCCGCCCCGGCTGTCCCCGGCAACGCCCCGCACGCCGTCCTCGTGGTCGCCGCACCCCGGCCCGGCGGCCGCTGACAGCGAAACACGATGGAGTGAGGGGGCCGCTCTCCGGCACACTGGCCGGGATGAAGACGCTCCCCTGCGGGCATGTGGCGCACGCCGCCGGCAACCGGCTGTGCCGGCACGTGTTCGATGCGGTTCGGACCGACTACTACGCCCTGCTGACCGGCCGGGGGATCGAGGCCGACCTGTGCTGCGCGGAGTGCGTCGAGGCGGCAGAGCGCGGCGACGTGCCGCCGCTGGTGAAGGTGTGCGAGGGCTGTTACGACCGGCGCGCCGAGGATGTCAGCGGCTGGCGCGGCGAGCCGGGCATCACCGAGCGGCCCGAGCCGGTGGACGGCACGCTCCTCGTGACGCCGTTGCCGGACGGGCTCGGCACCGTGCTGGATGTCGCCGGGGTGCCGGGGCGGTGGCTGGTGCTGACGGCGGATGCGCGGCTGTCCCTCCTGGATCCGGCGGGTGGCGGCGAGGAGGTGGCGGCCGGGATCCTGACGCCGGAGCCGGACGAGCGGCCCCGGGTCCGGCGCCTCTTCCGGCATCGGCTGCACGTCGACGGGGACGGCCGGTTCGCCGCGGTGGTCAATGATCACGGCCGGCACGGGCGGGTCGTCGATCTCCGGACCGGCCGGGTCACCATGACGCTGCACGGCGGGGGGGGGGGCTCGACGCGATGACCGGCCAGCCGGCCTACCTCCGCAACGGCCGCTTCGACATCCTCGCCGCCAACGCCCTCGGCCGGGCCCTGTACGCCCCGGTCTACGACTCGCCGCTGTTCGCCCGCCGTGGTCCGGTCAACACCGCGCGGTTCCTCTTCCTGGATCCCGGGTCCGCCGGCTTCTGGCCCCGGTGGGAGAAGACCGCCAACGACTCGGTCGCCGCCCTGCGCGCCGAGACCGGCCGCTCGCCGCACGACAAGGCCCTGACGGACCTGATCGGCGAGCTCTCCACCCGGAGCGACGACTTCGCCCGGCGGTGGGCCAGGCACGACGTGACACTGCACCGCTCCGGCGTGAAACACCTCCGCCACCCGCTCGCCGGGGACTTGGCCCTGCCCTACGAGGCCCTCGACCTGCCCGCCGACCCCGGGCTGCGCATCACCGTCTACTCGCCCGAGCCCGGCTCGCCCGAACGCCGGGCGCTCGACCTGCTGGCCGCCATGACCGGCCCGGCGGCCACCGAGCCCGGCCGGTCGGCGACGGTCTAGCTGAGCGACAACGGCTCCTGCTACAAGTCCCGCCGCGGGCACCGGCTCCGCACCGCCGCGGCCCGGTCCCCACGTCGGCACAGGCCCTAAACGCTGGAGCAGACGGTGCCGTTGAGGGTGAAGACCTTGGGGAGGACGTTGGGGCCGCTGTAGGCGCCGACGAAGCCGACGTTCGTGGTGGCGCCGGCGGCGAGGGCGGTGTCGGTCGTCACGCGGACCGTGCGGTCGCTCTGGGTCCAGGTGGCGTTCCAGCCGCTGCTCACGCTCTGCCAGGCGGTCGGCCAGGTGAAGGCGAGCGTCCAGCCGGTGACCGCCGCGGCCGTATTGTTGGTGATGTCGATCGAGCCGACGTAGCCGTTGCCCCAGTCGTTGGTGTCGCGGAACGTCACCGTGCAGGCGGCGGTGGCGGGCGTGCCGGTGGTGAAGGTCGCCGGTGGCGAGGCCTTCGACAGGCGGCCGGCGGCGGCGCGGGCGAGCACGTTGACCGTGTAGCGGCGGCCCGGCTCGAGGTTGCGCACGGTCAGCGACGTGCCGGTCGTCTCGCCGAGGAGCTCGCTGACGCCGCCGTTCTGCCGGTAGACCTCGTACTTGAGGCCGGTGCCGGCGGCGGCCCAGGAGATCGTCGCTGTCCGGTCGGTCACGGTCGCGGCGGGCCGGGCCGGTGCCGCGGGGCCGCTTGCCGCCGCGCCGGCCGGGTGCAGGGTCACCAGACTGATCGAGTACGGCGCCAGCTTCTGCTCCCCCGCCGACCCGGCCGGGCCCGTGGCGATCCCGGACGCGCCGTTCGTGAAGGTGCTCACCACCGGAGTCGCCGTGGCGGGCGTGAAGCCGTGGTAGTTCAGCGCGACGGTGTGCGCGGCGTCCGGGTCCTTGTTGACAAGCAGGACGGCCACGTCGCCGTCGACCCGCCGGACGGCGTGCGTGCTCACGAGGCTCGTGCCGGAGCCCGTACCGATGAACTGGTCTCCGGGTCTGGCGAATTGGCCCATGAGGTGCAGGGCGTAGTAGGGCGCGAAGGGGGTGTTCAGCGGCGGCTGGCAGCCCTGATCATTGCAGTTGCCGCTGGACAGCAGGCCGAAGTCGTGGTAATCGGTCTGCCCCGCCACGGTACTGATCTTGTCGAGGCCGTTGTGCACGTTCCACCAGTGCACGGTGAAGACGCCCTGGGCGAGCAGCCCGCTGTAGACGTCGGCGAGATAGAGCGCACCGGGCTGCGTGTTCCGCCCCACGTCGACATTGGTCTCGGTCATGCTGATGCCGAGGTCGCGGCCGGCGTACGCCGTGATCTGCTCGCGCAGCAGGTGGACGGCGTCGCCGATGTGGGCCGGCTTGGTCAGCGCCTCGGCGGGGGTGGCGCCGCCGGGGTACCAGTGCACGTCCACGAAGTCGATGGCCGCGCCCGCCCGGGTGAGCACCTCCTGGTTCCACGAGCCCTGGTCGCCCGCGCCGACGATCGCGTCGGGCCAGTTGCCGGGCATCGTGAGCACCGCACCGATCTTGATGTCCGGGTCGACGGCCTTCATGGCGGCCGAGTACGCGACCACGGTGGCGGCGTACTCCTTCGGGCTCTTGTCGGCGTGCTCGTCCGCCTCCCACGCCGAGCCGTAGTGCCCGTTGCCGTAGTTCTCGTTGCCGATCGTCCAGTAGGTCGCGTCGTACCCCTTGGTGACGTTGGCGTAGCGCACCCAGTCGGCCGCCTCCTGCGCCGTCCCGGTGCCGTAGTTCGCGATGATCATCGGCTCGGCCCCGGTCCGGGCGGCGCCGGCCATGAACGTGTCGAAATCGGTGTCCGGCGCCACGTAGCCGCCGGGCGCGGTGTGGTCCCGCCAGTGATAGATGTCGGCGTACGACCCGCCGGGATAGCGCACCATCGACACACCGGCATCTTCGAGCAGGTCGGAAACCGCCGGCGTGCCCAGCTGGGCGTCCCAGATGGCGTGGTTGACGCCGAGCGCGACATCCCCGACGGTGGCGAGCCCGGCCCGCGCATCGACGTCGATCCGGGTGTCGGCGGCCGCGCTCGCCTGCGCCGGAGCACCCCCGAGGGCCGCGACGGCGAGCAGCACGGCGCTCGCCAGAGTCACTGTTCGCACCATGGTCTCCAGGGGTAGTGCCGACGTTGGGAGCGCTCCCATCCTGCGACTACGAAGCGGCGAGTGTCAATATCTGGACGGATGCGCGACGACTACCCGTTCGGCATGGTCGTGGCGCGGGCGGCGGCGTCCCGGCTGGGCGGCACGCCGAACTGGCGGCGGTACTCGCGGCTGAACTGGGAGGGGCTCTCGTAGCCGACGTGCCGGCCGACGCCCGTGACGTCGCCGGGGCGGGCGGCCAGCAGCAGGCGGGCCTCCTGGAGCCGGATCTGCTTCTGGAACTGGATCGGGCTCATCGCCGTGACCGTCTGGAAGTTGCGGTGGAAGGCGGACACGCTCATGCCGGCCAGCCGGGCCGGCTCCTCGACCCGGAACGAGGTCGCGTAGTGGTCGCGGATCCAGCGGATCGAGCGGGCGATCTGGGTGAGGGTGCTGTCCGCGAGGCCGAGCTGGCGGACGACGGCGCCCTGGTCGCCGGCGATGAGGCGCCACAGGATCTCGCGCTTGACCAGGGGCGCCAGGACGGCGGCGTCGCGAGGACGGTCGAGCAGGCGGACGAGCCGGAGCACCGCGTCGAGCAGCTCCTCCGGGGCGTCGCTGACGGCCATGCCGGAGGGCGCGCCGGCGGGCAGGGGTGGGAGGGTGCCGGGGCTCGCCTGCAGCACCAGCTCGGCGACGACGGCGGGGCGCAGGATCAGGCCGACGCCGAGGGCGGGCTCCTCCTCCGTCGCCGCGAGGAAGTGGCCGGTGACGGGCAGGTCGACCGAGGTGACCAGGTACTGGCCGGCGCGGTACTCGTACACCCGGTCGCCCAGGGCCAGCCGTTTCGCGCCCTGGGCGATGACGGCCAGCACGGTGCCGGTCATGGCCGGGGCGGGCGGCTCGGACCGGCTGACCCGGGAGATCAGGACGTCGTCGATGGCGGTCCGCTGATCGGGCCGGGCGTGCCGGGCCAGGAGGCCGCGCAACTCAGCAAGGCTCACCCCGGCATTGAAGCAGGATCAGGCAAGGAGTTGCGCGCATCGTTCTCACGTCCGCACCGGTCACGGTGATTGGCTGAGGTGGTCGACATCCCGACTCCCGAGAGGAATCGCCATGGTCGTGCACCACGGCTTCCACGCCACCATGACCGCGCTGCCGGGCCGCGGCGACGAGCTCGTCACGCTCCTGCTCGGCGCGCCGGCGCTGCCGCACGAGGACTGCCTCGTCTTCCTGGTCGGCCGGTCCGCGTCCGACCCCGACGTCGTGCACGTCACCGAGGGCTGGACCAGCGCGGCCGCCCACAGCGCCTTCTTCGCCACGGCGCCGGCCCGCGCCCTGGTCGCCGCGATCGGACCGCTGCTGGCCGGCGAGTCCGTCACCACCGACGAGACCCCGGTCGGAGGCAAGGCCTTCCGATGAGGACCCGGCCCCCGTACGACCCGGAGCTACGCACGCTGCTCGCCGCGCTGCCGCCCCTGCCCGCGCTCGGCCCGGACACCCTTGCGCAGCTGCGCCCGTACGCGTCGACCGCAGTTGATCGGCTTCTGGAAGGCCGCCCGATCTCGCGGCGCGACGTGCCCGCCCCCCGCCTCACGGTCCTCGGCCCGCCGGACGTGACCGCGGCGCCCTGCGTCTACTGGATCCACGGCGGCGGGATGGTCATGGGCGACCGCTTCTCCCAGATCGACATCCCGCTCGGCTGGCTCGAGGCGCTGGGTGCCGTGGTGGTCACGGTGGACTACCGGCTGGCGCCCGAGGCCCGTGGCACCACCCTCGTCGAGGACTGCTACGAGGGCCTGTGCTGGGTCGCCGCTCACGCCGCCGAGCTGGGCGTGGACCCGGGCCGCATCGTCGTGGCGGGCGCGAGCGCGGGTGGCGGGCTGGCCGCCGGCGTGACCCTGCTGGCCCGCGACCGCGGCGGCCCGGCGATCGCCGCGCAGCTGCTGATCGGCCCCATGCTCGACCACCGCAACGACAGCGCGTCGAGCCGGCAGTTCGCCGCCGGGCCGGGCGTGTGGACCCGGGCGGCGAACGAGTTCGGCTGGCGATCGGTGCTGGAGGACGGCCCGGTCTCGCCCTACGTGTCGCCCGCGCTCACCGCCGACCTCTCCGGCCTGCCCACCACCTACATCGACGCCGGGTCGGCCGAGGTGTTCCGGGACGAGGACGTCGCGTACGCCACCCGGATCTGGGCCGCCGGCGGACAGGCCGAGCTGCACGTGTGGGCCGGGGGCTGCCACGGCTTCGACGCACTGTTTCCCCGGGCGACGGTCTCTGCCGCCGCACGCCGCACGCGCGAGGGCTGGCTGAGGCGCGTACTGAAGGAAGTGAGCTGATCATGCGGGTCGCCGTCGTCACCGGCGCCAGCTCGGGCATCGGGCAGAGCGCCGCCGTCCACATCGCCCGGCGGGGCACGGGCGTCATCCTCACCTACCACGGCAACCGGGCCGGCGCGCTCGACACGGTCGCCACGATCGAGAAGGACGGCGGCACGGCCGTCGCGCTGCCGCTGGACGCCGGTCGCTCCGAGCAGTTCCCGGCCTTCCGCGACGCGGTGCTGTCGGCGCTGCGCGACACCTGGCGGCGGGACACCTTCGATCACCTGGTCAACAACGCCGGGGCGAGCGGGGCGGCCGCCTTCGCCGACACGTCCGAGGAGCTGTTCGACTCGCTGATGCGGGTGCTGCTCAAGGGACCGTACTTCCTCACCCAGACCCTGCTGCCCCTGCTCGCCTCCGGCGGCGCCGTGGTCAACGTGGCGAGCAACGCGGCGTCGTTCGCCGGGCTCGAAGCGGGCTACTCGGCGTACGGGACGATGAAGGGCGGGCTCGTCGTGCTCACCCGCTATCTGGCCAAGGAGCTGAGCGTCCGCGGCATCCGGGTCAACTCGGTCTCGCCGGGCTCCACCCGCACCCGCATCGGCGGCGACGCCTTCGCGCACCACCCGGAGGTGATCCCGGCCCTGGCGGCGCGGACCGCCCTGGGCCGCCTCGGCGAACCCGACGACATCGGCACGGTGATCGCGGCGCTGGCCGGCGACGACCTCGCCTGGATCACCGCCCAGGACATCGAGGTGTCCGGCGGCTACAACCTTTGAGCGGGCGTCGCCGGCGCGCCCAAGGGCAGGGTCACCCGGAGGACGACAACGCGCCGCGGACCTCGTCGGCCTCCGGCATGCCGAGACGGCTGTAGAGCGTCACGGCGTCCCGGAAGTGGTCAGTGGCGAGGCCCGCGTCGCCGAGGGCACGGTGGGCGCGGCCGAGGCCGGCCTCGGCGCGGGCCTGCTGGTCGGCCGTGCCGAGGCCGGCGGCGAGCGCGGCGGCCAGGGAGTGATGCAGCAGGGCGTCCCCGGGCCGGCCCGCCGCCGAGGCTGTCTCGCCGAGGCCGTTCAAGGCCCGCGGCTCACCCTCCCGGTACCCGATGTCGCGGCAGATGCTCAGCGACCGCTGGTGGTGCTCGCCCGCCTGCGGGAACTGGCCGAGGCGCCGGTGGAACGTGCCGAGGTTGTCCCACGCGATGACCTCGCCGGTACGATGCCCGAGCCGCCGGTAGAGCGACAGCGACTGCTCCAGATGCTCGCCGGCCCGCTCGACCAGGCCCAGGCGCAGCTCGGCCAGCCCGAGGCCGCCCAGGGTGCCCGCCTCGCCGTCCCGGTTGCCGGCCTGCCGGCACAGTGCCAGGGCCTGCGCGAAACGATCGGCGGCGGACCCGCAGCGACCCAGCCGGTTGTCGATGTCGGCCAGGTTCGCCAGCGCCTGGGCCTCCCCGATGCGATCGCCTTGCTGCCGGTGCAGGCGCAAGGCGCGCGCGAACCGGCCGGTGGCCTTGTCATAGCGGCACAACCGGTGCTCGACCACACCGAGACCGGTCAGCGCGCGAGCCTGTCCCGAGGGATCACCCGTCCGGGCGAACAGGGCCAGGGCCTGTCGCAGATGCTTCGCGGCCGGGCCGTACCGGCCGAGCTTGTGACACGCGCTGCCGAGGTCCGCCAGGGCCTGGGCCCGCCCGTTCAGGTCACCTGTCTGCCGGGCGGCACGCACCGCATGACGGTGCGCGGTCACCACCTCGGCGCCACAACGGCTCTGCAGATAGCGGTGCAGGGCGCCCGCCAGCCGGACGGTGTGCGCGGGCCAGCCGCCCCGGGCGGTGAACCGCAGCACGGCCAGCAGATTGGAGCGCTCGGTGTCCAGCCACCCGCGCGCCAGCTCCGGGCTGCCCATGTCCGGAGCTGGGCGGCCGGCCAGGGGCACGGAGGGCAGCGGGCGGAGGTCGGCCGGGTACAGCACGCTCACCGCGGTGGCGGCGAGGGCGAGGCAGTGGTCGAACAGCCGGGTCAGGGCGGCGTGCCGGTCGGCCGGGCGGTCCTCGTCGAGCGCCTTGGTGACGGCATAGGTGCGGACGAGGTCATGAAAGGTGTAACGGCCCGCCGACTCCCGCTGCAGCAGGTGATGACGGCACAGGTCCTCCAGCATCGCCGCGACGGTGGCGCGATCGGCCCCGGCCAGCACCGCGGCGGCGTAGGCGTCGATGTCCCGGCCGGGGGGAAGGGTCAGCAGGCGCAGCAGCCGCCGGTGGTCCGGGGCCAGGTGGTGGTAGGAGAGGGACAGGGCGAGCTCGACGCCGTTCTCGAGGCGGCGGTCGCGGTGACGGTCGTCGAGCCGGTCGGCGTGGTCGGTCAGCGTCCAGGCCGGCGTGCTTCGGATGTGGCCGACGAGCAGGCTCAGTGCCAGGGGCAGGCAGCCGCACCGGTGGGCGATGCGGCTCGCGGCCCCGGGGTCGGCACCCACCGGGACCCCACCGGTCGCCCGCGTCACGAACTCGACGGCCTCGTGCGGCGCGAGGACAGCGAGGGGAAGCTGCAGCGCCGGCCGAAGGGCCAGGTGACGACGGCTGGTGACCAGGGTCAGGCTGCCGGCCGCCCGGGGCAGCAGCGGGCGCACCTGATCCGGGCCCGCGGCGTTGTCCAGGATCACCAGCGTCCGGGTTCGGGCGACGAGGTCACGGTAGGCGCTGGTGCGGGCCCTCAGGCTGTGCGGGATCCGCTGACCGGGCATCCCGAGCCGGCGCAGGAACCCGTCGAGGACCGCGGCGGGGTCCACCGGCGGCCGGCCCGGATCGGGATCGAAACCGCGCAGGTCGACGACCAGGACCTGCGCGAAGACGCCCTCGCGCGCCAGGAGGTGCCCGGCGTGGAGGGCGAGGTGGGTCTTGCCCACTCCCGCCATGCCCTCGATCGCGCACACCGCCGCCGCCGGGCCGGGCCGCCGCGCCGCATCACGGATGCGCCGCACCTCGTCGGCGCGGGCGATGAGCTCCCCGGGCTCCGGCGGCAGGCCATCGCCCACCCGGACCTGGGTCACCGCCTCGGCCTCGCCTCCGACCACCCGCAGCGCCTGGCGCCACTGCGTCACATATCCGATGTCACCGTGCAGCGCCTCGACCACCGCGAGCACCAGATCGGTGTCCAGCCGCCGTCGCCCGGGCCGGAAGCAATAGGCCACCGTCGACTTGCACACCCGCTCGCCGGCGGGCCGGCCGGCGTTCACCCGGTTCTTGATCGTCTCGTACGACGGGTCACCGGCCCAGAGCTTGAGCAGCCGGAGCCGCTCGACGATGCCGTCGAGAGAGCCGGCCCGCGCCGGATCGGGCAGGGCGGTGAACGGTGTCATGGGCGCGCTCGCGGACCTGTCCGGCATCGCCACTCCACAGGAGAGCTCGGCATCGAGGTGCGTGCCGAGGCTACCGTCCGCCGCCGGCGCCGGCCGTCGCCGATCGGACACCGTCCCCGCGGACGGCCGGACCGAGCGTCCGAAGTCGTCCGAGATTCGGCCGCGGCGGCGGGCCCCGATCCCACACTTCACGGCGAGGCGGCCGACGACTGTCCGAGGCCGCACCGGAAATGGGGGAACGCAGATCATGAGAGCACGATGGCAGCTCCTGGCCGCGATGGTGGCCGTCGCACTGGCGGCCTTCCTCGCATCACCGCCGGCCTCGGCCGCTCCCGCGGCAACGCCGGCCTCGGAAGCTTCGGCGGCTCCGCCGGCCGGGCCGACTCCGGCTGCAGCGGAGGCGAAGTTCAAGATCTACAACACCGAAGGCAACTGCATCGACGGGAACAATCCGAACGGCGCCTACATCTGGGACTGCCTGAAGGTCGACAACCAGTACTGGCATCTCGACTGGACCGCCGACGGCTACTTCGCCATTCGCAACGTGAAGACGGACCGGTGTCTGCGCTCGGGTGCCATCGGCGCTCCGGTGGTGACCGGAGCGTGCGACGGCAGCCCCAGCACCCTGTGGGAGTACTTCACCGGCCCCGACGGGTGGTCCGAGCTCGCGACCTACAACTACCGGTTCTCCGTGGTCTCCCTGAACGCCCCGTCCACCGCGAACGGGTCCGGCCTGTCGATGGTGTGGACCGACGGCGGCCCGGGCACTCCGGAGTGGCCGACCTACGTCTGGGTCTTCCAGGTCATCTGACCGCACCGCCCGGACGCGGGCCGCTGGGGTGCATTCCCCGGCGGCCCGCACCTCGTGCTGAACCGGCCGCCACCCGCGGTGGGGGCAGGGCCGTCGCCCGCGGGGCGGACTTCGGGTGTCCGGCCGCTACCGCCTCGGAGCGGGCGTCACCGGCGCTTTGCTCAAGGAGGTTGCGCCTGGCGACGGCCCCGACCGGGCGGTCAGGCCGCCTTGCGCCACATGCGGTGGAAGGCGGGGCCGTCGCCGGCGGGGCGGATGTCGGGCGGGTCCATGCGGTCGAAGCCGTGGCGGGTCTCGTAGAGGCGGCGGCTGTCGACGCTGGTCGCCTCCAGGTAGACCGGGACGGTGAGGCGGCTGGTCGTGTGCTGCAGCAGCTTGCTGCCGAGGCCGGTGCGCTGCGGCTGGGCCACCAGGAAGGCGAGGTGCTGGTGCGGCTCGGCCGGGTGGTGCTCGTCGAAGACCTCGTCGAGGGCCTGGAAGCGGGCCAGGTGCGGCCCGGCGGCCTCGGCGGTGCGCTCGGCGTAGTTCTCCGGCTCGGTGGCCTCGCCGGTGCGGTCGAACCAGACGGCCGCGGCGGCGTAGGAGGAGTCGATGCTGTCGGCGACCACGACCTGGCCGGCGCCGGTGAGGGCGTGGCGGACGAGGATCTCGAACCAGGCGGTCATGCGGTCGAGGCGTTCGGCGGCGGGGCCGTCGACGAGCCAGTGGTTGATCTCGGAGTCGTCGAAGACCACGCCGAGCAGCTCGGCGACCGGGCGGGCCTCGGCGTCACCGGTGAGGGTCCGGAACATCAGCGCACCTCCTCGCCGTGGCGGCCGGCGGTCTGGTCGGCGAGGATGTCGGCGAAGTCGCCGGTGCGGGCGGCGGCGGTGCTGTCGGGGCCCAGGCCGATGCCGAGGTAGAGGGCGGGCCGGCGGGCGCGCAGGTACCAGGCCCGGGCGAGGCCGGCGGCGAACAGGACGACGGCGGTCAGCGGCATCCAGAAGGCCGGGCCGGTGCCGGGGTCGACGCCGTAGAGGGTGGCGAGGTTGTCCACGACGAAGACGCTGATGGCCAGGGTCAGGACGACGGCGACGGCCGGGGCGACGCGGCCGGTCCACAGCGACTCGCCGTGCAGGTCGCGGCCGAAGTAGCCGAGGACGGCGATGCCGGTCAGGGTGATGAGCAGCAGGACGCCGACGCCGCCCGTGGTGCCGCCCCAGAAGAAGAGCTGCACGAGCGGGTCCCAGCCGGCGACCGCGTAGAGCACGATGACGGCCAGGGCGAGGCCCGACTGGGCGTGCGATGCGACGCGCGGGGCGCCGCCGACCGTACGGGCGAAGGCGCGCGGCAGCACGCCCTCGCGGCCGAGGGCGAAGGCGTAGCGGGCGATGATGTTGTGGAAGGCGATCATGGCCGCGGCCAGGGAGGTCGCGAAGAGGATGGTGCCGATGTCGACGGCGTTGTCGCCGATGGTGACGGCGGCCAGGTTGAAGAAGAGGTTGGGGCCCTCGGCGGCGGCCCGCTCGACGACCTGGTCGCCGGCGGCGGAGATCTGGATCCAGCTGGCCAGGGCGTAGAGCACGCCGATGATCACGATCGTGGCGATGGTGGCCCGGGGCACCGAGCGCTTCGGGTCGCGGGCCTCCTCCACGTAGACGGCGCCCTGCTCGACGCCGGCGAAGGCGGTCGCGCCGATCGCCAGCAGCGCGCCGCCGCCGGAGTGGAACAGCGCGGAGGCCGAGAAGGGCGCGGCGGAGACGGTGAAGTCGCCGGAGAGCAGGATCGCCAGGCAGTAGACGACCACCAGCAGCGTCTCCGAGACGACCAGCACGGCGAGGACGCGCTCGGAGACCTTGACGTCGCGGCGGCCGAGCCAGGTGACGACGGCCCAGACCAGCAGCGCGAGGGCCCACCAGGGAACCTCGGCGCCCACCCACTCGGAGACCAGGGGCGCGGTGATGGCGCCCAGGCCACCGTACGAGGCGATCTGGAAGCAGTTGTACGCCAGCAGCGCGATCAGGGACGAGCCGACGCCCACCGGGCGGCCGATGCCCTTGGCGATGTAGGCGTAGAACGCGCCCGCGTTGGGGATGTGCCGGGCCATCGCGAGGTAGCCGACGGAGAAGACGACGAGGCTGGCGGCGAGGGCGATCATGGCGGCGGACACGGCGGTGAGACCGGTGACGGCCAGGCCCGTCGTGACGACGCCGGCGACGACGGTCAGCGGGGCGACGGAGGAGGCGATGGCCAGGCCTATGCCGGGCGCGCCCATGCGCCCGGGGGCGAGGGCCATGTCGGTGGTGACGGGAGGCACGGGACTCCTTGAGGGGGATCAGCGGATCAGGATGGTTTTGTGGTGCAGGTTCTGGGTGGTGAGCAGGAGCGCCTGGACGGGCGGGGGCAGCCCGAGCAGGGCGCGGCGGCGCAGCTCGTCGCGCTGGCCGCCGCGGAGCAGGTCGAAGGACCGGGCGTCCAGGCCGATGGCGAAGACCAGGCCGGTCAGCAGGAAGTCCTCCGGGGTGAGGCCGGCGCCGGAGCGGAACCTCTGGCTGATCGTCTTGACGGCGCTGCCGGACAGCACCAGGTCGCGCGGCTGCCAGCCCAGCCGCTTGCGGACCAGGCCGCGCTCGACCTGTTCGACGAGCCCGGCGGCGGCGAGCCGGTGCTCCACCAGGGTGGTGACCGGCCCGCTGAGGTACTGCCGGTCCGCGGGGTCCTGGAGATAGCGCAGCCAGGTGGACAGGTCCTGGCTGGGCACCCGGTTGCGGTCCGTGCCGCTGCGCCGCACGTGGTCCAGGCGCGCCCACAGGCCCGCGAAGACGGCGTGCTGGGCGGGGTCGAGCCGCCACGGCAACCGCGCGCACGTCGCGCAGCCCTGTTCGGCGCCGAGGTGCCCGCAGTCGCCCGGCGCCCGCAGCCGGACCCGGGCGCTCTCGTCGGCCGTCTGCGGCTCGATCGCGATCCGCCCCAGCAGGACCAGCTCGGCGAGCAGGGCCCCGGCCAGGCCGAGGCCCAGGGTCTCCGGCCGCACCGCCGACCGGCGCGGCAGGTTGTCGTGCGCCGCCAGCCAGAGCTCGTCGGCCACCGGCAGCCGCCCGGGGGTCGTCATCCGGATCCCTCCGCACGTCAAGACACAATGGACAGTCAGGACAGAATCCGCCGACAACGGGCAGTGACGACAAGGTCACCGGCGCCGGTTGGTCACCTTACGACGTGGCCCGGATTCCAGCTACCCCGATCGATGCCTGTTCTCGACTTCGTCAAAAACGGAGGTTTGCGGCGCCGCCGGAGGAGCAAGCATTGCGGGCATGACGGATGAAGACGAGCGCCGCCGCCTCGACGAGCAGGAGGCCGAGCAGGTCGAGCCGGTCCGGCCCCCCGACGATCTCAACCAGGAGGCCAACCGCTCCGCCACCCGGCTGGAGCTCTTCTTCGACCTCGCCTTCGTCCTCTTCGTCGCCCGCTGCGCCGACCTGCTGGCCAAGGACGAGACCTGGCACGGCGCGGCGCTGTTCGTCGCCGTGCTCACGGTGGGCTG
>NZ_JAUQWH010000129.1 GCF_030757795.1 Actinoplanes oryzae
CAGAGCACGTCCGGACCCGCCGAGCCCGCGACCAAGGCCGACAAAGCGGACTGACCCGCCGGGGCGAAGCGAGGGCGGCGCGCGGGCGAAGCGAGGGCGGAGTGAGCGTGGCGCGCCGGCAAAGCGAGGGCGACGCGTGGGCGGAGCGGCCGGTGGACGACGACGCGGACCGGCCGGTGGACGACGACGCGGACCGGCCGGTGGACGACGACGCGGACCGGCCGGAGGCGGCGTACGCGGACCGGCCGCAGGCGCGTACGCGGATGAAAGGCCTGCTCACGCCGGTCATCATGCCGGGGTAGGGGGCAGTTTGGCATGACCGGCAGGCACGCCGATCTCATTGCCAATCATCGATGTCCGGTGATGGGGTGACAGGGCCCGGACACCCTCTGACCCCCCGGAGGTCGTTCATGAGACGACGCGTCACCGGCCTGCTCGCGGCCGCCACGGCCGGCCTGGCCCTGATCGCCGCCGGGGCGACCGGCGCGCAACCCGCCACCGCGGAACCGCGCGCCGACGCCCCCGCCGCGTACGAGATCTATGACGTCCGCACCCTCGCCCAGCGCAACCTGATCGCCTCCACCGGCGCCTCGATCGACGCGGTCGAGCACGCCGTCGTGGAGGTCACCGCAACGGATCGCGAGGTGCGGTCACTGCGGTCGCTCGGCTTCACCGTCCGCGCGGTCGACCAGGACGACCCGGGCGGCCCGTCCACGCTGGACTTCCCGTCGCGCGACGCCGCGTACCACAACTATGCCGAGATGATCGCCGAGGTGAACGCGGCCGTGGCGGCGTACCCGTCGATCGCCTCGAAGCGGGTGCTCGGGAAGTCCTACGAGGGGCGCGACATCGTCGCCGTCAAGATCTCGGACAACGTCGCCACCGACGAGAGCGAACCCGAGGTCCTCTACGACGCCCAGCATCACGCCCGCGAGCACCTGACGGTGGAGATGGCCCTCTACCTGCTCAAGCTCTACACGGGCAGCTACGCCACGGACAGCAGGGTGAAGAGCGTCGTCGACTCGCGGGAGATCTGGATCATCCCGTCGGTCAACCCGGACGGCTCCGAGTACGACATCGCGACCGGCAGCTACCGCTCGTGGCGCAAGAACCGCCAGCCCAACAGCGGCTCCTCCTACGTGGGAACCGACCTGAACCGCAACTACGGCTACAAGTGGGGCTGCTGCGGCGGCTCGTCGGGCACCACGTCATCGGAGACGTACCGTGGCCCGTCGGCCTTCTCCGCCCCGGAGACCAAGGTGATCCGCGACTTCGTGATCAGCCGGACGATCGGCGGCGTCCAGCAGATCAAGGCCGCGATGGACTTCCACACGTACTCCGAGCTGGTCCTCTGGCCCTTCGGCCACACCTCCGCGACCACCACCACCGGCATGACGGCCGACCAGTACAACACCTTCGCCACGCTCGGCCGGCAGATGGCGGCCACCAACGGCTACACCCCGGAGCAGTCCAGCGCCCTCTACGTCACCGACGGCGACCTGCTCGACTACCTGTGGGGCACCCACAAGATCTTCGCCTACACCTTCGAGATGTACCCGACGAGCAGCTCGGCGGGCGGCTTCTACCCGCCGGCCAGCGTCATCACCCGCGAGACCACCCGCAACCGCGAGGCGGCCCTCCAGCTCGCCGAGATCGCCGACTGCCCCTACCGTGCGATCGGCAAGCAGAGCACCTACTGCTGACGAGGGGGCCCAAGGCGGTCCGCTGGTCGCCTTGGGCCTCACAGATGTCGCCGCGCCTCCGCGGCGAACTTGGGCAAACCGCAGCGCTCCAGCGCCGCCAGGATGCCGGGCACGATCTTCGGCTCCTTTTCGAAAGCCCATCACCCTTGGCCCTGCAGGATGGCGAAGACGCCGCCCTGGGGGTCCTCGAGGACGGCGTAGCGGCCGATGGGGAGGGTGGTCGGCGGGTGGACGACGCGGCCGCCCAGGGACTGGGCGTACGCGGCGGCGTCGTCGCAGTCGGTCACGGCGAAGTAGATCATCCAGTGGGCCGGGAGGTCCTGGGGCCAGTTGTCGTCCATGCCGAGCATGCCCGCGATGGTCTCGCCGTGGTGCTCCCAGACGATGTAGGGGAGGTCGCCCATCGCGCTCTCCCGCGCCACCCAGCCGAAGACCGCGCCGTAGAAGGCGGCGCTGCCCTCGATGTCGCGGGTGACGAGCTCGTTCCAGGTGAGGGCGCCGGGGATGTCGAAGACGTCGGCGCCCTTCATGGTGCCGGGCTGCCAGACGCTGAAGGGGGCGCCGGCCGGGTCGAGGAAGGTGGCCATGCGGCCCTGGTACATGACGTCGAAGGGCGGGACCAGCACCTTGCCGCCGGCGGCCGCGACCCGCTCGGTGACGGCGTCGGCGTCGTCGGTGCTGATGTAGGTGCTCCATGCGGTGGGCTGGCCGATGCCCGCGAGGGGGCCGGCGCCGGCGGCGGCCCGGCCGTCGAGGCGGTAGGTCGTGTAGTGGCCGTACTCCTCGCCGGAGACGTCCGCCTCCCAGCCGAACAGCAGCGAGTAGAAGCGGGTCGCGTCCGCGAGGTCGGCGGTGCCCAGATCCACCCAGTTGGGCACGCCCGGCATCGGGTCGGTCATGGCCCCCCACTTCTCGGCCAGCACACAAGACGCCCTAGATAGTGGCACCGCCACGCCATCCAGCGAACTGCTCAGTCGGAAGTTCAACTGAAATGCCTAGGGTCTATGACCCACCACCTTACTCAGCGCAACGGCTCGGGCAGCGGCTGTGCATGCACCACGGAGAGCCGGGAGACTGCCCGGGTGAGGACGACGTAGAGGCGGTGCAGCCCGCGCGGCTCGGCTGCCACGATCTCGGCGGGCTCGGTGACGACGACGTGGTCGTACTCGAGGCCTTTGACAAGCGTGGCGGGCACCACAGTGACGCGCGCCTCGGAGTCGGGGTCGTCGGCGGTCGCGGTGTCGATGCCGGCGGCGGCGAGGTGGCCGCGCAGGCGGTCCACCGCCACGTCCGCCGCGATGACCGCGACGGATCCCTCGTGCTCCAGCGCCGCGGTGACCTCGACCAGGGTCGCGGCATCCAGCTCCGCGGGGTCCGGCACGGCGATCACGGCCAGGTCACCGTCGCGACGCAGGGACACCGCCTCCGGTACGTCCACCGCGAGCGCCGGCAGCAACCGGTTGGCGAGAGCCACGACCGCCGCGGGCACCCGGAAGCCGACGGTGAGCGGAACGACGGCCGCGCCGGGCTTGCCCAGGTGGCCGAGCGTGTCCTGCCAGCGGGCCGCCGCCCACGGTGCCGTGCCCTGGGCCAGGTCGCCGAGCAGCGTGATGGACCCGTGCTCGCTGCGCCGGGCGATGACCCGGGCCTGCATGGGCGAGAGGTCCTGCGCCTCGTCCACCACCACGTGCCCGAAGCTGCCCTCGCGTTCGAGCAGGCCGGCGGCCTCGTCGAGGAGCAGCAGGTCCGCCGCGCTGAACCTGGCCGACTTCGGGGTCTTCGGCGCCTTGGCCCACAGCAGGGTGGCCTGCTCCTCCGCGGTCAGGATGCCGTCGGCCGCCCGGGCCAGCGTCTCGGCGTCGGTGAGCAGGGTCACCACCAGGGCCTCGGGCGTGACGGCGGGCCAGGCGGCGTCCAGGAAGTCACGAACCGGGGCGACCTTCGCCATCTTGCGCAGCCACGTCTCGCTCGGCGAGTTCCCCGTCCGGTACTCCGACTGCCGCTGCAACAGCCCCACCACCCGGGCGCGGACCCGCTCCCGGCCGACGGAGTACGGCAGCCCCTCGCGGCGTGCCTCGTCGACGATGCGGCGCAGTGGCTCGGCGTCGATGCGCCAGCGGTACGAGCCGTCGGACACCATGATCGGCTCGGTGGGCTTGGCCAGGCGTCCCCACAGGGCCCGGCGCAGCACCTCGGCCATCCGCGGATCGTGCTTGAGGAAGGTCGCCGCGTCGCTGTCCGTGCCCTTGACCGGGACCCGCGCGATCAGTCCCTCCACCGTGGACTGCTGGACCTCGATCTCGCCGAGGGCGGGGAGGACCGCCGCGATGTACGAGAGGAACGCGGTGTTGGGGCCCACGACCAGCACGCCGGTGCGGCGGAGGCGCTCGCGGTGGGCGTACAGGAGAAAGGCGGCCCGGTGCAGGCCCACCGCGGTCTTGCCGGTCCCGGGTGCGCCCTGCACGCAGATGGAGTCCTCCAGCTCGGCCCGGACCAGCTCGTCCTGCTCGGGCTGGATCGTCGCGACGATGTCCCGCATCGGCCCCACGCGCGGCCGCTCGATCTCGGCGGTCAGGATGCGGCTGCTCGTGCCCAGCTCCTCGCCGCGGTCCAGGTGCTCGTCCTCGAAGCTGGTGAGCTCGCCCTTGACGAACCCGAACCGGCGCCGGGTCGCCACGCCCCGCGGATCCCGCACGCTGGCCTGGTAGAACGACTGCGACAGCGGCGCCCGCCAGTCGAGCACCATCGGCTCCCCGGCATCGTCGGTGACGTGCCGCCTGCCGATGTGGAAGGCCGCGTCGGTCACGTCGAGCTTGCCGAAGAAGAGCGGCGTGTTCGGGTCGTCGGCCAGCTCCTTCACCCGGCGCGACAGGGCCCGCCCGAGCGTCTCGGCGGCGAAGGGATCCCCGGCCACGTTGTCGGCGGAGGAGAAGAGCGACTCGGCCCGATCCCGCATCCGGTGCAGCGCGGCGCGGGACTCGACAAGGTGCCGGCGCTCGGCGGCAAGATCGTCGTCCAGGTCGGTGTGGGCAGGCAGCGTCATCCGAGGAACCTTTCGGCGTCGGTGCGGTGATCCGGCGGGGGCCGCCCGGCGCTCCGTCGAGGTGCGGTGTCGGCAGTGCCCAAAGAAGCGCGCGATCCCCGCGCGCGACGGACCAGCCTACGCGCGTCGCCGCACCCGAGCGACCGAATTAAGCGGATGGGCTGCGTGGGGCGGGTGGGACGGATCGAGACGTGAGATTGGTCCCTTGCTGCCGGTCGTCCGGGTGGGCGGAGATAGCGTCGGAGGATGAGCATCGACGCCCCCGCGCAGCGCCCCCGGGTCGGGCACATTCAGTTTCTCAACTGCCTCCCGATCTACTGGGGCCTGATGCGCTCCGGCGCGCTGCTCGACGTCGACCTGCACAAGGACACCCCGGAGAAGCTCAGCGCCGCCCTGGTCGCCGGCGATCTGGACATCGGTCCGATCACGCTCGTCGAATACCTGCGGCACGCCGACGAGCTGCTGCTCCTGCCCAATCTTGCGGTGGGGGCGGCCGACCGGGTGCTGTCGGTGAACATCGTCTCCACCCGCCCGCTCGCCGAGCTGGACGGGCGGCCCGTCGCCCTCGGCTCGACCTCGCGCACCGGGGTCATGCTCGCCCAGATGCTGCTCACCGAGCAGTATGCCGCCGAGCCCGAGTATTTCCGCTGCCCGCCCGAGCTCGGCCAGATGCTGCTGGAGGCCGACGCCGCCGTGCTCATCGGCGACCCCGCGCTGCGCGCGAACTACGAGGCCCCCGAGCAGGGCCTGATCGTCACCGACCTGGCCGAGGCGTGGCGGGAGTGGACCGGCCTGCCGATGGTGTTCGCGGTCTGGGCGGTCCGCAAGGACTTCGCCGCCGCCCATCCCGGCCTGGTCAAGGACGTGCACGAGGCGTTCCAGCGCTCCCGCGACCTGAGCCTCGAGGAGCTCGACACCGTCGCCGAGGCCGGCGCGCGGTGGGAGCCCTTCGACGCCGCGACGCTCGCCACCTACTTCCGGGCGCTCGACTTCTCGCTGGGCGAGCGGCAGATCGCCGGGCTGCGCGAGTTCGCCCGGCGGGCGGCGCTGCGCGGCGAGGTGCCGCCGCTGCCCGAGGACGGTCCGCGGTTCGCCGAGGTGTGACGCCGGGCAGGGCATAAGTCCGATATAGACACTCGGGGCTGCCGCGAGATCGGCTCGCCGTTAGGGTGCGCGATTATGCGTCTGCGCACCCTGCTGAGCCGGATCGGCCTGCCTCTCACCCTGGTCACCCTCGCCACCGCGAGCGCCGGCCTGCCCGCTCACGCCGACCCGGACGCGACCCCGGAGCTCGACTTCGAGGCGCCCAGCTACGTCTACACCGTGGCGGGCCGGCCGAAGACCGTCGAGGTCACGGTGACCAATGGGGACGGCAAGGCGCTGACGGGCGCCAAGGTGACGTTCGACGCGCCGGCCGCCGTCGGACTCGCCCTGCCGGCCGGCTGCGCCGTGGCGGCGTGCCCGGTCGGGGACGTGGCACCCGGCGGCCGGGCGACCGTGCAGTTCAGCATCGACCCGACCGATGAGCTGGGCCGCTTCGGCGAAAGCTTCACCGTCGAGCTGCGGGATGCGACCGGCGTGTCGATCGCACAGCGCAGCGTGACGGCGGTCCGGGCTCCCGAGGGCGGCGTGGACCTGGAACTGGCGCCGATCGACGACTTCCGGCTCGGCGCCGGCGCGTCCGCCGACGTGCCGATCGCCCTCACCAACACCGGCACCGAGGCGCCCGCGGGCTTCGGCCTGGTGCTCAGCGGCGATGAGTTCCTCGACTTCCCGGTGCTCTACAGCAACTGCTTCGCCGAGGAGGAGATCGCCGGGATCGTGTGCGTCTTCGACGGCCCGGTCCAGCCGGGCGACACGGTCAAGATCTCCGCCGGTACGCCGATGCGCCTGCACGTGGCCGAGGACACGCCCGGCCCGGAGACCTACCTCGGGGGAGCCTTCGTCATCGGGCTCACCGGCGACGACCTGGCCGAGGTGCCCGCGGCGGCGCGGAAGTCCCGTGGCTCCGCGCTCCGGGCCGAGCCGGTGACGACGACCGCGGCGCCCGATCCCGACCCGGCGGAGCTGAACGACTGGGACAACGTACGCACCTTCGCCGTCGCCGTGTCCGAGAACAGGCCGGACCTCGTGGCCGTGGGCGGGACGTTCGACGGGGCGGTCGGTGACGTGCGTACCGTCAAGGTGGGCGCGCGCAACGACGGCCCGGCGGCCGCCCGCGCGCTGGAGGTCGCCGTGGCCCTGCCCGCGGGTGTCGAGGTCACCAAGGCCGACGAGCGGTGTGCGGCCGTCGCCGGCACCGGGTACGTCTGCCGGCCCGCCGGTGTGCTGCGCAAGGGCGACGAGGCGCTGTTCTCCTTCACGGCCAGGATCAAGTCGGCCGGGGCGGCCGGATCGGTCGAGGTGCTCGCCGAGGATCGGGATCCGGCCGACAACAGGGCCGCGATCGGCGTGAAGCTGGCGCCCGCCACGACGTCACCGTCGCCCTCGCCCTCGGCCCCGACGTCGCCCTCGCCGTCGGTGTCGCCGACGCCCACCGCGACCACCACGACGCCGGCGGGCGGGACCGGTGGGGGCGAGTCGCTTCCGATCACCGGCGCCCCTGTGGCGGAGATCGCCGGCAGCGGCGGGCTGTTGATCCTGGCCGGCACGGCCGCGCTGTTCCTGGCGCGCCGCCGCGACGAGGAGACGGTCGCCGAGTAAGGACCGGCCGCGCAGTGATGATCTTCGGCCGGACGTGGGGTAGCGCCGATACGGTCCCGTCCCTTACTGTTCGCCGACCTCCTCTTGATCGTCGGAAAACGGTGACCATGCGTCTGCGAACCCTGGTGGGCCGCGTCGGCCTGCCCCTCCTCCTGACCGGGCTGGCCACGGCCGGTGCGGGCCTGCCCGCGTACGCGGATCCCGACGACGACCTCGGCCCCGAGGTCGAGCTGCTGCTGCCGGAGCAGGTCGTCGCCGTCGACGGCAAGTCGAAGAAGGTCGAGGTGGAGGTCCTCAACTACGGCGAGGACACCGCCCGGGACCTGATCGTCCGCTTCGGCAGCTCGGCGATCCCCGCCAGTATCGGGTTCGTCGCGCCCGCGGGCTGTGATGCCGACGGGTGCCGGATCGACTCGATCGCGCCGGGCAAGCAGAAGACGCTCACCTTCACGGTGAGTCCGACCGCGGCGCTGCCGACCTTCGGCGCGAACCTCGACGTGGTGCTCGAGGACGGCACCCACGAGTGGGCACAGAGCGCCCCCGTGACCGTCTTCACCACCAAGGAGGGCGTCGACCTGGAGCTCGCCCCGATCGACGACTACAAGCTCGACCCGGGCGCCACCGCCGACGTGCCGATCGTGTTCTCCAACACGGGCAACAAGGCGCCGGCCGGTTACGGCGTGGTGCTGGTCGGTGACCCGTTCCTCAGCTTCCCGATGAAGTACAGCAACTGCTTCACCGAGGACGAGCTGGAGGGCATCGCGTGCGTCTTCGACGAGCCCATCCAGCCCGATGAGACCGTGACGCTCGCGGACAAGGCGCCCTTCAGGTTCAAGCTCGCGGCCGACACCCCGGGCCCGTCCGAGCTGTTCGCCGGCGCCTACGTGGTCGGGCTCACCGAGGAGGACCTCGCCGAGCTGCCCGCGGGCGTCCGGAGCGCCCGGAAGGCGTCGGCGCTCGAGGTGCAGCCCCTCGACGAGGACCCGGACGACCTGCCGGAGGACATCAACGACTGGGACAACGTGCGCACCTTCACGGTCTCGGTGTCCAGCAACCCGGCCGACGTGGCGGCCATCGGCGGGACCTTCACGGGTTCGGTGGGTGACACCCGTACGGTCAAGGTCGGCGTCCGCAACAACGGCCCGGCGGCGACCGGCTCCATCCTGCAGGGCGCGCTGCTCCTCGTGGATGTCGAGCTTCCGTCCGGCGTCAAGGTCACCAAGGCCGACCCCGACTGCTTCGAGGACGGCGACGGCAAGTACTTCTGCCTGATCATCGACAATCTGCACAAGGGCGACAAGGCGGAATTCTCCTTCACCGGCACGATCGAGTCGGCCGGCGAGCCGGGCTCGGTCAAGGTCGACAACGGCGACCTCGACCCGAAGAAGGGCAACGACACCGCGGTGCTCGACGTCAAGCTGACGACCGCTGGTGCCGGCGGTGGCGGCGAGGACGGCGAGGGCCTGCCGGTGACGGGCGCGCCGGCCGGGATGGTTGCTGCGGGCGGCGCGGCGCTGCTGCTGGCCGGCGGCGCGGCGTTCTACGCGGCGCGGCGTCGTCGCATCGTCACCGTCGTCGACTGATCTTTCCGCAGCGCCCCGGCCCCTTCGCGGGGCCGGGGCGCTGTTCTCATGCGCCCAGGATCTCCTCCAGCGCGGCGATGTCCGCGACGTCGAGCTGCCACGACCCGGCCGCGGCGTTGGCGTGCACCTGCTCGGCGGTCGTGGCGCCCGCGATGACGCTGGTGACGGCCGGTCGCGCGGCCAGGCCGGCGATCGCCACGTCGAGCAGTGAGTGGCCGCGCTCGGCCCCGAAGGCCGTGAGCGCCTCGATCGTGTCCCAGTCGGCGCTGTCCAGCCACGACTTGTAGCGCTCCTGCGCCATGCGCGTGCCCTCGGCCGGCGCCTGGCCGCGCTGGTACTTGCCGCTGAGCAGGCCGCTGTCGAGCGGGAAGAACGGGAGCATCCCGAGCCCGAACCGCTCGCACGCGGGGATGATCTCGGTCTCCACTCCGCGGTGCAGCAGGCTGTAGCGATTCTGCGCGCTGATGAAGGGGGTACGCCCGTCGGCGCGCGCTGTCCAGTCGGCGTCCGCGATCTGCCAGCCCGAGAAGTTGGAATTGCCCAGATAGCGCACCTTGCCCGCGCGCACGAGGTCGTCGAGGGCGGCGAGCGTCTCCTCGATCGGGGTGGCCTCGTCGGGGCGGTGCATCTGGTACAGGTCGATGTGGTCCGTGCCGAGCCGGCGCAGCGACGCCTCGGCGGCCCGCACGATGTACCGCCGGGCGCCGCGGGCGCCCCAGTCGGCGCCGTTGAGCCCCTCCATGTCCATGCCGAACTTGCTGGCCAGCACCACCTCGTCCCGGCGGCCCTTGAGTGCCTCGCCGAGCAGCTCCTCCGACGCGCCGTGCGGCGTGCCGTAGATGTCGGCGGTGTCGAAGAGGGTGATGCCCGCGTCGAGCGCCGCGCCGACGACCTCCTTGGTGCCCGCGAGGTCGAGCTTGCGGCCGAAGTTGTTGCAGCCGATCCCGACGACGGAGACGACGAGACCCGAGGTGCCGAGGCGGCGGTAGCTCATGTCACTCATGATCCGAGCCTATGCCGCCCCGGCGTCCCGGGTGTTCGCTCAGGCCTTGTGCCACTTCTGGTTCGTCGTGCCCGCACAGTCCCAGAGCTGGAGCTTCGCGCCGTCGGTGCCGTTCCAGTCGGCGATGTCGACGCACTTGTTGGCCGACACGTTGACCAGGTCACCGGCGCCGGACAGGGTGAACCGCTGCACCGGGTTGCCGTTGCAGGTGACCAGCTGGATGGGCGTGCCGTTGGTCAGCGCGCCGCCGGCCGGGTCCATGCACATGCCCACCGCGCGGACCGTGCCGTCGCTCTGGAAGGCCCACTTCTGCGCGTTGCTGTTGTTGCACGTCCACATCTGCAGCCGGGCACCGTCGACGGCACTGCCGTTCGGGACGTCGATGCACTTGCCGTTCCAGTCGCTGACCAGGGAGTTTGCGCTGCCGGTCGGCGGCGGGGTGGTGCCGCCGCCGCCCGTGAACGGCGACAGGATCAGCCCGGCCGACCGCGGGTCGCCGTCGTGCACCAGCGACTCGAAGTTGCCGACGTCGTCGAAGGCGAACGCGTACGCCTTACCGTCCGCCATGTTCTGGTGGATGATCTTGGCATACTGGTTCGTCGGGCTGTTCTGGTAGAACTGCGCGGCGTTGGTGCTGGGCTGGGTGTCGACCGTGCCCAGCGTGCCCCGGTTGAGGGCGGCGCACAGGGTGCGGGAGATCGGGCCGACGACCTGGTCGTTCGGGGCCGGCAGGTCACCGTCGCAGCCCCAGACGGAGGCGGACGACGGCTTGTTGAACGACGCGACCTGCTGGCCGGCCGAGTTGGTGAAGCGCATGACATTGCCCGACGTACGCCCGAAGTACTTGGTGTTGGGCTGGTCGCCGAAGGGCACGACCGTCAGCGTCTTGGTCGTGTACGCGTTCCACGCCGACGTGATGTACGAGTCGAGGTACGTGGAACTGAGCAGCCCGGCGCCGGCCGCCTTGCCCGGTGCCAGGGCGCGCAGCACCGTGCCGTCCGAGCGGGTCACGACCGTGTTCGCCCAGCCCGCCTGCGCCTTGATCCCGTTGATCACGTTCGTGCGGCCGTTGGCGACGGGGTCGCCGGTGCGCGTCGTGACGCCGCTCGACCCGGTGACGGTCACCGCGTGCGGGACGGCGAACATGTCGACCTGCGAGCTGTTGAGCCAGAGCCCGGAGTCGTTGTAGGTGAACTCGCTCCAGTCGAACAGGATGTTGTAGTTGGCGTCGCCGCTGGCCCACGGGGCCGGCTGCACGAGGCCGTCCGGCGTGAGGAAGAACTTGAGCTTCTCGCCCAGGGAGAAGTAGACCCGGCCGGAGAAGCCGCGGGGGAATTGGATCGTGGTCGAGCCGCCGTTGCCGGGGCCGCCGATAGCCACGTCCGGGGCCGGCGAGGGCGGGAGCGAGCCGGCGGGCCAGGGCGTGAAGGTGCCGCCCTGGTTGACGTAGCCGAGCCGGCCGGTGTTGAGGTTGATGCCGATCACGTAGAGGTAGACGGCCTCGCCGCGACCGGTGGTGTTCGAGACGGTCACCGGCAGCAGGGCGGGGCCGACGGCCTCGGCTGGTGAGGTGACGGACAGGGAGAGAGGGACGGTCACCGCCAGGGCGGCGAGGGCATGCACCAACTTTCGTCGGAAACGCACGGCGACTCCTCATGGGGATGGTTCCGCGCGAGGCCTGGGGCCACGGCGCGGTGATGGTGCGCCCGCCGCAGGAAGGGGGTAGTGGAGAGCGCTCTCACAGCATCGAATCGTGAACACTCGGTGTCAATAGATAAGAACCTATGCAGTTTCCTGGCCGAGGTCCCTGTACGCCGGCCGCAGGATGTCGACGAGCGGAATGTGCCGCACCCGGACGGCCGGCGCGTCCAGCACCCGCAGAAGCAGCTCGGGCGGCACGGTCGTCCGGGGCGGCCGCTCGCGGAGCCTGCTGAGCGAGAGCGCCGGCGTGTAGAAGTCGGCGAGCCGCTCTTCCAGCGCGACCTCCTCGATCGCCAGCGGGTCGGGCGTCTCCACCTCGTCGGGCAGCCCGCGGAGCTCCGCCAGCACGGACTCGCGGTCGCGCCCGCGCCACGCCAGCACCAGGAACGGGTCCCGGTCGAACGCCTCGGCCAGCACGTAGAGCACCGCGGAGGCATGCTTGCACGGCACACCCCAGTCGGGGCACGAGCACCGGATGTCCAGATCGGACGGAAACAGCGGCAGCCCGAGCCCGTCGAAGACCTCCACGATCTCGTGCGGCATCTCGCCCGCGAGCAGCGCAGCCCGGAAAAGAGCCTGCGCCGCCAGCTCCGACAGCACCAGCGTCCACTGTGCTTGGTCGTAGGCCGGGATGCGCAACGTGACCTGATAGGGATCGGGGCGTGAGCCCTGCACCCGGCCGACCACCTGACCCGGCGTCAGCTCGAAGTCGATGACCTGACCCTTGCGCGCATAGGTCCGCCCGCGCGCCAGACGCCCCGGCTGACAGATCTGCTCCAGCAGGTCCACGAACCGCCGCGACCACCACTGCTCACCGATCTTGCCGCGCTGGGCCCGCACCGCGATGCCGCCGTCCACGCGGATCGGCCCGTCGGAGGTGAACCAGCGTCCTTCCGGGTCAACAGGCATGTCAGTATCCCTCAGGTTCAGTAGGGAAGGCGCCACGGCGCACGTCAGCAGCCGGCGGCTCGACGAGGGCGGCCGGCGCGTCGCCGCTTTGTCGTGCCGCGAGGTCTTTGGCGGGCATGTCGCCGCTTCTCCGTGGCGCGAGGTCGTTGGCGGGCATGTCAGCGCACCGCCGCGGCGTCGAGGGCGAAGAGGTCGCGCAGCTGGTCCGTGCTGAGCTCGGAGACCCAGTCCTCGCCGGTGCCGACCACTGTGGAGGCCAGCGCCTTCTTGCGCTCGATCATCGCGTCGATCTTCTCCTCGAGCGTGCCGCTGCAGATGAACTTGCGCACCTGCACGTTGCGCGACTGTCCAATCCGGAACGCGCGGTCGGTGGCTTGGTCCTCCACGGCGGGATTCCACCAGCGGTCCACGTGGATGACGTGATTGGCCGCGGTGAGATTGAGCCCGGTGCCGGCGGCCTTGAGCGACAACAGGAACAGCATCGGCTCGGTGTCGTGCTGGAACCGCTCGACCAGCTCGTCGCGCTTGGTCTTCGAGAGTCCACCATGGAGCCACAGCACCGGACGATCGAGATGCGCGGCGAGATAGGGCTGCAGCATCGTGCCGAACTCGGAATATTGCGTGAAGACGAGCGCCTTGTCGCCCTCGGTGACGATCTCCTCGGCCAGCTCCTCGAGCCGGGCCAGCTTGCCCGACCGGCCCGGCAACCGGGACCCGTCCTTGAGCAGGTGGGCGGGGTGGTTGCACACCTGCTTGAGCTTCGTCATGGCGGCGATCACGTTGCCCCGGCGCTGGATGCCCTCGGAACTCTCGATCGCGGCCATCATGTCCTCGACGACCGCCTGGTAGAGGGTGGCCTGCTCGGCGGTGAGCGAGCACCAGACCTTCATCTCGTTCTTCTCCGGAAGGTCCGAGATGATCGACTTGTCGGTCTTGAGGCGCCGCAGCACGAACGGTCCGGTGGCCCGCTTCAGGGCGGCCGTGGCGTCCGCGTCGCCGCGCACCTCGATCGGCTCCTGGAACTTCTTGCGGAAGCGCTTGGCCGGCCCGAGCAGCCCCGGATTCGCAAATTCCATGATGGACCACAGCTCGGCCAGGTGATTCTCGACGGGCGTGCCGGTGAGGGCCAGCCTCGTCCGGGCCGGAATGGCGCGCACCGCCTGCGCCTGGCGGGTGCCGCTGTTCTTGATGGCTTGTGCCTCGTCGCACACCACGCGTCCCCAGTGGACCTCACGGATCGCGCCGAGATCCCGCAGCGCCGTGCCGTAGGTGGTGACGACCACATCGGACTCCGCCACGGCGCGCATGAACTCTTCATCACGCTTGCGCGAGCCGCCGTGGTGCACGTGCACTCGCAGCTCCGGCGCGAAACGGGCCGCCTCCTTCTGCCAGTTGCTGACCAGAGACATAGGACAGATGAGCAGCGTGGGTGCCGGCCGGGTCGCCCCCGACCGCTCGGTGAGCAGCAACGACAGGGTCTGTGCGGTCTTGCCGAGGCCCATGTCGTCGGCCAGGATGCCGCCCAGGCCCAGCTCGGCCAGGAAGTGCAGCCACGACAGCCCGCGCTCCTGATAGGGCCGGAGCGTGCCCCGGAAGCCCGCGGGGGTGCCCAGCGGGGTCAGCCGCTCGGCCGCCTCGCCGGACAGCAGGTCGCCGAGCCGGCCGTCAGCGTCGACCTCGACCAGCGGCAGGTCCTCCTCGCCGCCGTCGATGACCTGCTGCAGCACCTCGCCCGCGGTCAGCTCGCCGGTGCGCCGCCGCCCGACCGCCTTGAGGGCGGCCTTGAGCTGCCGGTCGTCGAGCTCCACCCACTGGCCCCGGACGCGCACCAGCGGCACCTTGAGCCGGGCCAGCTCGGCCAGCTCCTCGGCCGTCACGGTGCCCTCGCCGATGACCAGGTCGATGCGGAACTCGACCAGCTGCTCGAGCCCGAACCCGGAGTCGGCCGCGGCCTTGCCGGACGGCGTCGTGCCCTTCGCCCGGGTGGTGAGCTTGAGGCCGACCGCCTTGCGCCCGGCCCACGCCGGCAACTGCACGCCGAAGCCCGCCGCCTGCAACAGCGGAGCGGCCTGGCTCAGGAACCCGTGCGCCTCCGCGGTGCTCAGCGTCATGCCGACCGGGCGGGCCTCCAGCAGCGCCTCGTGCAGGGCCGGGAAGAGGCGCACCGCTCGGCCCAGCCCCGCCAGCAGCAGCTCGTCGGGACGGCCGGCGACCCCGGGCAGTCGCCGGCCCGCCCACAGCTCGTCGGCGGGCAGGTAGAGGCTCGGGTCGTCGGCGGACCGCAGCGCGAAGTCGAGCCGCCAGTCGTCCTCGCCCGGCTCGGGCTCCACCAGCCGGAAGCTGAGCCGGACGGGACCGTCGCTGTCGTGCGCGGCGCGCAGCCAGGCGGTGAGCGGCTCGGCGAGCTCGGCGACCTCGGCCTCGCGGGCCCCGGGCAGGGTGGGATCGGTCGCGGTGAGGGCGGCGATCCAGCGGTCGGCCAGCGCTCCCTTGACGCCGGGCCGCATGCCCAGCAGCAGCCGCTCGGGCATCAGCGACCGCGCCGCGGCGTCGACGAGCACCTCGAGCGCGCCCTGCACGACCGCTCGCGCCGGCAGCTGGGCGGCGGCCCGGCACACCGGCGGCACCGCCGACCCGAAGTCGCGGAACGTCGCCGCGTCGGGCCCGGTGAGCACCGGTCGCCACCGCGCGGCCGGCACGCCCTCCTCGGTGACCAGCTGGGGCAGCATCCGGCCCCGGCGGGCGAGATCACAGGCCCAGCCGGCGACGAGCGAGAGGTAGCGGACGGAGGCTGCCGCCGTCCATGACCCCTCGGGGGCGGTCAGCGCGCTCAGGGCGTTGAGCGCCTCGTCGCCGGACACGGCCAGCGCCGGAACCTCCCACCCGGTCAGCCGCAGGCCGCGCGTGGGGCTCTCGCTGCCGGTCTCCGGCGACGGCAGGGGACCCTTCGCGTGGCTCGGCAGCTCGAGGGTCAGCTCGATCGGCTGCGCCTGGGCCAGCGCCGCTCGGAGGTCGTCGGACACGCCGGCGAGGACCGGGGCGAGCTCCCCGGTTGGCGCCGCGAACGGGTGCGGCCGCGAGCGGGCCCGGGAGGTGGTGGTCAGGGGACGGGCGGGATCCTCCGCCCAGAGAGCGAGCCGGCCCGGCACGGACTCACCGGCGATCCACACGCCATGCACGACGAGCACTGCGACTCCGATTCCGATCGACCCACCGAGACTAACGACCTGACGAGGGCGGGGCTCAGGACGACACCCAGGAAACCAGCTCGTAGCGCACGCCATTGGGATCGGTGACCATGAACAGCCGCTCGCCCCATGGCTCCTCCCGGAGAGGCAGGGTGATCGGCGCGCCCAGCCCGCGGAGGCGCTCGTGCTCGGCGTCGAGGTCGTCCACCACGAAGGCGACGATGACGCCGGCGGCCTCCTGCTCGCGCATGTCCTCCGGGAGCACCTCGAGGCCGCGCCGCAGAAGGATGACGTCGGGCGCGTGATCCTCCCTGCTGAGGGACGCGAAGCCGTCGGCGGACATCCGCTCGGCATAGCCGAAGTGCCGGGCGAGAAACTTGCTGGACGCCGGGACGTCGGCGACGGTGAGGGATACGGCGGACGAGGTGATCTGCACGGTGCCTCCCGGGCTAGTTGGACGGTGTACACAATACGCCGTACAAGAAAGGAAGGCCAATGGCGCGACCGACCATCGACCTGTTGTGGCACGAGCCGCCGCCCAACAGGCGGGGCCGCAAGCCGGGTCTGACGGTCGGCCGGGTGGTCGGCACCGCGATCGCCCTGGCCGATGCCGAGGGCCTCGACGCGGTCAGCATGCGCCGGGTGGCCCAGGAGCTGGGCGTGGTGCCGATGACGCTTTACACGTACGTGCCGGACAAGGCGGCCCTGCTCGACCTCATGCTCGACGCCCTCTATCTGCAGATGAGCAGGTCAGAGCCCGGTGGGGCGGAGTGGCGTGACCGGGCCCGGGCGGTGGCGCACGACAATCGTGTGCTGTTCGACACGCATCCGTGGGCCGCCGAGCTGTCGTCCTCCCGGCCGCCCCTGGGCCCGGGACTCATGGCGAAGTACGAGCACGAGCTGGGCGCCTTCGCGGACACCGGGCTGGCCGACTCCGAGGTCGACCACGCCCTGACCTTCCTGCTCGGCTTCGTCCAGCACTCCTCGCGGGCGCGCGCGCAGGCCCGGGCCGCCGCCACGGAGGAGTCCGACGAGCAGTGGTGGGCGGAGCGCGGCCCGCTGCTCGACGAGGTTCTCGATCGGGACCGTTACCCCCTGGCCGTGCGGATCGGCGCCGCGGCGGGGGCCGAGCTGGGTGCGGCTTATGACCCCGATCACGCGTACGCCTTCGGCCTCGAGCGGGTCCTCGACGGCCTGGGCGTTCTCATCGGGGCGAGGCAGCGCCAGTGACCCGCGCCGCTGCCCGGGCGGCCGATTCGGACGTACGCTTCTGGGCGTGACGGTGAACGCGGAGATCGACGACATCCTGGCCCGCGCGGCCGACGGCGGGCGCATCACGCCGGAGGAGGCGCTGCTGCTCTACACCGACGCGCCCTTCCACCCGCTGGGCGAGGCGGCCGACACCGTGCGCCGCCGGCGGCACCCCGAGGGCATCGTCTCCTACATCATCGAGCGCAACATCAACTACACGAACGTGTGCGTCACGGCGTGCAAGTTCTGTGCCTTCTTCCGCGCCCCGAAGCACAAGGAGACCTGGTCGCACCCGATGGAGGAGATCCTCCGTCGCTGCGCCGAGGCCGTCGACCTGGGCGCCACGCAGGTCATGCTCCAGGGCGGGCACCACCCCGACTACGGCATCGAGTACTACGAGAATCTCTTCTCGTCGGTCAAGGCGGCCTTCCCGCAGCTGACCATCCACTCGATCGGGCCCAGCGAGGTCCTGCACATGGCCAAGGTCTCCGGCACCTCCATCGAGGAGGCGCTGCTGCGGATCAAGGCGGCGGGGCTGGACTCGCTCGCGGGCGCGGGCGCGGAGATGCTGCCCGCCCGCCCGCGCAAGGCCATCGCGCCGCTCAAGGAGTCGGGCGAGCGCTGGGTCGAGGTCATGTCCGTGGCCCACCGCAACGGCCTGAGCAGCACCGCGACCATGATGATGGGCACGGGCGAGACGGCCGCCGAGCGCATCGAGCACCTGCGGATGATCCGCGACTGCCAGGATCTCGCCGTCGCCAACGGCTATGTCGACTCGCCGGTCGAGGCGGGCGACGGCAAGGGCGGCTTCCGGGCGTTCATCCCGTGGACCTACCAGCCGGAGAACAATCACCTCAAGGGCCGCACCCAGGCCACCACCATGGAATACCTGCGGCTCTTCGCGGTGTCCCGGCTCTTCTTCGACAACATCTCCCACCTGCAGCCCTCCTGGCTGACGACGGGCAAGGACGTCGGTCAGCTCGCCCTGCACATCGGCGGCGACGACCTCGGCTCGATCATGCTCGAGGAGAACGTCATCTCCTCCGCGGGCGCCCGGCACCGCTCCAACCTGCACCAGCTGATCGAGATGATCCGCACCGCCGACCGCATCCCGGCGCAGCGCGACACCGTCTACCGCCACCTGGCCGTGCACTGGACCCCGGCGGACGACCCGACCGACGACCGGGTGCGCTCCCACTTCTCGTCGATCGCCATGCCCCCCGGCGGAGCCCGCAAGACCCTGCCCCTGGTCGAGGCCAGCTGACGCCGGTCGAAACGGACGCGGCAAGCTCCCGCTCGCGCGCGACGGCCACGCGGCGAGTCGACCCCGCGCGGAGCGGCGACGCCCGTGCGGGACGGCCACGCGGCGAGCTGACGCCGCGTAGGACGGTGACGCCCGTGCGGGACGCGGTGACGCCCGTGCGGGACGCGGTGACGCCCGTGCGGGACGCGGTGACGCCCGTGCGGGACGCGGTGACGCCCGTGCGGGACGCGGCGGCGCCGGTGAGCGACGCGGCGAGCTGGCCTCCGCGCCTGACCGCCACGCGGCGAGTTGACCCCGCGCGGAGCGGCGATGCCAGTGCGGGACGCGGCGGCGCCTGTGAGCGACGCGGTGAGCTGGCCTCCGGGCGGGACGGCCACGCGGTGAGCTGATCTCCGCGGGGGATGGCGACGCGGCGAGCTGCCACCGCGGGGAACGACGATGCTCGCGAGACGCGGCGACGACCGCGCGCGACCCGACGACCGCGCGCGACCCGACGACCGCGCGCGACCCGACGACCGCGCGCGACCCGACGCCAGCGCACGTCCCGGCGCGGCAAGTTGGCGCTCGCGTGAGACGGGGGCGAGGGCGAGGCAAGCTGACGTCGCATGGAACGGGACGGTCGCGCGGAACGTGGTGTGGCGTCGACTTCGCGGCAGCCGGCGAACGGTCGGGAGTCTTCGCGCGTGACCGGAACGGCGGGCGCCCTCGCGCGTGTCCGAGATGTCGGCACCTTGGGGGTAGGGCAGGCGGAGCGGCCACGCAAGCTGACACGCCCTGGTTGAGGGGTGGGGTAGGCCGTACGACCGTCCGGGTCACCCGATCGGCCAAGGCCGGGTAGGCGGAGCGGAGAGGGCTGTATTGCTCCTCGGTAACGAGCACAGCGTGTCCCTGGTCTCACTCGTCCGTGGCTGGTTACCGTCATCCCGTACCGCGTAAGACCAGCACCGAGCACGATCAGCACCAGGCAAGCGTGAAGCGTCGCCGAGGCTTTCAGACCGCCGGCGGTGGGTTCGGAACCGACCCGATGGCGGTCGTATATATAACGCACGAAGGTCCGAGCGGGATGGGTCACCATCCCGCTCGTTCTGTGTTCCGGGGTGGCACAGTAAAGCCCGTGACGCGCGCAGACCTGGACAAGCAGCCGCACGAGGTCGCCGAGATGTTCGACGGCGTGGCCCAGCGATATGACCTCACCAACACGGTTCTCAGCTTCGGGCAGGACCGGGGCTGGCGGCGGGCGACCCGGGCGGCGCTCGGACTGCGGCCCGGGGAGCGCGTGCTCGACGTGGGCGCCGGCACGGGGGTGAGCACGGAGGAGCTCAGCTTGTCCGGGGCGTTCGCGGTCGGCGCCGATCTGTCGACCGGGATGCTGCGCGCCGGCCGGGCGCGTGGCCGGCGGGTGCCGCTGGTGGCCGGCGACGCGCTGAAGCTGCCCTTCGCCGACGGGTCCTTTGACGCGGTGACAATTTCCTTCGCCCTGCGCAACGTCGTCGACACCGAGGCCGCGCTGCGCGAGCTGGCCCGCGTGACCCGCCCGGGCGGCCGCCTGGTGGTGTGCGAGTTCAGCAGCCCGGTCAACGCCGCCTTCCGGACGGTCTATCTGTCCTACTTGATGCGCAGCCTGCCCGTCGTCGCGCGCAGCGTGTCGAGCAACCCCGATGCGTATGTCTATCTGGCCGAGTCGATCCGGGCCTGGCCCGACCAGCGGGCCCTGGCCGCGAAGATCGCCGGTGCCGGCCCGTGGAGCCGCGTCGGCTGGCGCAATCTGACCGGCGGGGTCGTTGCGCTACATCGAGCGACTAAGAGCTGAAACGACCGTTTTGCACCTGAAAAAGGTGTTAGGTCGGAGGTATGACGACTATCGACCTGTTCGTCGATGACTCGGACATCGACGTTCCGATCAACGATCGGGAAGAGGGCGAGCAGCGCGCGCTGCAACTCGCGCACGCGATTCGCGTCGTAGCCACCAGTGACCCTCAGTATGCGCAGAGCCTCGTTGACGAGTTGATCACTGCGCTCGACGTCGCCCTCGAGGGCAAGTTCCGTTCTTACTACGATGCTGCGACCAGGCAAATTGCCAACCGGGGGGCAAACACGGAGAGTGATCTGCTCATTGCGGGCATTTCACCTGCGCGAAACAGTTAGGGTTCCCTAACCGTGATCCGTCTCGATTCCGGTCTTAGACTCCGGACAGGGCGGGCTTGTGAACTGTTTCACTAGCCCTCCGGGTGAGACGGAGGTACGCCGTGAACGGAACCAACGCCGACGGGGTCGCCGCCGACGGAAAGATCGTCGACGAGGCTGACGTCATCGTGGTGGGTGCGGGTCCCGCTGGATCCGCCGCCGCGTACCACATGGCGCGGCACGGGCTGAGAGTACTGCTGCTCGAGAAGACCGAGTTTCCCCGGGAAAAGGTTTGTGGCGACGGTCTCACCCCGCGCGCCGTACGCCAGCTGGTCCGGATGGGCATCGACACCTCGGAGAAGGCCGGCTGGATCCACAACAGGGGCCTGCGCGTGATCGGGGGCGGGGTCCGGCTCGAGCTCGACTGGCCCGATCTCGCGAGCTTCCCCAGCTACGGTCTCGTCCGCACCCGCCTCGACTTCGATGACATGCTGGCCAAGCGCGCGGTGGAGGCCGGCGCCCTGCTCCGCACCGGGGTCAACGTGACCGGGCCGGTGCTCGACGCGGACGGCCGGGCCATCGGGGTCGAGGCCAAGGCCGGCCCCGGCAAGGAGCCCGTCCAGTATCGCGCGCCCCTGGTGATCGCGGCGGACGGCGTGTCCGGCAAGCTCCCGCTGGCCATGGGGCTCGCGAAGCGCGACGACCGCCCGCTCGGCGTGGCGGTCCGGCGCTACTACCAGGCGCCCGGCTGGCAGGGCGACGACTACCTCGAGTCGTGGCTCGAGCTGCGCAGCGCCCAGGATCCCGAGCGGCTGCTGCCTGGCTACGGCTGGATCTTCGGGCTGGGGGAGGGCCGGGTCAACGTCGGCCTCGGCATCCTGAACTCGTCCAGCGCCTTCGGCAAGACCAACTATCGGGCGCTGCTCACCGACTGGCTCGCCACCACTCCCGAGGACTGGGGGATGCGCGACGAGGCCAACGCCGACGGGCCGATCCTGGGCGCGGCGCTGCCGATGGGCTTCAACCGGGTGCCGCACTACACCCGGGGGATGCTGCTGGTCGGCGACTCGGGCGGCATGGTCAACCCGATGAACGGCGAGGGCATCGCCTACGCCATGGAGTCCGGCGAGCTGGCGGCCGAGGTGGTGGTCCAGGCGCTGGCCCGGACCGCCGGCGCCGACCGTGAGCGCGCCCTGCGGGCGTACCCGGCGGAGCTGAAGGACCGCTTCGGCGGTTACTACCGGCTCGGCGGGATCTTCGTGAAGCTGATCGGCAACCCGCAGATCATGCGGATCGCCACCAAGCACGGCATGCCGCACCCGACGCTCATGCGCTTCGTGCTCAAGCTGCTCGCCAACCTGACGGATCCGCGCGACGGCGACGCGATGGATCGCATCATCAACGGACTGACCAGGGTCGCCCCGGCGGTGTAAAGCCCGGTGAACAAATCGGGCACCCCGGTCGACAATGGGCATAACGGCACAAATAGTGTGTTGCTGCTAACAGTCGAGTAGGAGACGGCATGACGCTCAACCCCTACGTACCGATCGTCGGGCTGCTGATACTCGGCATGCTCTTCGCCCTGTTCTCGGTGTCGGTCGCGCCGATCGTGGGGCCCAAGCGCTTCAACCGGGCCAAGCTCGAGGCCTATGAGTGCGGCATCGAACCGGCCCCGCAGCCCGTGGGCGGCGGCCGGTTCCCGGTCAAGTTCTATCTGACCGCGATGCTCTTCATCGTCTTCGACATCGAGACGATCTTCCTCTACCCGTGGGCCGTCAGCTTCGAGGCGCTCGGCCTCTTCGGCTTCGTCGAGATGGTCCTCTTCATCGTCACCGTCTTCATCGCCTACACCTACGTGTGGCGGCGTGGCGGCCTCAACTGGGACTGAGTCCAGGTTAGCCGGAGGAGAGAGCAGCCGTTATGGGAATCGAGGAGAAACTGCCGAGCGGCATTCTGCTGACCTCGGTGGAGAAGCTGTCGAACTGGGCCCGCAAGTCGTCGTTCTGGGGAGCGACGTTCGGGCTGGCCTGCTGCGCCATCGAGATGATGGCGGCCGGCGGCCCGCACTACGACCTCGGGCGCTGGGGGATGGAGGTCTTCCGGGCGTCGCCGCGGCAGGCCGACCTGATGATCGTCGCGGGCCGGGTGAGCCAGAAGATGGCGCCCGTCGTGCGGCAGATCTACGACCAGATGCCCGAGCCGCGCTCGGTGATCTCGATGGGCGTGTGCGCCTCGTCGGGCGGCATGTTCAACAACTACGCGATCGTGCAGGGCGTGGACCACATCGTCCCGGTCGACATCTACCTGCCCGGCTGCCCGCCGCGCCCCGAGATGCTGATCGACGCGATCCTCAAGATGCGCGAGAAGGTGATGGCCGCTCCGCTGGGGCCGAACGGCCGCAAGATGCTCGAGGCCCGCCGGGAGCGCGGCGACGTCCCGGTGGTGGCGCCGGGCGCGATGCCCTCCTCCTACCGCGTCGACAAGGTGCGCCGCGCCGAGTGGACGCAGGCGGTCAAGGAGGGCCGCGAGGAGCAGCTGCGCATCGAGAACTGGATGAAGCTGCAGCCGCACCTGAGGGAGGCCGGCAAGTGACGGTGGAAGAGCCGGTCGGCGCGCAGCTGGACGCGCCGGCTCAGAACAATCCCGAGAAGGGCATGTTCGGCATCAAGGGCACGGGCGACGTGTCGGGCTTCGGCGGTCTGGTGCGCCGGCGTCCCGCGGTCGCCGACAGCCCGCGGCCGTTCGGCGGCTACTTCGACGAGGTCTACGACGCGCTCGAGGAGGCCTACCCCGGCTTCGCCGACGCGATCGAGAAGGTCGTCGTGGACCGCGGCGAGCTGACCCTGCACATCGTGCCCGAGCGGATCGCCGAGGTCTGCCGGATCATGCGCGACGACGAGTCGCTGCGCTTCGAGCTGTGCTCCTCGGTGTCCGGGGTGGACTACCTGCCGACCGACAACCGCCGGCTGCACGTGGTCTATCACCTGACATCGATGACCTACCGGCGGCGGGTCCGGCTGGAGGTCGCCGTGCCGGCGGACGGGACCGTCCCCAGCGTGACGAGCGTCTACCCGACCGCCGACTGGCAGGAGCGGGAGACGTACGACATGTTCGGCGTCGTCTTCGCCGGCCACCCCAACCTCACCCGGATCCTCATGCCGGACGACTGGGAGGGTCACCCGCAGCGCAAGGACTACCCGCTCGGCGGCGTGCCCGTCGAGTACAAAGGCGCGGTCATTCCGCCTCCCGACCAGCGGAGGGTTTACCAGTGACACAGGGATACGCCACCGAGCGCGAGACAACCGAGGGCCGGGTCTTCACCGTCACCGGCGGCGACTGGGACACCGTCACCGAGGCGATCGACCCGCTGAGCAACGAGAAGATCGTCGTCAACATGGGCCCGCAGCACCCGTCGACGCACGGCGTGCTCCGGCTCGTGCTGGAGCTGGAGGGCGAGACGGTCACCGAGGCCCGTCCGGTCATCGGCTACCTGCACACGGGCATCGAGAAGAACCTCGAGTACCGCAACTGGACGCAGGGCACGACCTTCGTCACCCGCGCCGACTATCTGGCCCCGCTCTTCAACGAGGCCGGCTACTGCCTGGCCGTCGAGAAGCTGCTCGGCATCGAGGACCAGATCACCGAGCGCGCGAACACCATCCGGGTGCTCTTCATGGAGCTGAACCGGATCTCATCGCACCTGGTCTGGATCGCCACCACCGGCATGGAGCTGGGCGCGATCTCGATGATGCTCTACGGCTTCCGCGAGCGTGAGTACATCCTCGACATCTTCGAGGAGACGTCGGGCCTGCGGATGAACCACGCCTACTTCCGCCCGGGCGGCGTTGCCCAGGACGTGCCGGAGTCGGCGATCAAGAAGATCCGCGACTTCCTGGTCTACATGCCCAAGAAGCTCAAGGAGTACGAGAGCCTGCTCTCCGGCCAGATCATCTGGCAGGAGCGCACCCAGGGCATCGCGGTCCTCGACGTGACCGGCTGCCTGTCCCTCGGCATCACCGGGCCCGTGCTGCGTGCGTCCGGCCTCGCGTGGGACCTGCGCAAGACCATGCCGTACTGCGGCTACGAGGACTACGAATTCTCGGTGCCCACCGCACAGACCAGTGACGTCTGGGGTCGCTACCTGGTCCGCATGGCGGAAATCCGTGAATCTCTCAAGATCATAGAACAGGCCCTCGACAAGCTGCGCCCGGGGCCGATCATGATCGCCGACAAAAAGATCGCCTGGCCTGCGCAATTGGCCATCGGCACGGACGGCATGGGCAACTCGCTGGAGCATGTGGCCAAGATCATGGGCCAGTCCATGGAGTCCCTGATCCACCACTTCAAGCTCGTGACCGAGGGCTTCCGGGTGCCGCCCGGTCAGGTCTACGTCGGCATCGAGCACCCGCGTGGCGAGCTCGGCGTCCACGCGGTCTCCGACGGCGGCACGCATCCCTACCGCGTGCACATGCGGGACCCGAGCTTCGTGAACCTCCAGGCCATCCCCGCGATGGCCGAAGGCGCGCTGCTGGCCGACGTCATCGCCGGCGGCGCTTCCCTGGACCCCGTGATGGGTGGGTGTGACCGCTGATGACCGATACCACGGTGGACTTCTCCCCGGCCGCCGCGCCGCTCGCCGCCGAGCTGCTCGAGCCCGCGCTGGAGATCATCGCCCGCTATCCCGCGGGCCGGGAGCGTTCGGCGCTGCTCCCGCTGTTGCACCTGGTGCAGACGCGGGAGGGCTTCGTCAGCCCGGCCGGCGTCGCCTTCTGCGCCGACGTCCTGGGCATCAACAAGGCCCAGGTCGGCGCGGTGGCGACCTTCTACACGATGTACAAGCGCAAGCCGACCGGCGACTACCTGGTCAGCGTGTGCACGAACACCCTGTGCAACGTGATGGGCGGCCAGGAGGTCTACGACGAGCTGGTCGAGCACCTCGGCGTCGGGCACGACGAGACCACGGCCGACGGCAAGATCACGCTGGAGCACGCCGAGTGCCTCGCGGCCTGCGACTACGCGCCGGTCGTGACGGTCAACTACGACTACGCGATCGACCAGGCCACCCCGGAGGCCGCGGTCACGCTGGCCGAGCAGCTGCGCCGGGACGAGCGGCCCGTACTCCCTCGCGGAGCGCGGATCTGCACGCTCAAGGAGATGCAGCACCAGCTCGCCGGGTTCAACGACGAGCGGGAGGGCGCGGTCGCCGACGGCCGGCCCGGGGCGCCGACGCTGCGCGGGGTCACGCTCGCGCAGGAG
>NZ_JAUQWH010000013.1 GCF_030757795.1 Actinoplanes oryzae
TCGTGGCCATCCTCGTCCTGGGCCGAGATCACCACCCGCCTCGACGGCCCGGCGGTCGACCTGCGCCTGCGCGGCCGGGAAGCCGACTTCGTGGTCACCGACACGTCCCCGCCGGCGCCTGCCGTGGCCGCCCCCGACGAGGGCGGCGACCAGGCCCGGCTCACCCTGCGCATGCCGGAGTCCCTCAAGGCAAGGGCCGAGCAGGCCGCCGCCGCCGAGGGCATCTCCGTCAACGCCTGGCTGGTCCGCGCCGTGGCCACCGCGGCCGCCGGCCGGCCCCCGGCCGCCGGCAAGTCCGGCCGGCGCCTCACCGGTTTCGCCCAAGCCTGACTTCCTGTCCGAGGAGCGCTGCCATGCCCGAGTTCACCCGGTCCGAGCCCGTCACCCTCTCGCTGCACATGCACCGTGGCCACGCCGAGGTGCGTGCCGAGGAAACCAGCACGATGACCGTCACCGTGACCGCCGAGGACGGCAGCGACGCCACGGGCCGCGTCCACATCGAGCTCGACGGCGACGTGCTGATCGTCCACGCCCCCGACCGCGGCGGCCCCGGCTGGCGGCGTGGCCCGCGGGTCGACGTCCTGGTGCGCGTGCCGGCCGGCAGCGCCGTGGCGGCCAAGTCGTCCTCCGCCGACGTGCTCCTGCGCGGCTGCTACGCCGCCGTCCGCGTCGACGCCTCCTCCGCGAACATCGGCCTGGAAGAGGCCACCGGCGACGTGCATCTGACGACGTCGAGCGGGAACCTTGACGTCGGCCGGGTGGGCGGTTCGCTCGGCGCCGGGTCGGGCTCCGGCAAGGTGCACATCGGTGACGTCACCGGTGACGTCATCGCCCGCTCGTCCAGCGGTAATGTGACCGTCGGAAGCGCTGCCACGTCGATCCGCGCCGGGTCGTCGTCCGGCGACATCGAGATCGGTGCCCTGCGCGCGGGCCGCGCCCACCTCAGGACCTCCTCGGGCAACGTCACCGTAGGCGTGGTCGCGGGCACGTCCGTCTGGCTCGACCTCACCACGTCCTCCGGCCGCACCAGCAGCGACCTTCCGATGACCGACGCCCCGGCCGGCGGCGCCGCGACCCTCGAGCTGCGCGCCACCTCCGCCAGCGGCGACATCTCCGTCCACCGCGCCGCAGCCCTGCCGGCCGCCGCGTGACACTTGTCGCCCGTCGCCCGTCGCCCGTCGCGTGCGCCTGCGGCCCGACGCGTCTTGCCCGTGATATGACCAGCCCGACGCGTCTTGCCTGTGATGTGAGCAGGCCGACGCGTCTTGCCCGTGATGTGAGCAGGCCGACGCGCGACCCGCGGGCTCTTGCTGCCCGAGCCGCGTCCTCCCCGATGCTCTGACTCGCGTGGCTGCCCGGTGCTCTGACCCGCGTGCTGCCCGTTGCCTGACCAAGTGGGCCGCAGCCCGGCTCGCTTGCTGGGCGTCGTCAGGCCGTTGTCGGTCGTTGCCTGGTCTGCGTCTTGGGCGTCGTTTGGTCTACGTGCTGGGCGTTGCCTGGGCTGCGTGCTGGGCGTCTTCTGGGGCGTGTGCTGGCCGTCGTCTCGTCGTGCGGGCTCAGGAACCGGGGCGGACCAGACCGGTTTCGTAGGCGAGGACGACCGCCTGCACCCGGTCCCGCAAGCGCAGTTTGGTCAGCACGTGCCCGACATGCGTCTTCACGGTGGTCTCGCTGACGGTGAGGGCGCGGGCGATCTCGGCGTTCGAGTGGCCCTTGGCGACGTGGACCAGCACCTCGCGCTCCCGCTCGGTGAGCGCGTCGAGCGCCGGGGCGGCCGGCCCGTCCTCGGTCGCCGGCAGCAGCTCGGCCACCCGGCTGAGCAGGCGCCCCAGCAGCAGCGGCGCGACCACGGCACCGCCGGCGGCCACCGTGCGCACGGCCGAGACGAGTTCGCCCGGCGGCACGTCCTTGCCCAGGTAGCCGGCCGCCCCCGCAGCCACGGCGCCCAGCACGTGCTCGTCGCCGTCGTGGGTGGTCAGGATGAGGACCCGCACCGGCAGGCCGGAGCGCACGATGCTCCGGGTGGCTGTGAGCCCGTCGAGCCGGGGCAGCCGCACGTCCATCACGACGACGTCGGGCAGCAACCGACGGGCGAGGTCGACGGCCTCCATCCCGTCGCCGGCCTCGCCGACGACGGTCAGGCCCTCCACCCCCGCGAGCGCGCTCCGCAACCCGGACCGCAGCATCGGCTGGTCGTCGGCGAGCAGCACTCGGACGGTCCGGGCCACTCCGCTCCCCGCCGCCACCCGCACCCCGTCACCCGCAGTCACCCGCCGCCTCCCCATGCGCCGCTCCGGGCGCTCACCCTATGCGATCGCGCCGCGGTCCACTGCCGCCCGACCGACGGGTCACGCGCCGGCACGCCCGAACGCCCGCCACGCCCCGTGAGACGTGCCCGCGTGGCGGCGGCCCCGCGGGGGAGGGGCGAGCGCAATGGCGTAGGTCCCAACCGGCGAGGGGAGCCGGCGAGTCAAGACCGGTGGAGCAGGGCCGCCTTCACCGGGGCCGCCACCGCCGCGTTCGCCTTTGTCATCGCCGCCCTGACCGCGATCCGGGCCCGTGACGCCGGCCGGCGAGTCTGCCTGCTCGCACCGGAGGGCCCCCATAGGCCGGGCACGCGCCTTCCGCGGGTGTCACACGCCGGCGGGGCGGCGGCTGGGCGGCAGGTCGTCCTCGTGCGGGGTGCGGGCGATCGGCAGGGCCGGGCCGGCTTGCGGGGAGGCGCCGTCCGGAGCGGGACCGGCCGGAACGATGGCGAGCCGGGCCGTGGTGGCCGGCTCGGGGTAGGGCGGGGGCGTCCCGCCGAACTCGGGGCAGAACGCCTGGTGGCTGCACCAGCCGCAGAGCCGGCTCGGCTTGGGGCGGAAGTCGCGCTGCTCCTTGGCCTGCTCGATCGCGCGGGACAGGGCCAGCAGGGTGCGCTCGAAGCGCTCCAGCTCCTCGGCGTCCGGGCTGTAGTCGAGGGCCTCGGCATCCTTGAGGTAGAGCAGCCGCAGGACGCGGGGCACCACGCCGCGGGTGCGCCAGAGGACGAGGGCGTAGAACTTCAGCTGGAACAGGGCGCGGCCCTCGAAGGCCTCCCGCGGGGCGCCGCCGGTCTTGTAGTCGACCACGCGCAGGTCACCGGCCGGCGAGACGTCGAGGCGGTCGATGTAGCCCCGGATCAGCAGCTCGTCGTCGACCAGCGTGGAGATCAGACTCTCCCGCTCGGCCGGCTCCAGCCTGTTCGGGTCCTCGACCGCGAAGTAACCCGCCAGCAGGTCGCCGGCGTCCTTCAGGAACCGCTCCAGCCGCGCGGCCTCGTCCTCCGCGGGCATCTCCGGCATCCCCGGCAGCACCCCGCCCGGGTCGCCGCCGGCCCGCCCGGCGAGATCGGCAACCCCTGCGTCGGCAAGCCCCGCGCCGGCAAGCCCTGCGCCGGCAACCCCTGCGTCGGCAACCCCCGCGCCGACAGCCGCCGGACCGGAGGCCGCCGAGCGGGAAGCCGTGGAATCGGCACTCGCGTGGCCGGCATCGGGGCCGGGAGTCGTGGGCCCGGGGACCGGGGCGGACGCGAGGGGCCCGTCCTGCAGCGGGACCGGCACCACGGCGGGGTCGTCGAACAGGGCCGACAGCTCCGGCTCCTGGGCGAGCAACCGCTCCCACTCCGGGCGCACGAGGGCCACGGCGGCGTCGGGGGTGCGGGCGCCGGCGGGCAGGTCGAACAGGCGCTCGAGGACGGCGTGGACCAGGGTGCCCCGGACCTGGTCGCGGGTGGGCTGCTCGGGGAGGCGGTCGATCGTGCGGAAGCGGAACAGCAGCGGGCAGGTCTTGAAGTCGGCCGCGCGCGACGGCGACAGCGACGGCCCCTTCGTCGCGGGCAGCGGCGACCCGGTCGAGGACGGCACCACGGGCTCGCCCTCCGGCGCGGGGGAGGCGGTGACCGGCACCGCAGCACCCTCGGCCCGGGCGGAGAGACCGGACGGCGGCGCGGAGACAACGGCCGGCACCGCGGGGTCGTCGGCCGCCGAGACGGACTCCCCGCCCGGAAGAGCCGAGGCGGACTCCCCGTCCGGAAGAGCCGAGGCCGACTCCCCGCCCGGAAGAGCCGAGGCCGACTCCCCGCCCGGAAGAGCGGAATACGCAGCCGTGGCGGCGTCCCCAGCGGGCGGAGTGGGATGCGCAGGCATCGCAGCATCCCCCGACGGCGGGGCGGCATCCTCCCGCGGCGCGGAATCCCCGGGCGGCGCGGACGGGACAGACGAGGAAGCGCCGCCGGCCGAGGCGGACGAGACACCGCCGGACGAAAGGGAGGTAACCGCTTCTGTCGTCATGCGGCTAAGGCTAGGGGAGGGGTACGACATCTCCGCCCGCGAGGCGCCGCCCGTAGCATCGATCCCGTGGACGACGACGCGCAGCGCAGGCCCGGCCGGCGGCAGGTGGGGCGGGTGCTGGGCGTCCCGGTCTACGTCAGCCCGTCCATGATTCTGCTCGCGGCGCTGGTCACGGTGGTCTACGGCGGCTACGCGGAGGCTCAGCTGCTGCTGGCCGCCCCGTGGTCGTACCTGGTGGGGCTGGGGTTTGTGGTCTGCCTGCTGGGGTCGGTGCTGCTGCACGAGCTGGGCCACGCGCTGACCGCCCGGCGCTACGCGATCGGTGTGCGGGGCATCACCCTCGAGCTGCTCGGCGGGTGGACGGAGATGGACCGCGACGCGCCTAACCCGCGGGTCGACGCGCTGGTGTCGCTCGCCGGGCCGGCCGTGTCGCTGGTGCTGGGCGTGGCGGCGACCGTGGCCGCGATCCTGCTGCCGGACCGCACGGTGGCCGATCAGATCGCCTTCCAGCTCGCGGCGAGCAACGTGATCGTGGCGATCTTCAACGTGCTGCCGGGGCTGCCGCTGGACGGCGGGCGGGCGCTGCGGGCGGGCCTGTGGGCGCTGCTCAAGGACCGCAACCGGGCGACCGAGGGGGCCGCGTGGGCCGGGCGCGGCATCGCGGCGGCGACGGCGCTGGCCACGATCACGCTCTACCAGCTGCAGATCCTGACCCTGCTGGGGCTGCTGTTCGTGCTGCTCGTGGCGTTCACCCTCTGGCAGGGTGCGGGGCAGTCGATCCGGCTCGCGCGGATGACCCGGCGCTTCCCGCTGGTGGACCTGGCGGCGCTGGCCCGGCCCCTGGTCTCCGTACCCTCCGGAACGCCGCTGGCGGAGGCACAGCGCCGCGCCGACGCGTCCCCGCTGGAGCGCAAGGCCCTGGCCGTGACCGACTCGTCCGGGCGGGTGGTGGCGCTGGTGGATCCCGCGGAGTCGGCGCGGGTGCCGGCCGCGCGGCGGCCGTGGGTGTCGGTCGACACCGTCGCGGCGGACCTCGCCCGGGTGCCGGCGTTGCGCACGGGACTGACCGGCGAGCAGGTGGTCCGGGCCGTGCAGGCCCACCCGGGTGCACAGTACGCCGTGACGGCAGGCGAGGATGTCGTCGGCGTGCTGTACGTCGCGGATCTGGCCGAGGTGCTCGAACCGCGCCGCGCCGCACGCCGTGTGCCCGCCCGGTGACCGAGAGAGATGATCAGTGACTGTTCAGGACAACACCGTCGCAGACGAGACCGTGCCCGCCCACCGCGGGCCGTTCCGGCCGGGCGACCGGGTGCAGCTCACGGATCCGAAGAACCGCATGCACACGATCGTCCTGGAGCCGGGCAAGGAGTTCCACACCCACCGCGGCGCCCTCGCCCACGACGCCCTGATCGGCCTGCCCGACGGCAGCGTCGTCGTGTCCACCGGCGGCACGCCCTACCTCGCGCTGCGCCCGCTGCTGTCCGACTACGTACTGTCGATGCCGCGCGGCGCCCAGGTCATCTATCCGAAGGACGCGGCGCAGATCGTCGCCATGGGTGACGTCTTCCCCGGCGCGCGGGTGCTCGAGGCCGGCGCCGGCTCCGGCGCGCTGACCTGCTCGCTGCTGCGCGCGGTGGGTTCCTCCGGCGAGGTCCACTCGTACGAGCTGCGCGAGGACTTCGCCGCGGTCGCGCGCAAGAACGTCGAGGCGTTCTTCGGCGGCCCGCACCCCGCCTGGCACCTGCACCACGGCGACGTCGCCCAGGCGCGCGAGACCGGTTTCGACCGGATCATCCTCGACATGCTGACCCCGTGGGAGGCGCTCGACATGGTCGAGAAGGCGCTCGTGCCCGGCGGCGTCTTCATCGGGTACGTGGCCACGACGCCCCAGCTGTCGGAGCTGGTCGAGGCGCTGCGCGAGCGGGGCGGCTGGACCGAGCCGCGGGCGTGGGAGTCGCTGATCCGCGACTGGCACGCCGAGGGCCTCGCCGTACGCCCGGATCACCGCATGATCGCCCACACCGCCTTCCTGGTGTCGGCCCGCAAGCTCGCGCCCGGGGTCACCGCCCCGCCGCGGCGCCGTAAGCCGAGCAAGGGCGCCGAGGCGTACGCCCTGAAGCGTGCCGCCCAGGCCGCCCTCGCCGCCGCGGCGCAGGAACCGCAGGAGGACGCCGGTGACGCCGCCGCCGTCACGACCGCCGAGCGGGCAGCGGCACGGCGGGCCGAGCTGGAAGCCGACGCCGGGGCGTGACGCTCCGCGGGGCATCGGGTAGTTTCCGTCCCGGACTTCGGACGTGCTGGGGAGGGATCAGGTGGGCGCGATGAGTTCTCCGCCGTTCGGGGGCAGCAACGAGATGCCGGCGGTCTTCCCGGACTGGTCGCCCTACGAGGACCTGGACTCGGCCGCCCGCGCCTATCTGCGCGACCCCGAGGTGGCCCTGGACGCCCTCTTCGGCGTGCTGCGCGGCGCCTCCGTGCTCACCTTCACCCTGGAGCGCTTCGTCAACGAGGTCAACGGCGTGTGGCAGGAGGTCGTCATCTGCGACGGCAGCCGCCTGGTGCTGTGGCACGGCGAGGACGTGGCACCCGGGGACGGGCCGGTCGGGTCGATGACCTCCTCGCTGCGCGTGGTGCCGCTGTCGACCGTCACCGAGGTGGGCTGCCGGCGGCGGCTCACCCGCACCTCCAGCGGGCAGGCGAGGGTCGACAGCATCGACGTCTACCTGCTGCTCAGCTCGGTCGACGACGCCGTCCCGCCGCCGGGTGTGGCGGAGGAGGAGGGCCGGGCGGCCGTACGCCACGACGCCCTGCGCTTCGGTAAGACGCTTGACGATGGCGGGCCTGGCCAGATCGCGCGGCTCGAGGAATTCTCCCGCGTGGTCGCGTCACTGGTGGGCCGCCCGACTTTGTGACATGTGCCACTGATCAATTCCGGACGCGGTGCCTCAGCCCGCCGCGTCCGGCCCGGCGATCTCCACGTCGTCGCCGCTGCGCACGACGTGGATGCAGTCGCCCGGGCACTCCTTCGCCGAGTCGATCACCTCGAGCCGCAGCCCGGCCGGCACCACCGCCCGCGCGCCGGGGCTTTGCAGCAGCTCACCGGCGGTGCCCTTGACGTAGGCCAGTCCGTCGATGTCGAACTCGAAGACCTCCGGCGCGTACTGCACGCACAGCCCGTCCCCGGTGCACAGGTCCTGGTCGACCCAGACCTGCAACCGCTCGTCACCGGCTTCTACCGTCACGGACGCCTCCCGCAAATAGCCCGTTCCGACCGTACCCGACCCCCCTGACAACCCCATGGACGCGAGTGCCTCGATCGATCAAGCTTGCGTGACGAGGGTGTTGCATGGGTCGAAATCCGGCTTTCAGCGGTTAGTGTTAGCGGTAGAACGTTCGAGCCCCCGGGGAGGTGGGACGTGGCACGTAGCGACGAGGCGGATTCACGCGCCGCACGTTGGGAGAAAGAGGCCAACGATCTCTCCAGCCAGGTTGCGTTCCTGCAGGAGGAACTCGCTCTGGTTCGGCGGAAGTTGACCGAAAGCCCCCGACACGTCCGTCAGCTCGAGGAACGGCTCGCGGCAACGCAGGCGCAGCTGGCCCGAGTGACCGAGAACAACGACCGGCTCGTGGCGACCCTGAAGGAAGCCCGGGCTCAGATCGTCACTCTCAAGGAAGAGATTGACCGGCTCGCCCAGCCGCCCAGCGGCTACGGCGTCTTCCTGGCCGCCCACGAGGACGGCACCGTCGATGTCTTCACCGGCGGCCGCAAGCTCCGCGTCGCGGTCTCCCCGTCCCTCGAGGTCGAGGAGCTCAAGCGCGGGCAGGAGGTCCTCCTCAACGACGCCCTCAACGTCGTCGACGCGTTCGGCTTCGAGCGCACCGGCGAGGTCGTGCTCCTCAAGGAGGTGCTCGACAACCCGGGCGGCGGCCCCAAGGACCGCGCGCTGGTGGTGTCCCACTCCGACGAGGAGCGGATCGTCCACCTGGCCGAATCGCTGCAGATCGCCAAGCTGCGCGCGGGCGACTCGCTGATGATCGAGCCGCGCTCGGCCTATGCCTACGAGCGCATCCCGAAGAGCGAGGTCGAGGAGCTCGTCCTCGAGGAGGTCCCCGACGTCGACTACACCGACATCGGCGGCCTGCACTCGCAGATCGAGCAGATCCGCGACGCCGTGGAGCTGCCCTTCCTGCACGCCGACCTCTTCCGGGAGCACCAGCTGCGCCCGCCGAAGGGCATCCTGCTCTACGGCCCGCCCGGCTGCGGCAAGACGCTGATCGCCAAGGCGGTCGCCAACTCGCTGGCGAAGAAGATCGCCGAGCGGCGCGGCGAGGAGAAGCACACCAGCTTCTTCCTCAACATCAAGGGCCCCGAGCTGCTCAACAAGTACGTGGGCGAGACCGAGCGGCACATCCGCCTGGTCTTCCAGCGGGCGCGCGAGAAGGCCGGCGAGGGCACGCCGGTGATCGTGTTCTTCGACGAGATGGACTCGATCTTCCGCACCCGTGGCTCCGGCGTCTCCTCCGACGTGGAGAACACGATCGTCCCCCAGCTCCTCAGCGAGATCGACGGCGTCGAGGGCCTGGAGAACGTCATCGTCATCGGCGCCTCCAACCGGGAAGACATGATCGACCCGGCGATCCTGCGCCCCGGCCGCCTCGACGTGAAGATCAAGATCGAGCGCCCGGACGCCGAGGCGGCGAAGGACATCTTCGCGAAGTACATCCTCAGCGGCCTGCCGCTGAGCGAGGAGGACCTGGCCGAGCACGGCGGCGACGCCGACGTGACGGTCGCGGCCATGATCGAGGCCGTGGTCCTGCGGATGTACACGGAGTCCGAGGAGAACCGCTTCCTCGAGGTCACCTACGCCAACGGTGACAAGGAGGTCCTCTACTTCAAGGACTTCAACTCCGGCGCGATGATCCAGAACATCGTCGACCGCGGCAAGAAGATGGCCATCAAGGAGTTCCTCACCTCCGGCAAGAAGGGGCTGCGCCTGCAGCACCTGCTCGACAGCTGCGTCGACGAGTTCCGCGAGAACGAGGACCTGCCCAACACCACCAACCCCGACGACTGGGCCCGCATCTCCGGCAAGAAGGGCGAGCGGATCGTCTACATCCGCACGCTCGTCTCCGGCGGCAAGGGCGCCGAGGCCGGCCGCTCCATCGAGACGGCCAGCAACACCGGTCAGTACCTGTAACGCACGCTGAGGCGCGGGCGTAGGGACCTCCCTACGCCCGCGCTTTCTCATCCGGAGATCTACTCAGCGTGCTGTGCCACGCACGCGCGAGTACGAGTACGAGGCAGGAAGCGTCTAGGCTCGATACATGGGCAACGGCAGCACAGTGGCGGGCGGAGTGGTCGCATGAGCGTTCGGCGGATTATGGGCACCGAGGTCGAGTACGGAATCTCCGTGCCCGGACAGCCCGGCGCCAACCCGATGGTCACCTCGTCCCAGGTCGTCAACGCGTACGGTGCGCGGCCGGAGCTCACCCGCGGCGGACGCGCCCGGTGGGACTACGAGGAGGAGTCGCCGCTGCGCGACGCGCGCGGGTTCACGTACTCCGGTGCGGCCTACGACCCGGCGGACGCGCTCGCCGACGAGGACCTCGGCCTGGCGAACGTGATACTGACCAACGGCGCCCGGCTCTACGTCGACCACGCGCACCCCGAGTACAGCACCCCCGAGTGCACCAACCCCCTCGACGTCGTCCGCTGGGACAAGGCCGGCGAGCGGGTCATGGCCGAGGCCTCGCGCCGCGCCGCGACGATCCCCGGCACGCACCGCATCCAGCTCTACAAGAACAACACCGACAACAAGGGCGCCTCGTACGGCTCCCACGAGAACTACCTGATGCGCCGCCAGACGCCCTTCGCGGACATCGTGGCGCACCTGACCCCGTTCTTCGTCACCCGCCAGATCTTCACCGGGGTGGGCCGCGTCGGCATCGGCCAGGACGGCTCCGGGGCGGGCTTCCAGATCTCGTCGCGCGCCGACTTCTTCGAGGTCGAGGTCGGCCTCGAGACCACCCTCAAGCGGCCCATCATCAACACCCGCGACGAGCCGCACTCCGACGCCGACAAGTACCGGCGCCTGCACGTGATCATCGGCGACGCCAACCTGTCCGAGATCGCGTCCTACCTCAAGATGGGCACCACCTCGCTGATCCTCGCCATGATCGAGGAGAAGGTCTTCACCGGCGAGCTCGGCATCGCCGACCCGGTCTCCGAGCTCAAGGCGGTCAGCCACGACCCCACGCTCAAGCACCTCATGCGCCTGCGCGACGGCCGCCGGCTCACCGCCCTCGACCTGCAGTGGGCCTACTACGAGCGGGCCAGGGAGTTCTGCGACGAGCGCTACGGCGCCGACGTCGACGACCAGACCGCCGACGTGCTCAGCCGCTGGGAGAGCGTCCTCACCCGGCTCGGCGACGACCCCATGAGCTGCTCCGACGAGCTCGACTGGGTCGCCAAGCTGCGCCTGCTCGAGGGCTACCGCGAGCGCGAGAGCCTCGCCTGGTCCTCGCCGAAGCTCCAGCTGGTCGACCTGCAGTACTCCGACGTCCGGCCGGAGAAGGGCCTCTACCACCGCCTGGTGGCCCGCGGCTCGATGAAGACGCTCCTCGACGACGAGGACGTGCGGCGCGCGATGGTGGAGCCGCCCGAGGACACCCGGGCGTACTTCCGCGGCCAGTGTCTCGCCCGGTACGCGTCCGAAGTGGTCGCCGCCAGCTGGGACTCGGTCATCTTCGACGTCGGGCGCGAGTCGCTGGTGCGAGTCCCGATGATGGAGCCCGAGCGGGGCACCCGCAAGCACGTGGGCGCGCTGTTCGACAAGTGCGACACCGCGAAGGACCTGCTCGAGGTCATCACGGCCAAGTGAGCTGCCGCCGGCGGGGCGTGGTCCCGCCGGCGGCGCGGTCGTCCGATGCTCCGCCGAGGTGCGGCCCCGGCGGCGTGTGCTCCGCCGAGGTGCGGCCCCGGCGGCGTGTGCTCCGCCGAGGTGCGGCCCCGGCGGCGTGGAGAGGTGCGGGGCGATGCGGCCCCCTGAGGCGGTGGTGCGCGCCGGGGCGGTGTGGCTCCGGCGGCGGAAACGGCTCAGCTGAGCGAGAAACACGCGCAGCGGCAGCGGTTTTCGTCGTACCGGCGAGGTAGGTTTTTCCCAACCCGAACCAGTGGGTCTTGAAGGGGGACAGGGATGGCAACCCGAGACACCGGCGGTCAGTCGCAGTCCGGCAAGGGCAAGCGCGACGAGGAGATCGAGGACGTCACCACCGAGGCCAACCCGGAGGTCGCCGAGCGCAAGGCGGAGATCGACGAGGACGTCGACGATCTGCTCGACGAAATCGACTCGGTCCTCGAAGAGAACGCCGAAGAGTTTGTCAGAGGCTATGTGCAAAAAGGCGGAGAATAGGCATATGTCCGTTTTGAGGGCCGGACATGAAGCAAAGAGTTCCTGACAGAGACGGCGAGCGCTGCTGCCTCGATTGCGGTCGATGGAAGGCGCTAGACCAGTTCTGTGTGAGCAGCAAGCGTCCGGATGGTCGGGGCAGCTACTGCAAAGAATGCTTCAACGTCCGTTCCAAAGCGAGCTATGCCAAGAAAGTCAAGGAGAGGCACGGCCGTGAGGTCGTGCCGCCGCGCGTCGTTCCGGATGGCCACCGCTATTGCCCGGACTGCGAGTCGGTCAAGCCCTTGACTGACTTTCCGCGCAATCGAAGCGGCCGAGGTGGTCACGGCCGCTACTGCAAGCCTTGTCACAATGTCCGCGGTGTGGAGGGCAAGAAGCGTCTCTACGGCGGCACGCGGGAGTACCACCTGCGGCACCGCTATGGGATCGGGCAGGCGGAGTTCGACGCGCTGCTGGCCGAGCAGGGTGGCGTCTGCGCGATCTGTGGCGCGGCCGACCCCGAACATGTCGATCACGACCATCGCACTGGCTATGTTCGCGGGATATTGTGCTTCAACTGCAACGGCGGGCTGGGGCAGTTCCGGGACAACCCGGCTTACCTGGCCCAGGCGATCACGTACCTGAAAGGAACCACGTGGCAGCGGGTTTTGATCCATCCGGGCGTCTACCGGATCTCTTCACCAACGCGGGGACGTCTTCCTTCACGCAGTTCCTGACGCAGGCGGCTCCGGAGCTTCTGCCCGGGCGCCGGCCGCTGCCGCCGGGGATGTCGGCCGACATCGCGCCGCACGGCACGACGATCGTGGCGATCGCGACCGCCGAGGGCGTGGTCATGGCGGGCGACCGGCGGGCCACCATGGGCAACCTCATCGCCAGCCGGGACATCGAGAAGGTGCACCCCGCCGACGCCTATTCGCTGATCGGCATCGCCGGGACGGCGGGCATCGGGATCGAGCTGATGCGGCTGTTCCAGGTGGAGCTGGAGCACTACGAGAAGATCGAGCTGGCCATGCTGTCGCTGGACGGCAAGGCGAACCGCCTCGCGTCGATGGTGCGGGGCAATCTGGGTGCCGCGATGCAGGGCCTGGCGGTCATCCCGCTCTTCGCCGGGTACGACCTGGCGCCGGCCGATCCGGCGCGGCCGGGCCGGATCTTCAGCTTCGACGTGGCGGGCGGGCTCTACGAGGAGACCGGCTACGAGGCGATCGGGTCGGGGTCGTTGTTCGCCAAGGCGGCGCTGAAGAAGAAGTACCGGGCCGGGGTGAGCACGGCGGACGCGATCCGGCTGGCGGTCGAGGCGCTGTACGACGCGGCCGACGACGACACGGCGACCGGTGGGCCCGACGTGACCCGCAAGATCTACCCGGTGGTGATGACGGCGACGGCCGAGGGGACGCAGCGGCTCAGCGAGGCCGAGGTCACCGCGGTGGCCGAGTCCGTGGTCGCGGGCCGGATGGAGAACCCGGGCGGCTGACCGCCCGGACCGCAGACAACCTCCCGATTCCCGGTCATCGCGTTAGGAGCACCCACCCGTGGCCATGCAGTTCTACGCCTCGCCCGAGCAGGTCCAGCGGGACCGCTCGGAGTACGCCCGCAAGGGCATCGCGCGCGGCCGTTCCGCCGTCGTCCTCACCTACGAGGGCGGCATCCTGCTGGTCGCCGAGAACGTCACGACGCTACGCAAGATCAGCGAGCTGTACGACCGGATCGGCTTCGCGGCAGTCGGCCGCTACAACGAGTTCGAGAGCCTGCGCCGGGCCGGCGTGCGGATGGCCGACCTGAACGGCCTGTCGTACGACCGGCGTGACGTGACGGGCCGCGCGCTCGCGAACGCCTACACCCAGACGCTCGGTGCGATCTTCTCGGAGACGCAGAAGCCGTACGAGGTGGAGATCTGCGTCGCGCAGGTCGGCAGCTCGCCGGAGACCGACGAGCTCTACCGCATCACGTACGACGGGTCCGTCATGGACGAGCCCGGCTTCATGGCCATGGGCGGCTCGGCGGAGGCCATCTCGGCCGTCCTCAAGGAGAGCCACGACACGACGGCCGACCTGACCACGGCGCTGGCGCTGGCGGTCAAGGGCCTGGGCAGCGTGGGCGGCGACAACGGCGCCCAGCGCGAGCTCGGGGCGGCGCAGCTCGAGGCGGCCGTGCTGGACCGCACCCGCAAGGGCCGCGCGTTCCGGCGGATCACCGGCGCCGCGCTCGAGGCGCTGCTCGGCGGGGGCAAGGACAAGCCGGCCGAGGGTGGCACGGACGCGTCCCCGCCGCCGGCCGCGGACGAGAAGCCCACCGTGTCGGCCGCGTCGGTGGACCTCGAGGGCAAGGGCGAGGACACCGGCGACAAGTCCTGACGACCGCGGCTCCGGACCCGCACGCCGTGTCAGGCGTGCGGGCGGAGTCGCGTCGTGGCGATCTTGATCTTCATCGGCGGCCGCAAGATTCTCACCCGCTGTACGTGTCTCCCCACGCTTTCTGAGGCTAATGTTTCGCTATGGAACGGCGAATTTTCGGCCTAGAAACCGAGTACGGCGTCACGTGCACCTACCGGGGCCAGCGGCGGCTCTCCCCGGACGAGGTGGCCCGCTACCTGTTCCGCCGAGTGGTGTCCTGGGGACGCAGCAGCAACGTGTTCCTCCGCAACGGAGCCCGCCTCTACCTGGACGTCGGTTCGCACCCTGAGTATGCGACCCCCGAATGCGACTCCGTCACCGACCTCGTCGCCCACGACCGGGCGGGCGAGCGGATCCTCGAGGGCCTGCTCGTCGACGCCGAGAAGCGGCTGCACGACGAGGGCATCGCCGGGGAGATCTACCTCTTCAAGAACAACACCGACTCGGCCGGCAACTCCTACGGCTGCCACGAGAACTACCTCGTGTCGCGGCACGGCGAGTTCGGCCGGCTCGCCGACGTCCTCATCCCGTTCCTGGTCACGCGGCAGCTGATCGCGGGCGCCGGCAAGGTGCTGCAGACGCCGCGCGGGGCCGTCTTCTGCCTCTCGCAGCGTGCCGAGCACATCTGGGAGGGCGTCTCCAGCGCCACGACCCGGTCGCGCCCGATCATCAACACGCGGGACGAGCCGCACGCGGACGCCGAGCGCTACCGGCGGCTGCACGTCATCGTCGGCGACTCCAACATGAACGAGGTCACGACCCTGCTGAAGGTCGGCAGCGCGGACATCGTGCTGCGGATGATCGAGGCGGGCGTGGTCATGCGCGACCTCACCCTGGAGAACCCGATCCGGGCGATCCGCGAGGTCAGCCACGACACCACCGGGCGCCGCAAGATCCGGCTGGCGAACAACAAGGAGATCAGCGCCCTCGAGATCCAGCAGGAGTACCTGGCTAAGGCCACCGAGTTCGTCGAGCGCCGCGGCGGCGACCAGACCGCCAAGCGGGTCGTCGAGCTGTGGGGCCGGGTGCTCAACGCGATCGAGAGCGGCGACCTCGACCCGGTGGCGCAGGAGATCGACTGGGTGTCGAAGCTCAAGCTGATCGAGCGCTACCAGACCAAGCACGAGATCCCGATGTCGCACCCGCGCATCGCCCAGCTCGACCTGGCGTACCACGACGTGCGCCGGGGCCGCGGCCTCTACGCGCTGATGGAGAAGCGCAAGCAGGTCGACCGGGTCGCCAACGATCTGCAGATCTTCGAGGCCAAGGAGACCCCGCCGCAGACCACGCGGGCGCGGCTGCGCGGCGAGTTCATCCGGCACGCGCAGGAGAAGCGGCGGGACTTCACCGTCGACTGGGTGCACCTCAAGCTCAACGACCAGGCGCAGCGCACCGTGCTGTGCAAGGACCCCTTCCGGGCGTACGACGAAAGGGTGGAACGCCTGATCGCGAGCATGTAGGGCACGTGCCGCGGGTCCGGGCCGGGCGGCTAGGCTGAGCGGGTTATGAGTTCAGCGCCGCACCAGCCCGACCCGCGGGACCAGCCGCCCGAGCGGACGTTCGAGGACGTCCTCAACGCCCGGCTGCACCGGCGCCGGGAGCGGGCCGTGCAGCAGATCCAGCGCAACCGCAAGGGCGGCCACCGGATCCCCACGTGGGTGCTGGCCACGATCCTGGGTCTGCTGCTGCTCGGCTGGCTGTATCTGATCTTCTTCGGCTGAGTGAGGGGCTGCGCGTCGGTGACGCGAGCCACGAGTGGGGAGCGGGATGCTGGACCCGGCACTCGACGCCTATCTGCTGGCGCACTCCACGCCCGCCGACCCGATCCTGAGCCGGCTCGCCGCGGAGACCCGCACCGCGTTCGGCGACCGCGCCGGCATGCAGATCTCCGCCGACGAGGGCGCCCTGCTCACGATGCTGGTCCAGCTGATCGGGGCGACGAACGCGGTCGAGGTCGGGACGTTCACCGGCTACTCGTCGATCTGCATCGCGCGGGGGCTCGCGCCCGGCGGCCGGCTGCTGTGCTGCGACGTGTCGGAGACGTTCACCGGCCTGGCCCGGCAGTTCTGGCGGGAGGCCGGCGTCGAGGACCGCATCGAGCTGCGGCTCGCCCCGGCCCTCGAGACCCTGCGGGCGCTGCCGGACGATCCGGCCATCGACTTCGCGTTCGTGGACGCGGACAAGACCGGCTATCCGGACTACTACGCGGAGCTGGTGCCCCGGCTGCGCCCCGGCGGCCTGCTGGTCCTCGACAACGTCCTGCGCGGCGGCGAGGTCGTCGTCCCGCACCCGGTCAGCGCCTCGGTCGTCGCCATGCGCCACCTCAACGACCTGGTGGTCGCCGACGACCGCGTCGACACGGTGATGCTGCCGGTCCGCGACGGCGTGACCCTGGCCCGCAAGCGCTGATCGAACGCCTGCTCGCGCGAGTCCGACCGGTGGTGCGAGCCCGCTTGGTCGTGCGAGTCCGACCGGTGGCGTGAGCCCGCTTGGTGCGAGTCGGACCGGTGGTGCGAGCCCGCTTGGTCGCGCGAGTCCGACCGGTCGCGCGAGTCCGACCGGTCGCGTGAGTTCCCTTGGTCGTGCGAGTCCGACCGGTTGCACAGGCACGCGAAGGTATCGAACCCGGTCGGGTTGTGGTCAGGCGTCGAGGAGGGCGACCGCGTGGCGGCCGGCGACGGCGGCGGTCATGAAGTAGGCGTGGTCCTGGGCGAGGCCGCGGCCCATCGTCGACAGCTTGACCGGGCTCGCGGCCAGTGCCGCGTCGAGGCCGTGCGTCGGGACCTCCACGATGCGGTGCTGGGTGGCGAGCGGCGCCAGGGCGTCGGTGACCTCCTTGGCCAGGCCGGCGGGGAGGTCGGCGGGGACGGGCAGGTCCGCGGGGACGAGCGCCACCTTCCCGTACGCGGTCAGGCTGTGATGCGACACGCCGCGGTGCCGGGGCCGGGCGTCGCCGTCGGAGATGCGCAGGGAACCGATCGGGCGGCCGCCGAGGGTGACCGTGGCGTTGACGGCCTCGCCGAGGGCCACGCCGGAGAAGCCCCACGGGGTGCCCGTGCCCAGGTTGCCGGGGCCCTGGGTGACGATGGTGACGTCGGCGTGCAGGACGTGGCGGGCGGCGAGCAGGGCCGTGTGCACGGTCGAGGCCTCGAGGTCGCCGCCGAAGGCCTGGCCGGCCGTGATCGTGCCCGCCAGGACGTCCCGCAGGCCGGACAGCGTCATGGAGAACCAGGCGGGGAGGGCGCCGCCGTCGGTCATGACGTAGGCGACGCGGGCGCCGGGGCGGTCGGCGAGGATGCCGGCCAGGATCGCGGGCAGGGCGGAGTGCAGGTCGGCCAGGACGACCGGCATGCCGTCGACGCCGTCGGCCGAGCGAAGCACGTCATGGTGCGGCGACGCCTCCTCGTCGACGCCGAGGAGGATGGGCTGCAGCGGGGTGTAGCGGGCCTTGACGAGGTGCCCGGCGTCGCGGGTCTCGCCGCCGGGCGGGTCCGGGGGCAGGCGGTCGGGGAGGGCGACCACGAGGGCGTAGCCGCCGGTGCCCAGGCCCATGATCAGGGCGCCGACGTTGAGCAGGACGCGGTCGCCGGCGACGGGGGTGCCGGTCAGCGCCGGGTAGGCGAGCGCCTTGAGCGGGCCGTCGGCGGTCGTGACCTCCAGCTCGATCGCGCCGCGCCACTCTCGCCGTACCCGGGAAACCGTTCCTGACCGCCAGCGCACCATGGCGGGGACCCTATATGTCGAGGCCGCCGTTCTCGTGGTTGCGTCCCGCCCGTCCGCGCGTCGGGTCGAGGAAGACGTAGCGGATCTGCGGGTAGCGGCTGCGCAGGCGGCGCTCGGCCTCGTCGGAGGCGTGCTCGATCTCGGCGCCGCTGATGTCGTCGTGGAAGTCGACCTTGGCGGCGACCAGGATGTCGCCGGGGCCGAGCTGCATGGTCAGCAGCGTGGGCACCGCGGTGACCACGGACATGGACGCGAGGTCCTGGGCGATGTTGTTGTGCATGGCGCGCGGCACCGCCCGGCCGACCAGCAGCGAGACGTTGCTGCGGGCCAGGATGAACGCGACGACCAGCAGGAGCAGGCCGATCAGCACCGAGGCGACGCCGTCCCAGACCTCGTCGCCGGTCAGCTGGACGCCGAGGATGCCGAGCGCGGCCAGGATCAGGCCGATCAGGGCGGCGGAGTCCTCGAAGTAGACGGCCTTGACCGTGGTGTCGGAGGTCAGCCGCAGGAAGCGGGAGGGGGAGATGCCCCAGCGCCGGGACTCGCCGGCGACCTGGCGCTTGGCGCGCAGGAACGAGGTGCCCTCGGCGACGAACGACACCGCCAGGACGAGGTACGACCAGAGGAAGTCGCCGCTGTGGTCACCGGCCATGATCGTCGTCACGCCGTGGTAGATCGAGAAGCCCGCACCGCCGATGAACGTGAACAGGGCGGCGATGAAGGCCCAGACGTAGCCCTCCTTGCCGTACCCGAACGGATGACGCTCGTCGGCGGGCTTGGAGCTGCGGCGCAGCGCCACGAAGAGGAACACCTCGGTGACCGTGTCGGCCAGCGAGTGCGCCGCCTCGGACAGCATCGACGCGGATCCGGAGATCAGGCCGGCGACGAGCTTCGCCGCGGCGATGGCGAGGTTGGCCAGGCCGGCGACGACGACCGTGCCGACGCTCTCGTTCTCGCCCTCGGGGGAGGACTCGGCGGGGGCGGGGAGCGGCTCGGCACCGGCCAGGCCGACTGCGGGTTCTTCGACGGAGGAGGACACGTCCAGGGGTCTTCCCGCTGTTGGTTACAGATAACCGCAACGCGGAGTGCGCGTCGCGCCACATTCCCGGGCAGCCTGCTAGCGTTGCACCTCGTGTCGCGCACCCGTACCGAGCGGCTGGTCAACCTGGTCATCTGCCTCCTCTCCACGCGACGGTTCCTGACCGCCGCGCAGATCGCCGCGACCGTGCCCGGTTACGAGCACGATCCCGAGGACCCCAAGGACCACGACGCGTTCCAGCGCAAGTTCGAGCGCGACAAGGCGGAGCTGCGCGAGCTGGGCGTCCCCCTCGAGACCGGCCTGGCCAGCGCCTTCGACACCGAGCACGGCTACCGGATCGCCCACCGGGAGTACGCGCTGCCCGACATCCCGCTCGAGCCGGACGAGGCCGCCGCCGTGGGCATCGCCGCCCGGCTGTGGCAGCACGCGGGCCTGGCCGCCGCGGCGTCGAGCGGGCTGGCCAAGCTGCGGGCCGCCGGCATCGAGGTGGATCCGCAGGCCACGCTGGGCGTCGAGCCGGTGGTGACGGTCGACCCCGCGTTCGGGCCGCTGACCGCCGCGGCGCGGGCCCGGCGCAACGTCACGTTCTCCTACCGGGTGCCGGAGCGCGACGAGCCGGCCGTACGCAAACTGCAGCCCTGGGGTGTCGTCTGCTGGCAGGGCCGCTGGTACGTGGTCGGGCACGACCGGGACCGCGAGGCGACCCGCTGCTTCCGGCTGTCCCGGATCGTCGGCGCGGTGCGGGCCACCGGGCCGGAGGGCGCGTTCACGCCGCCCGAGAGCCCCGACCTGATCAGCCACGTCGCGCGCTACAGCGGGCCGATCGAGCGCAACAGGCGCGCCACGGTGACCGTCGCGCCGGGCCGGGCGGCGGGACTGCGCCGGATGGCGGCGGAGTGCGTGGCCGGTCCGGACGGCGACCGGCTGACCATCGCGTACTCGGACGTGGACTGGCTGGCCGCGCGCCTGGTCGGCTATGGCGCCGACGTGCGCGCCGACGGCCCGCCCGAGCTGCGCGAGGCCGTCATCCAGCAGCTCAAGGAGGTCGTCACCCGCTACGAGGAGCCGGCGGGGGTGTCCTCGTGAGCGCCCCGCAGCAGCGCCAGCGCGGCGGCGGCACGTCGGGCGACCGGCTCGGGCGCCTGCTCAACCTGGTGCCCTATCTGCTCGCCCGGCCGGGCATCGAGGTGGCCGAGGCGGCGGCGGACTTCCGGATCACCGAGCGGCAGCTGCGCGAGGACCTGGAGCTGCTCTGGGTCTGCGGGCTGCCCGGCTACGGCCCCGGCGACCTGATCGACATGGCGCTCGACGGCGACCGGGTGACCATCACGTACGACGCGGGCATCGACCGGCCCCTGCGGCTCAACCCGGACGAGGCGCTCGCCCTGGTCGTGGCGCTGCGGATGCTCGCCGAGACGCCGGGCATCGGGTCGCGCGACGCCATCGAGCGCGCCCTCGCCAAGATCGAGACGGCGGCCGGGGACCTCGCCGACGCGCCCGTGGCGGTGCGGCTGCCGGCCGGCACCGAGCGGCTGGACGCGATCCGGGGCATCGTCGAGCGGCGGCACGCGCTGCGGATGACCTATTACACGGCGGCGCGCGACGAGACCACCGACCGGGTGGTGGACCCGATGCGGGTGCTCATGGTCGGCAACCGGGCGTACCTGGAGGCGTGGTGCCGGCGGGTGGAGGCCGTGCGCCTGTTCCGCCTGGACCGCATCGACGCCTGGACCGAGCTCGACGAGCCCGCCGCGCCGCCCGCCCGGGCCGTGCCGCACGACGTGAGCGACGGGGTCTTCCGCCCGGACGCCAAGCTGCCGCTGGTCACCGCGCGGGTGGGCCGGGGCAGCCGGTGGATCACCGAGTACTACCCGTGCGAGGAGGTGCAGCGCGACGGCGACGAGTGGCTCGTGTCCATGCGGGTGACCGACCTGGGCTGGGCGCAGCGGCTGCTGCTCGGGCTCGGGCCCGACGTCACCGTGCTCGGGCCGCCGGAGCTGATCGACCGGATCCGCGGACAGGCCGCCGCCGCGCTGGATCGCTACGCGGCTCCGTAGAGTGTCGGCATGGTCATGTGGATCGTGATTGCGGTGGTAGTGCTGGGGCTCGTGATCCTCGGCATCGCGGGCATGTCTGTCGTGCGGCGGCTGCCGAACCTCGACCGGGCGATGCGCAAGCTGATGCGCCGCCAGGAGGAGGCGCTGCGGCTGCAGGCCGACGCCGAGCAGCTCCAGGAGACGATCCTGGCCGTCCAGCGGCAGGCCGAGGTCGCCCAGGAGCAGGTCGCGGTCATCAAGGCCGGGCACGGCGAAGGTGGTTCTGACCGACTGCACCGAACGGCACTCAGCGATGCTTCCGGTCGGCATCGCGCGTGAGGGCCGGGAGGGCAGAACGGCTGTTGAACAGCAAGCACTCTTTACAGAGCGCGCCCGCGCCGTGGTAGCGTGCGGCCTTCCGGGACGGTTGTCCGGAAATCCGTTCGTACTACCGCCAAACAAACGGGTGCGGGAGGGGTCACTCCCAGGAACCACACGTACGATGGACCCCGCATCGTCCCGCCCCTGATCCAACCGAGTGGAGTCACCCCATGGGCGCTCTCAAGCCATGGCACATCGCCATCTTCGTCGTCGTGCTCGTGCTGCTGTTCGGCGCGAAGCGGCTGCCCGACGCGGCCCGTTCCCTCGGCCGCTCGCTGCGGATCATCAAGGCCGAGACCAAGGGCCTGGTCGACGACAACAACGACGCGGAGAAGGCCGAGGCCCAGCACGGTTACCAGCCGCTGCAGGGCGAGGTCCAGCAGGGCTATGCCCCGCCGCCGCCCGGCTACCAGCAGCCGCCCGCCGGTTACCAGCAGCCGCCCGCGGGCTATCAGCAGCCGCCCGCCGGCTACCAGGCGCCCCCGGCCGGCTACCAGGCGCCGCAGGGCCAGCCCTACCAGCCGCCGCAGCCCCCGGCCCAGGAGTATGTGAACCCGGTCCAGCAGACCAAGGACCGCTGATCTCCCGTGGCCGTCTCCCTGCGCCGCCGCCAGGGGCCGAGCAAGTTCGAACAGGCCGCCGACGGCTCGATGACGCTCCTGGACCACGTCCGGGAGCTGCGTAACCGGCTGTTCATCGCGGCCCTGGGCATCGTCGGCGGTCTGATCGTCGGCTTCATCGTCTCGGGCTGGGTGTTCAACCTGCTCAAGGCGCCGTACTGCGCGCTCGACAGCTCGTGGGTGGTCAACGCCGACAACCAGCGGGTCTGCAACTTCGTCGTCCTCGGCGTGGTCGACCCGCTGATCGTCAAGCTGAAGATCGCGCTCTGGATCGGCCTGATCATCGGCGCCCCCGTCTGGCTCTACCAGCTGTGGGCCTTCATCGCGCCCGGCCTGCACCGGCACGAGCGCAAGTGGGCCTACGTCTTCGTGAGCATCGCCGCGCCGCTGTTCGCGGGCGGCACCGTGCTGGCCTACTTCGTCATCAAGCACAGCCTGGCGTTCATCCAGACGCAGGGCATCCTGGGCGTGACGACCCAGCTCGAGGTCCAGTCGTACGTCGCCTTCGTCACGAACATGATGCTGATCTTCGGCGTCGCGTTCGAGTTCCCGCTGGTCCTGCTCATGCTCAACTTCACCGGCGTGGTCAGCGGCAAGAAGCTGCTCGGCTGGTGGCGGATCATGGTGTTCATCTCGTTCGCGTTCGCCGCGATCGCCACGCCCGACCCGGGCCCGTTCGGCATGACGCTGCTCGCCGCCTGCATGATCCTGCTCTACCTGATCGCGGTCGGCGTGGCGCTGATCTACGACAAGCGCAAGGGCCGCGGCAAGGAGATCTACGCGGGCATCGACGACGACGACATCTCGCCCCTCGAGGAGGAGCGGGTGCCCGTCGGCGTCTCCGACCGCATCGACGGTCCCACCCCGGTGGAGGCCCCCGAGCCGGTCGCGCAGCCGCTGCCGATCGAGCGTCGCTTCGACGACATGACCTGAGCGGCCCGCCCGTGCACGACGCGATCGCGGTGCTGGCCAACCCCCGGGCGGGGCGCGGCCGGCACCGCGGTCTGCTTCCGGCCGTCGTGGACCGGCTGGGCGGCGCCGGCCCGGTCCGCATCCTGACCGCCGGCAGCGGCGCCGAGGCCGAGGCGGCGTGCAAGCGGGCGGTCCGCGAGGGCGTGACGGCGCTCGTGGCGGTCGGCGGGGACGGGACCGTGCACCGGGCCCTGCAGGCCGTCGCCGGCACGGGCACGCTGTTCGGCGTGGTGCCGGCGGGCACCGGGAACGACTTCGCGGCCGCCGCGGGGGTGCGCGACCTCGGCCAGGTGGCGGCCGCTTTGCGGGACAAAAGGAGCGTCTCGCTCGATCTCGCCCGGATCACCACGGCGACGGGCGAGCAGCGCTGGTTCGGCGCGGTGCTGGCCACCGGCTTCGACGCGATCGTCAACGAGTTCGCCAACCGGATGCGCTTCCCCCGGGGCCCGCGCCGCTACGACGTCGCCGTGGTGCTGGAGCTCGCCCGGCTGCGCCCCCGCCGCTACACGCTGGAGCTGGACGGCGTCGACCACAGCTGCGCCGCCGTGCTCGTCGCGGTCGGCAACGGCCCCCGCTACGGCGCCGGGCTGCGCGTCTGCCCCGCCGCCGACCTCACCGACGGGCTGCTCGACGTGGTCGTCGCCGCGCCGCTCGGGCGGGTCGCGCTCCTGCGCATCAAGCCGCGCCTGCGCCGCGGCACCCACGTGACCGATCCCCGGGTCCGCGTGCACCGCGCCCGCGAGGTGCGGATCCAGGCCGCCGACATCATCGCGTACGCCGACGGCGAGCGGATCGGGCCACTTGAGCTGACCGTCCGCTGCGAGCCGGGTGCGGTTCAGTTGCTGCGCTGAGCCAGGTGTCAGCCGGTCCGGGGGCGGGCCGAAGCGACAGGTGCAGCACTCGTCTCGTCGTGGAGGTCGCAGCATGTCGGTCGCTTCGGTCAGCTCCAGCCGCCTGTCCGCCGCCTACCTGGGCGCCACGGACACCGGTGCCCCGAAGGCGCAGGCCGGTGCCGCCGCGGCCGCCCCGGTCCAGGCCGAGCGGTCGGTCGCCGATCACGTGGCGGCGCAGGACGCGCACGAGCCGATCCGCAGCGCTTCCACCACGCAGGGCACGCTCGTGGACACGTACCTCTGAGGTCAGCCGGAGCAGCCGGCGAGCGCGAGCGAGGCACTCAGGCCGTTGGGTCGGCCGGGCTCCGCCGCCGGGAGGACGAGCGCCGCGCAGCCGGCCTGGACCGCCCCCGCGTCGGCCGGGGTGTCGCCCACCATGAGCGTGCGCTCGGGATCGACCCCCAGCATGCCGCAGGCGCGCAGGAAGATCGCCGGATCGGGCTTGGTGCGCCCCACCTCGTAGGAGAGCGCCCACGCGTCGATCAGGCCGTCGAGACCCCACGCGGCGAAGAGCGGCCGGATGTCGAAGCCGACGTTGCTGACCACCCCCACCTTGATGCCCGCCTCGTGCAGGGTGCGCAGGGTCGGCCCGGTGTCGGGGTAGGGCAGCCAGCCGTCCGGCGCGAGCAGGCGGTCGTAGAGCGCGTCGGCCAGCCCCTCCACGTCGGTGCTCACGGTCGCGGCGAGGCCCGTGTAGGCCGCGCGGTGGCTGTGCTCGTAGAGATCGCGGTCGGCCCAGTGCTCGGCGAGGTGGATCGGGACCCGGCGGGGCAGCGGGCCGCCGGCGCGCCCGGCGGTGACCAGCCGGTCGGCGAGGATGGTCGCCTTGCCCCGGTCGATCGTGCTGCCGCAGGCCGCCGCCGCCGCGGTCACCCAGGTCACGGCGTCCTCGACCTGGGCGAGCGTGCCGTGGAAGTCGAAGAGCACGGCGTCGACCTGGCGACGCGGGGCGGCTGAGGTCGATTCGGCGGCATCCGGCACGCCGTGCACCATACCGACCGCCCGCGACCGCGCTGTCGGCAACCGCCCGGCCAGCCATGATCGTCGCTGTGGTGCGAGGATCTTCGTTCTGTCACACCCACGCATTAGCCTTGGGTTCATGACATCCCCCGCCGAACGCTACGCGGAGTCTCGACGGCGGGCGGCCCGCGTGGCCGAGTTCCCGGCGCTGGACGACTTCATGCTCGACGTCGGCTTCGACCTGGACGACTTTCAGCGGCAGTCGTGCGAGGCCCTGGAGAAGGGCAGCGGCGTGCTCGTCTGTGCCCCGACCGGGGCCGGCAAGACGGTGGTCGGCGAGTTCGCCGTGCACCTGGCGCTGCGCGCGGACGGCTCGGGCACCCGTCGCAAGTGCTTCTACACGACCCCGATCAAGGCCCTGTCCAACCAGAAATACCACGACCTGGTCGAGCGCTACGGCGCCGAGAAGGTCGGCCTGCTCACCGGCGACAACGCGATCAACGGCGACGCGCCCGTGGTGGTCATGACCACCGAGGTGCTGCGCAACATGCTCTACTCGGGCTCGGCGAGCCTGCAGGGCCTGGCGTTCGTGGTCATGGACGAGGTGCACTACCTCGCCGACCGGTTCCGCGGCGCGGTCTGGGAAGAGGTGATCATCCACCTGCCCGCCTCCGTGACCCTCGTCTCCCTCTCGGCCACGGTCAGCAACTACGAGGAGTTCGCCGACTGGCTCGTCACCGTGCGCGGCGAGACCGAGGTCGTCGTCAGCGAGCACCGGCCGGTGCCGCTGTGGCAGCACATGCTCGTCGGCAAGCGGATGTTCGACCTGTTCCACGACGCCGACGCCGCCCGCAAGCACGACGTGCACCCCGAGCTGCTGCGCTACACCCGCGAGATGCTGCGCCGCCTCGAGATGACCGACCGCGCGGCCGGCCCGGGGTGGAACGCCCGGGGCGGCCGCTCCCGCCGCTGGCAGCCGCCGCCGCGCCCCGAGGTGGTCGACCGCCTCGACCGGACGAACCTGCTGCCCGCGATCTTCTTCGTGTTCAGCCGGGCGGGCTGCGACGCCGCCGTGCAGCAGTGCCTGTCCGGCGGGCTGCGGCTCACCGACCACGAGGAGCGCGCGCAGATCCGGGAGATCGCCCAGGCCAAGGTGGCGAGCATCCCGCCGGAGGACCTCTCCGTGCTGGGCTACTGGGAGTGGCTCGACGGGCTCGAGCGCGGCGTCGCCGCCCACCACGCCGGCATGCTGCCCGCCTTCAAGGAGGCGGTCGAGGAGTGCTTCGTGCGCGGGCTGGTCAAGGCCGTCTTCGCCACCGAGACCCTCGCGCTGGGCATCAACATGCCGGCCCGCTGCGTGGTGCTCGAGCGGCTGGTGAAGTTCAACGGCGAGGCCCACGTCGACCTGACCCCGGGGGAGTACACGCAGCTCACCGGGCGTGCGGGCCGCCGCGGCATCGACGTCGAGGGGCACGCGGTGGTGCTGTGGAGCCCCGAGGTCGACCCGCGGCACGTCGCCGGGCTGGCCTCCACGCGCACCTACCCGCTGCGGTCCAGCTTCCGGCCGTCGTACAACATGGCGGTCAACCTCGTCGGCACGGTCGGCGCGGAGAAGTCCCGCGACCTGCTCGAGTCGTCGTTCGCCCAGTTCCAGGCCGACCGCTCGGTGGTGGGCCTGGCCCGTCAGGTGCAGCGCAATGTCGACACCATGGGCACCTACGCCAAGGACGCCGAGTGCCACCACGGCGACTTCGACGAGTACTTCGCGCTGCGCATCGCCATCGCCGACCGCGAGCGCGCCATCGCCCGGCAGGGCTCCCAGCAGCGCCGCGCCGCCGCGGTGTCCTCGCTGGAGCGGCTGCGCGTCGGCGACGTCATCCGGGTCCAGCAGGGCCGCCGCGCCGGGCTCGCCGTGGTCCTCGAGCCCCCGGGCGGCGGCTTCGGCGAGCCGCGCCCGCTGGTGCTGACCCAGGACCGCTGGGCCGGCCGCGTCGGCCCCGGCGACTTCCCGGCCGGCGCCGAGGTGCTCGACCGCATCCGCGTGCCCAAGCACTTCAACCCGCGCTCGCCCGCCGCCCGCCGCGACCTGGCCGCCGCGGTCAGCGCCACGGGCTACGACCGGCACGAGCGCCCCTCCGGCGGCCGCCGCCGGGGCAAGGGCGTGGCGCCCGGCGAGGACCCGGAGATCGCCCTGCTCAAGGTCCAGCTCCGGCAGCACCCGTGCCACCAGTGCCCCGACCGCGAGGAGCACGCCCGCTACGCCGAGCGCCGGCACCGCCTCGAGCGCGACACCCAGGCGCTGCGCGACAAGGTCGCCGGGCGCACCGGGTCGCTGGCGCGCACCTTCGACCAGGTCTGCGCCGTGCTGACCGAGCGGGGCTACCTGTCGGCGGACGGCGAGGTCACCGAGGCGGGCCGCATGCTGGGCCGGATCTGGACCGAGGCCGACCTGCTCGTCGCCGAGTGCCTGCGCCAGGGGGTCTGGGAGGGGCTCGAGCCCGAGGAGCTGGCCGCGGCGGTGTCCATGGTCCTCTACGAGTCGCGCCGCGAGGGCGACGAGCGGGCGTCGGTGCCCAAGGGCGCCACCACGACCGCGGTCGAGGCCACCCAGCGGCTGTGGGCCGGGATCGAGGCCCAGGAGGCCGATCACCAGCTGTCGCTGACCCGCGAGCCCGACGCCGGGTTCGTCTGGCCGATGTACCGGTGGGCCCGGGGCGAGCCGCTCGCCAAGGTGCTGGCCAGCGGGCACAACTACGACGCGGACATGCCGGCGGGCGACTTCGTGCGCTGGGCGCGCCAGGTGCTCGACCTGCTCGCCCAGCTCAAGGACGCCTCGGCGGCCACCCCGGCGGTCCGGGCGGCGGCGCGCAAGGCGATCACGGCGGTGAACAGAGGCGTTCTGGCATACCAGACCGCCCTCTGACAGGGCATCATTTGCTCCGGAGCAACAGTTTCGCCGGGCGGACCGGCGGGGTAGTCACCGCGGGACGTGACGGCCGGGAGGTGGATGTGACCGAGGGCGGGCAGACGTGGGCTGCGGCGCTGCACCGGCTGTGGCGCTCGGTCGCGACCATCGGCGGGCGCGAGGAGCTCGCCGCGCTGGTGCTCCCGCCGCTGCAGGCGCTGCCGGGCGTGGTGGCGGTCTGGGGACTGCGGCACACGGCGGGCGGCGCCGGGTTCGCCGCGCTGCGCTGGCGGGGCCTGCCCGTCGACGAGGCGCAGGCGGCGCAGCTGCTCGCGGCGCAGCCGGTCGGCTCCGCCGGCGCGGCCACCCCGCCGGGGCTGGTCGCCTCCGGGGAGACGATTCCGGCGGAGCTGCGCGGGCGGGGCGTCCACCAGGTGATCGCGGCCGGGTTCGAGGTGCCGGGCGCGCTGTCCGGCACGATCCTGCTGCTGGCCGACGCCGGCGCCGACGCGGTGTCCCTGGCCGAGTGCCTGGGGCACGTCGTCGACGTGACGCGGGAGGCGGTGCGCCGGCTCGTGGCGCGCCGGGCCGACGAGGAGCAGCAGGTGCGCGACGCGCTGCTCGCCGAGGCGTCGCTGCAGATGGACGCCGTGCTCGACTCGGGGCAGACCCTGCAGCGGGTCGCCCGGATGGCGGTGCCGGCCGTCGCCGAGGGCTGCCTGGTCTACGTGTGCTCCGACGACGTGCTCGGCCTGCGCAGCGCCGTGCACGTGGACATGCGCAAGCTCGACGCGATGCTCGCCGATCCGGCGGCCGCCGGGACGCTGGCGGAGCTCGCCGACCGGTCGGTGCGGGGCGGGCCCGAGCGGACGCGGGCGGTGGCGGGCTGGTCGCGTACGGTCGATGCGCAGGTCCTCCGCGCCCGCGGGCGGGTCGTCGGGGTGCTGCTCTTCCTCTTCGACCGCGGCGACGAGCTCATCCCGTCACCGGCCTTCCTGCGCGACCTGACCTACCGGGCGGCGCTCGCGATCGACAACGGCGAACTCTACGAGCAGCGCCGCCGCGAGATGATCGCCCTCCAGCAGCACCTGCTGCCCCGCCGCCTGCCCGCCCCGGCCGGGGTGGCGCTCGCCGCGTCGTACACGGTGGGGGATCAGGTTTTGGAGGTCGGCGGCGACTTCTACGACGTGGTGGTGCGCGCCGACGGCGTCATGGCCGCGCTCATCGGCGACGTGTGCGGGCGCGGGGTCGAGGCCGCCGCCCTCACCGGCATGTCCCGGCACACCCTCGGCACGCTGCTGCAGGAGGGCGTGTCCCCGGCCCGGGCCCTCGGCCGGCTCAACGCGGGCCTGCTGCGCGACGGCTCGTGGCGCTTCGTCACCGCCGGCGTCGCCCTCGTCCGGCCGGTCGACGGCGGCCTCGGGGTGCAGTGGACCTCGGCCGGCCACCCGCCGCCCGTGGTGCTGCGCCGCGGCGGCCCCGCCGAACCGGGCCGCGGCGGAGGTGTCCCGCTCGGCGTGGTGACCAAGCCGACGATCGCCCGCTCGCGGCTGCGGCTCGATCCGGGCGACACGCTGCTGATGTTCACCGACGGGCTGACCGAGAGCCGGGACGCCGGCGGGCGGCTCTTCGAGGACGCCGGGCTGGCGGCCGCCCTCGACAAGCTGAGCGGCGCGCCGCTCGACGAGCTGGTCCACGAGCTGAGCCGGGCCGCCGCCGAGTTCGGCACGACCGGCGCCGACGACATCGCCGTGCTCGCCCTGCAGGCCGAGGACCCGTCGTGAGTGACTGGCGCCGCAGGTTGAGGAGCTTTGGTGAGTGAGTGGCGCTGCACGTTGAGGAGCTTGGGTGAGTGACTATCTCGTTCTCGTCGTCGAGGATTCCGACGAGGACGTCGAGGCCATCGGGCGGGCGATCGGGCGCTCGCATCCCGGCGTGCGGGTGGAGTTCCTGCGCGCCGGCACCGAGGTCCTGCCGCGGCTGACCGCCCCGGGCGCCGAACTGCCCCGGCTGATGCTGCTCGACCTCAACATGCCCGGCGAGGGCGGGCTCGAGGTGATCCGCCGGGTCCGCGCGGAGCCCGCCCTGGCCGGCATCAGGCTCGTGGTCTTCACCTCCTCGGAGGATCAGGCCGAGGCGGACGCCTGCTTCGCGGCCGGGGCGGACAGCTACATCTACAAGCCGATCAACTTCGCGCTGTTCCGCACGGTGCTGCGCCAGACCCTCGACTACTGGGGGAACGTCGCCCCCACCGTGGTGCCGCCGCCCGGGGACTCCGCCACCCGCACCTGACCGCCGTGCCGCTCGACGATGCGGCGCACGATCGCCAGCCCGGCGCCGGAGCCCTCGCCGCCCGAGTGCAGCCGCCGGAAGAGCTGGAACGCCTGCTCGCGCAGGTGCGGCGGGATGCCGATGCCGTTGTCGCGGACGACGAGCTCGTCGCCCTCCAGCGTCACGGCCACCGTGCGCGGACCGTCCGGCCGGGCGTACTTCGCGGCGTTGACCAGCAGGTTCACCAGCACCTCGTCGAGCAGCACCGGGTCGGCGTGCACCCGGTCGCCCGCGGGCGGCAGCTCCACCGCGACCCCGGCCTCCTCCAGCCGCGGACCCGCCACGTCCAGGGCCCGCACCACCGCCGCCCGCAGCCCGAGGCGCTCGCGGCGCAGATCCGCCCGGCCCAGCCGCGAGTAGTGCAGCAGCGAGTTGAGCAGCTCGTCCATCCGGGTCGCCAGCCGCTGGATGGCCGCCAGCCGCCGGGTGGTGTCGGCGTCCATCGTGGCGCCCGCGTCCTCGACGATGAAGGCCGCCTGGTTCGCGATGCCCCGCAACGGCTCCTTGAGGTCGTGCGCGGCGGCGTGCGCGAACGAGTCCAGGTCCACGTTGCTGCGGTTCAGCTCGGTGTTGAGGGCGGTCAGGTCGCGGGCGTGGGTCACCGCGATCTCCACGATCGAGCGCCCCAGCTCGACGGCCATGGCCAGGTCGGTCGGCGACCACGGGCGGCTGCGGCCCCGCACCGCGGCCCGGAAGACCGCGGTGGAGCCGCGCGGGGTCAGGCGCTCGCCGTACGTACCCAGGAGGACGGGGTTGTCGGGGTCGGCCGCCCACCGGCGCTCGACCGCGCGCTCGCCGCGCAGCCAGACGATGCAGTCGCCGGCGCCGCTCACCGGCAGCACGAGGGCGCCGGCGACACCCGGGACCGTCACGTCCAGGTCCTCGGCGAGCCGGTCGCTGTGCCAGACCTGGCCGGCCTCCAGCGGGGGCAGGGCGTCGAGCAGGCCGGTCGCGCTCTCCGGGCCCACCAGCTTGCCCTGCATCCGTACGGCCACCGCGTCGCACTCCACGACCCGCTCCAGCCCCTGGGGCACGGTCGCCCACGATCCGTGCAGGTCGGCCGTCAGCCGCCCGAGCAGCCGGGCGATCTCCGTCCGCGCCCGCTCCCGGGCGGCCGTCTCGTCGCGGTCCCGCAACGCCGCCAGCTGCAGCGACAGCGCGACCCCGAAGAACTCGCACGCCGACCGCACCTGCGGGCCGAGGATCTTCGGCGCCCGGCCGTGGCAGGCGATGAGCCCCCAGAGCCGGCCGCCGGACAGCAGCGACACCGACATGGACGACACGACGCCGATGTTGCGCAGATACTCCAGGTGGAAGGGCGACACCGTGCGCAGCACCGACAGCGACAGATCCAGCTGCCCGGTGCCGGTCAGCCGGGCCGTGTCGTCGTCGACGTCGGTGATCACGCGGATCCAGTTGCGCTCGTAGAGGCGGCGCGCCTGCGGCGGGATGTCCGTCGCCGGGAACCACAACCCGAGCCACGGCTCCCACCCCTCGGCCACCTCCTCGGCGATGACCTCCCCGGGCCCGTCGGCCGACTCGAACCGGTACGCCACCACGCGCTCGTAGCCGGTGATGGCCCGGACCTCGCGCACGGCCGCCTGGCAGGCCTCCACGACGGTGCCCGCCCGCTGCAACCGCACGAGCGCCTGCTGCACCGCGCGGAACTCCGCCGGTTGCTCGGACACCGGCTCGAACTCCAGCACCGTGTGCTCGCCGGACGTGTGCACGGTGACGTCGAACGCCTCCAAGGCCAGCGTGTCGGCCCCGTCGTCGAGCGCCTTCCGGTGCTCGGCGCTCAGCAGCCGCTCGACGGGCGCCCCGAGCAGATCCGCCTCCCCGAGCACGCGCGCCGCGTTGTCGCTCACGACCGTGATCCGGTCGCCGCGGAAGGCGACCAGCGCCCCGTACGACTGGATGCCCCCGAGCAGATGGATCGGCTCCCGCACGCACTCCGCCAGGTCGAAGGTCGTGCCGGTCTCCCGCTCGGCGGCCGCGGCGCGCCCGGTCAGCCACTCGTCAGTCACCCGGTGACCTTAACCGCCCCGGGCGCGCGCTTCCGGACCGTGCCGATTTGTCGCCGTCCGCGGTCCCGGCGGCGGCGGTCCCCGGCGGCGGTCCCGCGGTCCCGGCGGCGGAGCATGGCGGGTGCCGCGCGATGCCCGGCCCGCCGCACACCGACACGGGGCGCTGCCGGCGGTCCGGGCCGCGCGCGGCGAAATGGCAGCGACGCGGCCCGCAGCGACGCCGCCCGCAGCGGCTGGCGTCGTGAGGCGGCCGGCGGCGGGGCGGGGAAGCGGGCGGTCGGTCAGGGCCAGGTGCGGGCCTCGGCGTCGAAGAGGGCGGGGTCGCTGTGGACGGGGATGACGCAGAGGAGGTGGCCGCCCGGGGCGCGGAGGATGTGGCAGTCCAGCCAGCGGTTGATCTCGACGGCGCCGAGGGCGGTCAGGCGGGCGGTCTCGGCGTCGATGTCGTCGGTCTCGATGTCGACGTGGTAGCGCGGCTCGTCGCCCGGGCCGATCTGCTGGACGCCGACGGCGAGGCCGGGGAATGCGCCCGCCAGCATGCGGAACTGCGGCTCGTGCGGGTCCGGGGCGGCCGGTGTGCCGAAGACGCCGGACCAGAAGGCGCCGGCCGCGTCCGCGTCCGGGGTGTCGAGGAACAGGCCATAGAGGCGGCTGCGATGCATCCGCCGAGACTAATCTGGGACCGTGCTGACGGATCTTGATGTGGCGAGGCGGGCGGCGGAGGCGGGGGCGGCGGTCGCGTTGCGGCACTATGCGGCGCTCGCCGATCTGCCGCGGGAGGTCAAGGCGGACGGCAGTGTCGTCACCGTGGCGGACCGTGAGACCGAGGCGGCGATCCGGGCGGTGCTGCGCGCGGAGCGGCCGGGGGATGCGGTTCTGGGCGAGGAGGGCGGTGCGACCGGCGACGGCGACCGGCGGTGGATCGTGGATCCGATCGACGGGACGGCGAGCTTCGTGGCCGGGGACGATCGGTGGCTGATTCTGATCGCGCTGGAGGAGGCCGGGGAGATCACCGCCGGCGTGGCCGCGATCCCGGCGATGGGCCAGGTGTGGTGGGCGACGCGCGGCGGGGGAGCGTTCACTTCCGACGGTACGGGTGAGCGCCCGGTCCACGCCGGCACCGACCGGCCGGACGTCCTCGACGGCAGCACGGTGGGCGTGATCCCGGCGCCGCCCAACTATCTGGAGTCCGACCGCCTGATCGCCGCGCCGCTGGTCGCCCGGGCGCTCGAGACCCAGTGGGAGCTGCACGCGGCGCTGCTGGTGGCGGACGGCAAGATGGATCTGGCGCTGCAGACGCGCGGGCAGGTGTGGGACTTCGCCCCGACGTCGCTGATCGTCACCGAGGCGGGCGGCGTGCACGGCGGCAGCGACGGCATCCGGGGTCCGCGGGCCGGGGCGACGCTCTTCGCCCGTACCCCTGGGCTCTGGAAGGCCGCCGCCGCCGGGCTGTGGGATGCCTAGGGAGCCTGGTGCAGGGTGGCCGCCAGGGCGATGCCGGCGGCGACCGAGAGGGCGACGCCGATGATGCCCAGCGCGCGGCCGATCAGCGCCGGGCCGACGCCGTGGGCGCCGCGGCCGCGGAAGCTGAGCACGACGGCCACCACGCCGAGCACGCCGCCGAGCAGGCAGACCGACGACGGCACCGACAGGATGCCCAGCGCCAGGGCGGCGCGGCCGGCGTTGCGGCTGGGCGGTGTGGGCGGCGCGGCGTTGCGCGGGTCCCACTGCAGGCGCGGCGGGAGGTCCTGGACCTGTTCGAGCAGATCCGACGCGTACGTGGCCGTGCTGACCGCCACGATCCGGCTGTCGTACTCCGGCTCGGGCAGCTGCCCCTCGGCGAGCGCCTGATTCAGCAGGTCGATCACCTGGGTGCGGTGGACCGTCCCGATCCGCTCGTCCTTCATCGCGCGCACAGTAACCCGCCCCGGCCGTGCTGCGCAGGCGATCGGCAAGATCGGGACGGGCGCGGGGCGCGTAGGCTGGGCCGGTACCGTACCGGCGCGCGTTCGGAGGAGGTGGTCCCGGCGCAAGGGCTCCTCCGGACGCAGGTGACCACGGTGGCGACCCGCCTGGCCGGGTGGCTGGCGCGCAGGGCCGGGCTCGACGAGCGGCCCCGGGCGGTCGTGCTCGTCGGCCTGGACATCACCGGGTTCGGGCGGCGCGCCTTCGCGGACCAGCGGCGGCTGCGCCGGCGTCTCTACGCGGCGGTCGGGGCGCTGCGCTCCGGGCTGGGGCGGATCATCCCGCACGACGTCCTCGACCGCGGCGACGGCGTGCTGCTCCTGCTGCCGGGCGGCACCGATCCGCTGCGGGTGGTCCGCACGGCACTGCCCGCGCTGGCCCGGCAGGTGGACGACGGCAACCGCGGCGCCGGTGACGCCACGATGCTGCTGCGGTGCGTCGTGCACACCGGGCACGCCCAGCGCGACCGCTGGGGCTGGGTCGGCGACGACGTCAACCTGGTGTTCCGCCTGCTCGACTCGCGCACCCTCAAGCTGCGCCGCCGCGAGCACCCGGCGGCCCTGACCGTGGCCCTGTCCGAGCCCTTCCACCGGCTGGCCTGCGAGCGGCTGGCCGGACCCGCGCCCGCCGACGCCGGCCAGGACCTGCAGAACCTCGTCAAGGAGCTCTGGCACGATAAGCTCACCCAGGACACGTTCCGGGTGAAGGAGTTCGAGGAAACCGCCTGGACCGCCGCCATCACCGGCGGCGATCACCACCAGTAGTTGTCCTGCGGCTGGTAGGGGGCCTCCAGCTCGGCGATCTCGGCGGCGGTGAGCTTGAGCTCCAGGGCGGCGACGGCGTCCCGCAGGTGGTGCGGCTCGGTGGCGCCCACGATCGGGCAGGAGACGACCGGTTTGGCGAGCACCCAGGCCAGGGCGACCTGGGCCATGGCGACGCCGCGGCCCTCCGCGACCCGCTGGATCGCACCGACCACCTGCTCGTCGGCGGCGCGGTCGAACGCCCGGGCCACGGCGTCCGCCGACGAGCGGGCCGTCCGCTCGCCCCACGGCCGGGCCGCCCGCCCCTTGGCCAGCGGCGAGTACGGAGTCAGCCCGACCCCTTGGTCCAGGCACAGCGGGATCATGTCCCGCTCCTCCTCGCGCTTGAGCACGTTGTACTGGTCCTGCATCGCCGCGAACGTCGTCCACCCGTGCAGCACCGCGGCGTGCTGGAGCTTCGCGAACTGCCACGCCCCCATCGAGGACGCGCCGAGATAGCGCACCTTGCCGGCGCGGACCAGGTCGTCGAGGGCTTGCACGGTCTCCTCGACCGGCGTCTCGGGGTCGAAGCGGTGCAGGTAGTAGACGTCGATGTAGTCGGTGCCCAGCCGGCGCAGCGAGGCGTCGGCCTGCTCCAGGATGGCCTTGCGCGACAGGCCGCTGCCGCCCGGGCCGTCGTGCATCTTGCCGCTGACCTTGGTGGCCAGGACGATGTCCTCGCGCCGGGCGAACCGGGTGATCGCCCGCCCGACGAACTCCTCCGAGGTGCCGCCCTGGTAGACGTTCGCGGTGTCCCAGAAGGTCACGCCCAGCTCGACGGCCTGCCGGAAGAAGGGCGCGGCGGCTTCCTCGCCGAGGGTCCAGCGATGCATGCCGGCCGCGGCCTCGCCGTAGCTCATGCAGCCGAGTCCGATGCGGCTCACCCGCAGTCCGGTCCGGCCCAGCCGGGTGTATTCCATGCGCTACTCCGGGGCGTGCAGGGTGATCGTGGTCCAGGCGCCGACGTGGACGCGGTCGCCGTCGGCGAGGGGCCGGCTGTGGCCCTCGGGCAGCGGCGTCTGCTCGTCGTTGAGGTAGGTGCCGTTCGTCGAGCCCAGGTCCGCGACCAGCCACACGCCGCTCACGCTCTGGGTGAGCAGCGCCTGGTGGTGGGAGACGCCGGGGTCGTCCTCGCTGAGGTCGATGTCGGGCGTGGTGCCCTTGGCCACGCTGCGGCGGCCGATGCGCAGCTGGGGCGGTGTGAGCGTGACCTCGCGGGTCGACGTCTTGTCGGGGAAGTCGACGCCCTCGATGCCGTTCGCCTCGAAGTAGTCGCGGTCCGCCGCCACGGTGGCAGTCCACTCGGCGGCGCGGGCGGGGAAGGCGGCGGTGGCGGGAGCGGCGGTGGCGCCGGGGGAGGGGGAGGCGGCGGGACCGGGAGAGGGGGCATCGGTCTGCGGGGCCTGGGCGGGAGCGGCCGGCGACAGGACGGGCACCTTGCCGGTCTGGTGGTCGTACCCGCAGTCCTCGCAGAAGCGGCCCGCGCTGAGCCGCGGCATGCCGCAGTTCGGGCACGGCTCGCCGCCCGCCGCCGGGGCGGCCGCGGCGGCGTCGGGAGCGGCGGCCGGAACGGGCGCGGGGGCACCGATCTTCGCGCCGCAGACGTCGCAGAAGTCGTCCGTGCCCGACTCGTGGCCCTTGGGGCAGATCGCGGTCACTGCTGCCGTCCCACCCGGACGGTCTTGGTGGACCGGGTGTCGAGGGCCATCTCGTCAGCGGCGTCGATCGTGCGGCGGAGCCGGACCGTGCCGGTGGCGGCGTCCTCGATGTCGACGACCGTCGAGAGCAGCTCCTCGGTGGCCGTGTTCCCGCTCTGGTGCGCCAGCTGCGCCGCGCGACCGAATTTGATCGTCGCGGTGTGGTCGTCGCCGTGCTTGCGGGCCTCGATGCCGGCCTGGATGGCCTCGGCGAGCTCGGCCTGGCCGGTGTAGTGCGCGACCTGCCGGTTGATGCGCGTGGACAGCGCCGCGTCGCCGGTCCACACCGCGCGGACCAGGGCCTGCGTCAGCACCGTGTCGCCCTCCATCACGGACAGCCGGGCCGCGAGCATCTCGTCGCCGGCCACGCCCGCCGGGACCTGCACGCAGATGTGGTAGTCGCGGCTCTCCGCGCCCCACGCCCCGAGCGGGTAGAGCCCCGTGCGCGGGCCCTCCTCGACGCGCTTGCCGGTGAGATCGACGACCTGCGGCTCGACCTGCTTGACGAAGCGGATCACGCTCTTGATCGGCGTCCACACCTTGAGCTGGACGTCGCCGCTGGTCTTGCTCATGGCGGCGGTCATCATCTGCTCGAACGCGGCGGTGAGGTCCTGCGGGCGGGCCACGATGTCCACCGTGCCGAGCAGCGCGTTCGCGATCTTGCGCAGCTCGGAGACCTGCCAGTTGGTGCCGACGCCGCGGCAGTCGCAGGTGAACGAGCCGCCGATCTCGACGAGCACGCTCTCCAGATAGCCGCCGTACTCGCCGTTCTCCCCGTCGGTCAGCAGGATCGCGTGCGCGATGTCGCCCGGGCGCAGCCCGAAGAGCCGGTGCGCCAGCTTGAGCCAGGCGCCCATGGCCGTACCCCCGTTGGCCTGCAGCCGGTCGATCGCGCGGACCGCCTCGGCGCGGGTCTGCGGGGTGGACACGGCCAGCTCGCCGGGGTCGGGGAAGAGCTGCTGCGCGGTGCTGACGCCGGCGATGATCGCGAAGTGCACGCCGTCGTCGATGCACCCGACGGCGGCCTTGGCGGCCTGCCGGGCGGCGGCCATGCGCCCCTCGGCCTGCATCGAGCCCGAGCAGTCCACGATGATGATCTCGGTCGCGCCGCTGGTCCGCCGCCCGCCCTCCGCCCCGGACGACGTGACGGTGACGATGGCGTCGACCTCGGTGGCGCCCAGCGCGAGGTACTCGTTCTGGAACGCTTCGGCGGTGTAGGCCATGCACATCCTCCCTAAAGGGCTAGCAGAGCGACGGTGATGTTGTCGGCGCCGCCGGCCTCGACGGCCAGGGTCACGAGGGCCCGGGCGGCGTCCAGCGGACCCGGGGTCTCCCGGACGGCGGTGCGGACGGCGGCGGCGAAGTCGTCGAGGTCGAGGCGGTAGTTCCAGAGGCCGTCGGAGCAGAGGACCAGCGTGCCGGGGCCGTCCGGCCGCAGGGTGCCGGTGCGGGGGCGGACGGTGCCCGCGTCGGCGCCGAGCCAGGCGGTGATGGCGTGGGCGTTCGGGGCGGCCAGCGCGGCGCGGGGGTCGACGCCGAGCGCGATGGCGTGCGCGGCCCACGAGTCGTCCTCGGTGAGCTGACGCGCCTCGCCCGTCGCCGGCACCCAGTACGCCCGGCTGTCGCCCACCCACCCGTACCCGATCGTCTCCCCGCGCCGGCAGGCTGCCACGATCGTGCACGCCGGATTGGACACGGCCCGCCGCGGATCCCCGGAGTCCGCCAGCGCGGCCACCGCGTCGGCCGCCGCCCGGATCGCCGCGCCCACGTGCTCGGCCGGGTCGTCGGCCGGTCCGGCGAGCACCTTGCCCGCGGTCTCGGCGGCCGTCTCGGAGGCGATGTCGGGGTCGAAGGAGGCGGACACCCCGTCGCAGACCACGACGTCGGCGTCGGTGCCGCGCACGGCCAGCCACATCGCGTCCTCGTTGCGGTGGTGGCGCAGCCCGCGGTCGCTCACCGCGGCGGCCACCTCGTGGGCGTCCGCCTCGACGTGGTCCCGGGGCCGGCCGGCGAGCATGCCGCAATTCTCGCAGTAGCCCTCCGCGCCGACCGTGCCCGTGGCCCCGCAGGCCCCGCAGTCGGTGCCGGGCGCCTGCTCCGCGCCCGTCGCCAGCGCCTGCCCGCAGCTCTCGCAGAACGCCGCGCCCGCCTCCCGCTCGTCGGGGCAGGCGGCGCAGTCGGCCGGCGCGCTCACGTCCGGGTCCAGGGCCGGGCCGCGTTGGCCAGGTCGACCAGGCGGATCCGCTCCGCACCGGCCGCCGCGCGCGCCATCTCCCGGTACGCCGCCTCCAGCGCGAACCGCACGTCCCGCTCGGCCGCGTGCCCGCCCGGGGCGGCACCGTCCCCGAGCACCGCCACCGGGAGCTTCGCCCCGTTCGTCATCGCCGTCAACGCCCGCTCCAACAATTCCGCCCGCAACGCCGCCAGCTGCGCGGACTCCATCTCGAGACGCTCGATCATGCCGGCCGCGGTGGCCAGCGCCGTCACGTCGGCCAGGCTGCCCTGCCGCGACCGGACCAGCGCCCGCACCGCGTCGACCTGCGAGGTCCGGTACGCCGCGGAGGTGCCGGGCACCCGGTTGTACGCCTCGACCGCCCCGTCGCGGTCGCCGGCCTCCAGCCGGCATCGTGCCAGACCGCCCGCCGCGGTGGTGTAGGCCGGGTCGGTGCGGCTCACCACGTCGTAGTACTCCGCCGCCTCCGCGTGCCGCCCGGCCGACTCGAGGCTCAGCCCCAGGGCGAGCTTCGGGGCCGGCTCGCCGGGCAGCGCGGAGTAGACGGCGTCGAAGCGGTCCCGGGCCCGGCCGGTGTCGCCGCCGGCCAGCGCGAGCAGCCCCTCGTACCAGGCGACCCGCCAGTCGTGGCCGAACTCGGTGACGATCGCGTTGAGCAGCCGCGCGGCCTCCGCGTGCGCGTCGCGCCCGAGCTCGATGTACGCCCGCAGCGCCCGCAACTGCACCTCGGCGGTGTGCTCCGGCGCCCGGCCCAGCAGCGCCAGCACCGCCCGCGGGTCGGTGACCGTGACCGAGGCGAGGAACGCGGCGGCCGGGTCGGCGAGGTCCACCAGCGGCACGGGCAGCCAGCGCCAGTCCGGCCCGTCGTCGTGCGCGTGGCCGCCCTGGGGGCGTACGTCGATGCGCAGCTCGCCGGTGAACAGGCGGGAGGGTGCCGGCCGGGGTGTGCCGTCGGTGGCCAGGACCTCGCGCAGCACGCCGAGCATCTGCTCGGTCATCTCGGCGGTGTCGGCGAACCGCTCGGCCGGGTCGGGGCGCGTGGCGCGCTGCACCAGCCGGTAGAACGACTCGTGCCGCTTGTACACGTCGACGTCGTCGCGCGCGGGCAGGCTGTCGCGGTGGACGGTCTGCACGGTCCGGAAGTCGGTGGCGAGGACCGCGAGCGTGCGGCCGATCGTGTAGATGTCGCTCTGCGGCGACGGTCCCGCCTGGGCGATCTCCGGCGCCTGGTAGCCCAGGGTGCCGTACAGGGCGGCGTCCTGGTCGTCGATGTGCACCACGCCGCCGAGGTCGATCATCTTGACCTGGTCGCCGGTCTGGATGACGTTGTCGGGCTTGAAGTCGCAGTAGATCAGCCCGCGGTCGTGCAGGTAGCCGAACGCCGGCATGATCTCCAGGACGTAGGCCAGCGCCTGGTCGACGGGCAGCGGGTCCGGCTGCCCGGCCCGGGCCCAGCGCTGCTTGAGGATGTCCTTGAGCGAGGCGCCGCCGACGTACTCCATGACGATGTAGCCGGCGCCGTCGTGCTCGACGAAGTTGTAGATCTTGACGATGCCGGGGTGCTCGACCTCGGCGAGGAACCGCCGCTCGGCCACCGCGGCGGCCAGGGCGTCGGCGCTGCCCGCGTTGAGCAGGCCCTTGAGCACCACCCAGCGGTCCGACACGTTGCGGTCGGTGGCCAGGTGGATCCAGCCGAGCCCGCCGTGCGCGAGCGCGCCGACCACCACGTACTGGCCGGCGACCAGGTCACCGGGGGACAGCTTCGGCGCGAAGTCGAAGGGCTCGCCGCAGGACGGACAGAAGCCGGCGGTACGCCCGGGACGGTCGCCCCGCGCGCGGCCGACCGGGTTGTTGCAGTTGGGGCAGTAGCGCTTGTCCTCGGGCACCTCGGCGACGGGCATCACGGCGCCGGCCGGGTCGCGCGGCGGCAGGGGCGCGACGTCGACGAGCCCGCCGCCGAAGCGCCGCCGCGACCCCGTGCGGGCGCTGCCGGTGCGGGCGCTGGCGGTCCGCGTCGTCGCCGTGGAGCGCGGCCGGCGCGCCGTCGCCGTGCGCTCGGATCTGGCACCGACGGCCGGAGCCGGCACCGGAGCGGGGGCCGGAGCAGAAGACGCGGGCGGCGCCACCGGGTTCTTCGACGGCGCCATGCCGCACGTGTTGCAGTAGCCGTCCTCGATCGTGCCCCGGCAGTTGCGTGCACACCTCACGGCCGGACCTCCCTCTGCGACGGAGCCGGGCGGGTCAGCGCCGCCACCGCCTCCTGATAGGCCGCCACCGCCGTCCGCGCCTCGTCCAGCGCGCACGGCGCCGTGGTCAGCACCTCCTGCACCCGCTCGGCCAGCGGGGCGAGGGTGGGATCCTCGGCCAGGCCGCGCCCGGCCGCCTTCGCCCGGTACGCCGAGAACCGCCCGCGCAGCTCGTTGCGCTGCGCCAGCAACCCGCTGTTGTGCGCGGTGGCCGCCTGCAGCGCGGCCAGCCGCTCGCGGGCCGCCCGGGTCCAGGCCGCCAGCCGCGGGCTCATCGGCCCCCACTGGCCGGCCGCGGCCAGCGCGTCCAGCGCCACCAGGTCCGGCCGCAGGTCGGGGCCGCCCGGCACGGCCAGGTCGTGCTCGCTGAAGCGGGTGCCCGCCGCGTGCTCGGCAGCCGCGGCGGTCAGCGCGGCCTCGGCCAGCGCGGCGGCCAGCTTGTGCGCGTCGGCCAGCCGCTGCACCAGCGACTCGCGCAGCTCGCCGGCGGAGGTCCGCTCGGCGTCGGCCTTCTCCAGCAGGAACAGCACCGCGTCGAGGGTCGTCTCGTCGCAGCCCAGCGGGTCGGTGGCAAGCGCGGCGGTGAACCCGTCCAGCCGCCGGTCGGCCTCCTCCAGGGTCACCGAGCGGGTCAGCCCCTTGAGGTGCGCGACCCGGGCGGCGGCCGCGGCGGCGGCGGGCATCAGCCGGTGCCAGTGCTCGCCGGCCTCGGTGACCACGGCGACCGCGGTGGCGAAGGCGGCCTCCATCGCGGACAGCAGCTCGCCGGGCGTACAGGTGGTGCTGGTGTGCCGGGCGCCGAGCAGGCCGCGGCGGGCCAGGGGCACGGTGGTCGTCGACAGCGTGATCGAGCTGCCCAGCACGCGGTGGGCGTAGTCGGCGCGCTCGCGGTCGGAGAAGCGGCGCTGCGAGCGGACCGCCCGGGCCTCGTTGATCACGGTGGTCAGCATCGCGTACCCGTCCCACAGCTGGCTCAGCGCGGTGGTCGCGTCGGCCCACTCCCGGGCCGTGCGCCCGGTCAGCGGCCCGCGGTCGAGGTCCTTGCGGGCGCTGTTGTCGTCGAGGTCGACCAGGTTGGCGGCGATCGCGGTGACGGCCCGCTCGAGGCGGGCCAGTTCCGCGTCGGCCCGGTCGACGGGGGAGGGTCGGGTCATCGTCGTGGTCAGTCCTTGTACTCGGCGGCGGGCGGCGCGGGTGCCGGGCCCAGATCGCCGAGCCAGCGGCCGTACGTGCGCTGCCACGTGCCGTCGGCGCGGGCCTTCGCCAGCACGGCGTTCACGAACCGGGTGAACTCCGGGTGCTTCTTGGACAGCGCGATCGCGTAGGGCTCCTCGGACAACCGGGGACCGATGATCTTCGTGTACGGGTCCTGGGCCGCCAGCCCCGCGAGCACCGCGTCGTCGCCCGAGATCGCGGCCACCTCGTTGCGTTGCAGGGCGACCAGGCACTCCCCGAACGTCGGCCGGGCGACCGCCTCCAGGGGCAGCGCCGTCTCGCTGGGCATCTTGTACGTCGCGACGGTCTGCAGCGACGTCGAGCCCTGGGCCGCGCACACCTTGGCGCCGGGCAGGTCGGCGAGGCTCTCGGCCCCGGAGTTCGTCGAGACCAGCACCCGCTTCGCCGCCTGGTAGTAGACCGACGAGAAGTCCACCTGGGTCCAGCGGGCGCACGTGGCCGTCATCGTGCCGGCCACCAGGTCCACGGCGCCCTGCTGCGGGGCGGTGACGCGGTCGGCGTACCCGAGGACCCGGATCTCGATCCTGCCCGGGTCGCCGAAGATCGCCTGCGACACCAGGCGCGCCATGTCGACGTCGAAGCCCTCGACCTTTCCGGTCAGCGGGTTGCGCGAGCTGAACAGCAGGGTGTCCTGGCCGGTCCCGAGCGTGAGCTTGCCCCGGTCCTGGATGGTGCGCATGTACGAGCCCGCGGGCATCTTGCCCGGCTCCGGCAGCTCGCCCGGCGGGCGCAGGCTGGCCTTCGGGTTGCACGACGTGGTGGTCGCGGCGGCCGACGAGGTGGCGGCGGGCGGCGCCTGCGGCAGGGAGATCTCGGGCAGGGACACGGCCGCCGACCCGCACCCGGCGAGCGCGAGCAGGGCCGTCAGGGCCGCGGCGAGCGCGGGGGTGCGCCTCATCGGTACTCCTCCAGCCGGGCGCGGATGCCGAGGGCGGCCAGCACGCACAGGACCAGGGCGAGCAGCGGGGCGAGCACGGTCAGCACCCCGAGCCCCCGCCCGGCGGACGCGATCTGCCCGGCGAACGCCTCCCGGCGGTCGTCGAGGGCGGAGTCGAGGCTGCCGGTGACCGCCGAGAACGTGCTGGTGGTGCCCTTGCCGATCGCCAGGCTCACGGCCTCGTCGTACGAGCCGTCCTTGTCGAGCTTGCGCACCTGGGCGTGCGCGGTGGTGTAGGCGGTGTGCCTGTCCCGGGCGGTCTCCACCATCTGCGCCGCCGAGGTGCCCCGCGTGGCGGCGGCCGCGTCGGCCAGCACCTCGCGCAGCCGGGCGGCCGCGGTGTCGAAGTCGGTCTCGTACTGGCCGGTGCCCCCGGAGCGGGAGACGAGCGTCAGCGCCTCGTCGCCGCGCTCGCGCAGGGCCAGCAGCCGGGCCTCGGCGAGCAGGGCGATCGGCCGCGAGCCGTCGGCGGCGGTGCCGGTCAGGCGGTCGCGCTGCAGGGTGAACACGCCGGCCATCGTGGCGGCGAGCAGCAGGGTCACCCCGGTCGCGGCCACCAGCGGGACGTTGAAGGTACGCCGGCTGATCCGGCTCACGTGGATCTGCCCGGCGACCAGCGCGGCGAGCAGCACGACCAGCAGCACGGTCAGCACCCGGGACCAGCCCGGGGCGGTCGCGTCGCCGTAGCCGTCGGCCACCTCCCGCTGCGCCAGCCGGAGCAGCTGCTCCGCCTGGGGCTGCAGCTGCTCGCGGTTGAGCTGGGAGGCCGACGCGAGGAACGAGGCGCCCACGGGCAGCCCCTGCCGGTTGTTCGCGCGGGCGGTGGCGACCAGGCCGGCGTACCGGGAAAGGCCGGTGTTGAGGGTCTGGATCGCCGCGCCCGCCTCGCCCTCCGCGGGGGTGCGCCGCGCCGCCGAGGTCAGGGCCGTCGCCGCCCGCTCGAGGTCGTCGTCGAAGCGCTGGGTGAGGTCGGCCGGCTCCAGCCCGCCGGTGAGGAACGCCTGCGCGGCGGTGGCGTCCGCGTCCGCCAGCGCCGAGAAGACGGTCTCCGCCTCGAGCAGCAGGGGCTGGGCGGTGTCGCGCAGGCGGCCGGTCGCGGATCCGGCCGAGGCCGCCGTGACCGCGGCGACCGCGCCGGTGAGCAGGCCGAGCGCCAGCAGGCCGGCCAGCAGCAGCCGCAGCCGGCCCGGCGTCGTGCCCCGCTGCGCCCCGAGCCGGCGCAGCCGCGAGCCGGCCCGGCTCCGCCGGAGCTTTCCCTTGGCCGGCTCGGCGATCGCGGCCGCGTGCCGCGGCGCGGGGAGGCTCGTGGCCGGCGGCCCCGGGCGGGCCGGAGCGGGTGCGGGGCGTGGCGGAGCGGTCACACCGCCACTGTGCCCTACCGGTGCAAACGATCAATCCCCCGTTCGGGTCTCAGTCCAGCGCGCGCTTGAGCAGTTTGCCGGTCGCGGTCATCGGCAGACTGTCCACGAAGGTCACGATCCGCGGGTACTTGTAGGTCGCCATCTGCTCCCTGCCCCACGCCACCAGCTCCTCCTCGGTGATCGTGGCGCCCTCCTTGCGGATCACGTACGCCTTGACCTCCTCGCCGTGGCTCGGATGCGGCACCCCGATGACCGCCGCGAGCGACACCGCCTCGTGGGTGAGCAGGACCTCCTCGATCTCGCGCGGGTACACGTTGAACCCGCCCCGGATGATCATGTCCTTGGCCCGGTCGACGATGTAGTACCAGCCGTCCTTGTCCCGCCGGCCCAGGTCGCCGCTGCGGAACCAGCCGTCCCGCACGACCTCGGCGGTCGCCTCCGGCCGGTTGTAGTAGCCCCGCATGATGTTGTGCCCGCGGATCGCGATCTCGCCGATCTCGTCCGGGCCCTCGACCGTGCGCCACTCCGGGTCGATCAGCTTCACCTCGACGCCCCAGATCGGCAACCCGATCGAGCCCGGCCGCGGCTCGGCCCCGAGCGGGCTGAACGTGGCGACGGGCGAGGTCTCCGACAGGCCGTACCCCTCGAGGATCGTGAGGCCGAGCCGCTCCCGGACCTCCTTGATGATCTCCACCGGCAGGGCCGAGCCGCCGCTCACCGCGGTCCGCATGGTGCGGGCGATCCGCTCGACGTCCACGCCCTCGGTGAGCGCGTTGAGCAGGCCCCACCACATGGTCGGCACGCCCGCGAAGAAGGTGACGTTCTCGCTCTCCAGCAGCTTGACCGCCCCGGCCGCCTCGAAGCGCGGCATGAGCACGAGCGTCGCGGCGGTGGAGAAGCCGGCGTTCATGTTGACCGTCGAGCCGAACGAGTGGAACAGCGGCAGCACGAGCAGGTGCGTCTCGTCGGCCTCCTTCGCCCCGAACAACCGGTTGCACGTCAGCGCGTTGAGGATCAGGTTGGAGTGGCTGAGCTCGGCGCCCTTGGCCTGCCCGGTGGTGCCGCTGGTGTAGAGGATGACCGCGGCGTCGCCCTCGTCGGCGAGCACGGTCTCGAAGACCGGCGACCGGTCCGCGAAGGCGTTCCGCGCCGGATCGGCCGTGATCAGGAAGAAGTTCTCGCAGCCCGGGGTCTCGTCGAAGCCCTTCTGTCCCTCGGCGCCCATCGGTAGCTCCGGGGTGCCCTCGAAGCAGAAGTACGCCTTCGCCTCCGAGTCGGCCAGGTGGTAGGCGATCTCCCGCCCCTTGAGCAGCACGTTCAGCGGCACCACAACCGCGCCGGCCTTGAGGATGCCGTAGTAGACCACCGGGAAGTACGGCAGGTTGGGGCAGGAGAGCGCGACCTTGTCGCCGGGCCGGATGCCCCGCTCCACCAGCAGGTTCGCCACCTGGTTCGCCGCCGCGTCGACCTGGGCGTAGGTCAGCCGCTGCGCGCCCAGCACCACCGCGGCGCGGTCCGGGTGGTGGCGAGCGCTGTCCTCCAGGAACACGGACAGGTTGAGCATGGTGACCTCCGGTGCTGTGTGACGACCGTCTCAGCCAATCACGCCGCCCGGCGCTGGTGAATACATCATTTCGCTCGAGTTTCGGTCGTGGATCCTGAGGTCGCCCCTGGTCTGGGCGCGGATGTGGGCGCCGGCGAGCAGCGCGTGCGGGAAGCCGGGATCGATCGCGCTGACCTCGTCGAGGCGGGCCAGCTGCCCGGGCGTGAGCTCGACGTCGAGGGCGCCCAGGTTGTCGTCCAGCTGCGCGAGGGTCCGGGCGCCGAGGACCGGTGCCGCGACTCCCGGCCGCTGCAGGGCCCAGGCCAGGGCGACCTGCGCCGGGGTACGCCCGGAATCCGCGGCGACCTCCTTGACCACAGCGACGATCCCGAGGGCGCGCTCGGTGACGCCGCCCAGCGCGACGTTGAAGCTGTGCCGGGCGCTGTCCGCGGGCTCCTTCCCGGTGAGCACGCCCCCGGCCAGCGGCGACCACAGGGTCACGCCGAGCCCCAGCTCCCGGGCCATGGGGATCAGATCGCGTTCGCCCGTACGCTCGATGAGGTTGTACTCGATCTGCAGGGCGACCAGCGGGGCCCAGCCGCGCAGGTCGGCGATCGTCTGCAGGCGCGCCACCTGCCACGCCGGGGTGTTCGAGATCCCGGCATAGAGCACCTTGCCCTGGCGTACCAGATCGTCCAGGCCGCGCAGGATCTCGTCGACCGGCGTCAGCGTGTCCCAGACGTGCAGCGTGAGCAGGTCGAGATAGTCGGTGTTCAGCTCGCGCAGGCTCGTCTCCACCGACGCGAAGAGGTTCTTGCGGTGGCTGCCGCCGGAGTTCGGGTCGCCGGGGCGGCGCAGCGTCGAGTACTTCGTCGCCAGCACCAGGCTCTCCCGGATGCCCTTGGTGAACTCGCCGAGCAGCCGCTCCGAGGTGCCGTAGGTGACGGCGGTGTCGATGAAGTTGCCGCCGCGCTCGACGTAGCGGTCGAACACGCGGCGGGCCTCGTCCCGCCCGGCTCCCCAGCCCCACTCGTTGCCGAAGGTCGCCGCGCCCAGGGCGAGCGGGGAGACGCGCAGGCCGGAGCGGCCCAGCAGCCGGTAGGTGTCGAGGGTGAGCGCCATGGAATCCTCCTGTGCCGTCGATCGGTGACAGCCGGAAGTCTCGTCCCGGGGCCCACCACCGATAAGGGAGAACGCTTCCTGGGAAGGCCCGTCCCACCCTCGGCGTTGCCGCCTAACATGACGACGCGCACGCTGGAACTGGCCGCCTTCCTGCGCAGCCGGCGGGAACGGCTCGATCCGCGCGAGCTCGGACTGCCCGAGCGCCGGCAGTCGCGGCGGACCCCCGGGCTGCGCCGCGAGGAGGTCGCCGAGCTCGCCGGGATCAGCATCGACTACGTCGTGCGGCTGGAACAGGCCCGCGGGCTGCGGCCGTCGGCAGACGTCGTCGAGGCGCTGGCCCGGGCGCTGCGGCTGGCCCCCGATGAGCGCACCTACCTCTTCGACCTGGCCGGGCAGCGGCCCCCTGCCGCCGGCCGGGCCGCCACCGCCGCGGCGCCACCGCTGGCCGGCCTGGTCGCCGACCTCGCGCCGCTGCCGGCCATGGTGCTCAACCACCGGTACGACATCCTGGCCTGGAACGATCCGATGGCCCGGCTGCTGCTCGGCTTCGACACCCTGCCGCCGCGGCAGCGCAACGCCATGCGGATGTGCCTGCTGCGCCCCGAGATGCGTGACCTCTATGCCGACCGGGAGAGCGTCGTGCGGGAGGCGATCGCCTATGTGCGTGCCGCGTGGGCCGCGCACCCCGGCGACGAGGAGCTGGCTGCCCTCGTCGCCGAGATCCGCGCCGACGCCTCCCTGGCCCGCTGGTGGGCCGAGGGGGACGTCAAGGTGACCGGCCGCGGGCGCAAGGAGATGCGCCATCCGTCGGCGGGTGCGATCACCGTGACGTACGAGACCCTGGCGCCCCTGCAGGACCGTGACCAGATGCTGGTGATCTGCCGCGTGTCCTGAAGGGATCGGGCCTCCGGCGCGCGCGGCCCTCATGCGGTCCGCCCTCGCAGGATCGGGATGCCGGCGGCGGCCACGGCGATCATGGCGCAGATCAGCACCACGGTTGCTGCCTGACCCCACGGAACCTGAAGGGCGACGGACTGCCCCACCTCGGCCTCGACTGCGCGGCGCATGCCCAGCAGCGCGGCGAGGGCGACCCCGCCGCCGAGCACCGTGCCCACCAGGACGGCCAGGAGGGCTTCCGCGCCGGCGACACCCAGGGCGTGGGACGTGCCGCCGCCGGCCAGGCGCAGCGCCCGGAACTCGTCGCGGCGGGCAGCCGTGGCCATCAGCAGCGTGTTGGCGACGGCAAGAGCGGTCCAGCCGGCGGTCAGCGTGATGAGCACGAGCAGGAAGACGCGCACGATGCCGTCCTCCTCCTCGATCAGCTCCCGGACGTAGTCGTGGCTGCTCAGCACCTTCATGCCCGGCCCGGGCACGGCCGGCCCGGTGAGCAGGATGTGGTCGGTGAGGGCGTTCGGGTCGTGCTCGCGCACCTGGGCCCGGGGGAGGGTGACGAGCTCGGCGGGGCCGTCGTGCGTGCCCGTGACGCGCAGCCGCACGGTCTCCCCGTCGGCGAACGTCACGTCCACCGACGCCGGCCGGTGCCCGATCCGGTCCGAGAGCACGGCGCCGGTGACGCCTGTCTCACCCGTCGCCTGGTACGCGGCGGTCCGGCCGTCGAGGGTCAGCACCACCTCGCTGGGCAGCGGCGCGGCGCCGGGCTGCCGGGCCGCCACGGCTTCGCTGATCCCGGGCGTGCCGTCCGGCGCCGCGACGTGGGAGACGGGGAGCTTCGCCGTCTCGTCGAGGCCGGTGCTCTCGCTGATCGTGGCGATGCTGCCGGTCAGGAGCACGGTGAAGCCCACGGTCAGCAGCACCGGGGCGGCTGTCGACGCCACCCGGCGCACCCCGGTCAGGGCGCCCTCGCGCACCAGCATGCCGGTCGCTGTGCGCTGCCACGGGCGGGTGAGCACGCGTACCAGGGGGACGATGACGACCGGCGCCAGCAGGGCCGCGGCGACCAGCAGCAGCATCGCCGCCCCCAGCGCCGCCGTGGTCTGCGTGGTCAGCGGCAGGGCGGGCAGGGCCACGGTGAGTGCCGCCCCCGCCAGGCCGGTCAGCGCCCCGGCCACCCCGCGCGGCCAGGTCATCGCCCGCCGTTCGGCGGCCGCCTCCCGCAACGCCTCCAGCGCGGGCACCCGGCTCGACCGGCGCGCCGCGGCGGCCGCCCCGAGCAGCGCGACCACGATGCCGAGCCCGAACGACCCGGCCAGGACCAGCGGCTGCACCGTCACCGCGAACCCCGCCGGCTCCAGCCCCGCCGCCACCATCGGCCGCGCGAGCAGCGGCGCGAGCAGGGCGCCGGCGGGGACGCCGAGCAGGCCGCCGAGGGCCGCCACGACGGTCGTCTCGGCGTACATCAGGCGTCTGACCTGACCCGGCGTGGCACCCACCGCGCGCAGCAGGCCGAGCTCCCGCTGGCGCTGGGCCGCGCTCAGAGCACAGGTCGACGCGATCACGAACACCGCCACGAACGCCCCGAGCACCACCACCGCGATGATCAGCTGCGCCCCGATCCAGCGGATGCGGGTGATCTCCTCGCTCTCGAGCGTCGCGCGATCCCGGCCCTCGACGACCTCACCCCGCACGTCGTCGCCGGCAGGGGCCAGGAAGGCCCGGACCTGGGCGACGTCGGGCCGCCCGGTGAGACCGATCACGCGTACGCCGCCCGCGCGCACCCGGGCGTCCCTGTCGGCCACGTAGAGCCCGGGGCCGTCGGTGGTGCCCGTGACGATCCACGTCTCCGGGCCGCGTGCCGTGAGAACATCGATCCGGGTGCCGGGAGGTTGGTGCGAGACCACTTCCTTGGTACGGGCCGGAGCGCGCCCCGCCGTCAGCCGGTAGCCGCCGAGCGCCGCCGACGACCACGAGTGTCCCTTGGTGTCCTCCTCGCCCCCTTGCCGCGCGTCCTTTCCGCCCTGCCCGGCGCCCTCCCCGCCCTGCCCGGCGCTCTCTCCGCTTTGCCCGGTGGTCTCTCCGCTCTGCCCGGTGGTCTCTCCACTTTGCCCGGCAGTCCTGTCGCCCTGCCCCGCGTCTTTTTCGCCTTGCTTCGCGTCCTTTCCGGCTTGCTGGGCGTGTTTTCCGGCTCGCTGGACGTAGAACGTCGGATCGGGCACCGCGCTCGTCACGCCCGGGAGCTGTGCCAGTCCGGCGGCCAGCGCGTCGGCCTCGCCGGTCGTCCACGAGCGATAGTCGGTGTAGCCGTCGGAGCCCTTGCCGACGGCCGGGGAACGGACTATGACAGCGGCGGCGTCGTAGCGCTCCGGGGCCTCCGGGCGGGACGACGCCCAGAGGGTGACCGCGCCGGCGATCAGGGCCACGCCCAGCGCCACGGCCACGCAGGTGCCCGCGAACGCGGCGAAGCGGTGCCGCACCATGCTCCATGCGAGGGTCATCGCTGCTCCAGCTCGGCCATGCGGACGGCGATGTCGGCGGCGGCCGTCAAGTGCGAGTGCCCCGCGGGGTGTCCGTCAGCCCCCGACGGCCGCGTGTGCCCGGCGATGCGTCCGTCAGCTCTCGACGGGTCCATGTGGTCCGCGGGGTGTCCGTCAGCTCTCGACGGGCCCATGTGGTCCGCGAGGCGTCCGTCGGGTCCCGTCGGGGTCATCTGCCCCGCGATGCGCCCGTCGGCGAGGAAGACGACCTGGTCGGCGTGGGCCGCCGCCCACGGGTCGTGGGTGACCATGACGATCGTCTGCGCGTGCCGGTCGACGGCAAGCCGCAGCAGGCGCAGCACCTCGCGGGACGCGTTGGTGTCCAGGGCGCCGGTCGGCTCGTCGGCGAACAGCACCGCAGGCCGGCTCACCAGCGCCCGGGCGAGGGCCACCCGCTGCTGCTGGCCGCCGGACAACTCGCTCGGGCGGTGCCCCACCCGGTCCGCCAGGCCGACCTCGGCCAGCATCGCCGCGACCTGGCCGGGCGCCGGGCGCTTGCCGGCCAGGCGTAGCGGCAGGGCGACGTTCTGCGCGGCGCTCAGCGCGGGGATCAGGTTGAACGCCTGGAAGACGAAGCCCACCCGCTCGCGCCGCAGCCGGGTCAGGGCCCGCTCGGACAGCCCGCCGATCGCCACGCCGTCGATGATCACGTCACCGCTCGTCGCCCGGTCGAGGCCGGCGGCGCAGTGCAGCAGAGTGGACTTGCCGGACCCCGACGGGCCCATGACCGCCGTGAAGGTGGCGGGCGGGATCGCGAGGTCGACGGCGTCGAGCGCGGTCACCGTCGTCCCGGTGCCGTGGATCTTGGTGACGGCGCGCAGCTCGACCGCCGTGCGCAACTGGGTGATCGTCATGCGGCCAAGACTGGCTCGACAATCGCCCGCTGTCGGTAGCGCCTGCTGACCGGATTTGGTATCGCCTGCACTACCGACACGGCCGCCTCCGGGCGGTAGCTTGGCGCCCATGCCCGTCCGCAACGCCCTCGAGGCGCTCACGATGCGACCGACCCGGTTCCTGGTGTCGTCGTGGCCGTGGCGCTCGCTGGCCTACCTGGCGGGCGGGGCGCTCGTCGGCTTCGTGACCCTCTTCGCGGTGGGCGCGATGCTGGGAGCGGGGCTGCTCCTCTCCGTCGTGGTCGTCGGCCTGGCGGGCTATGTGGCGACGCTGCTCTGCGGGGTCGCCGTCGGGCGGCTCGAGCGCTGGCGGATGCGGCTCGTCGACCACGACCTGCTCCCCGACCCGCATCGGCGGCCGCCCGCCCCGGGCCTGCGCAGCTGGCTCACGCTCCGGCTGCGCGAGCAGGCAACGTGGCGCGAGCTGGGCTACACGATGGTGTCCGCGGCCGTGCTGTGCTGGATGGACGCCGCCGTGGTCACGCTCGCCCTGTTCGTGCCGGCGGCCTTCTTCCTCGGGCCGTTCTATGTGGAGGACCGCTCGTTGTGGCTCAGCATCCCGCTGATGGCCGTGGCGCCGGTCGCCCTGGTCGTCGCGGCCTACCCGGTCACGGCCTGGGCCGGCGCCCGCGCCGCGATGGCCCGCGCGATCCTCGCCCCGCGCAGCGACGACGCCGACGCCAAGCTCGTCGAGGTCACCCGCTCGCGCGCCCGGCTCGTCGACGCCTTCGAGGTCGAGCGCCGCCGCATCGAGCGCGACCTGCACGACGGCGCCCAGCAGCGGCTCGTCGCCCTCAGCATGCAGCTCGGCCTGGCCCGGCTCGAGGTGCCGCCCGGCTCGCCCGCGGCCGCCTCCCTCGCCACGGCGCAGAGCCTCGCCCGCGAGACCCTGGCCGAGCTGCGCGAGCTGATCCGCGGCGTGCACCCCAAGATCCTCACCGACCGGGGGCTCGCCGCCGCGGTGGGCGAGGCCGCCGGGCACGCCCCCGTCCCGGTCGACCTGGACCTGCGGCTCGCCGCGCGGCTGCCCGAGCCGGTCGAGGTGACGGCCTACTTCGTGGTGGTGGAGGCGCTGGCCAACGTCGCCAAGCACAGCCGGGCGACCCGGGCGGCGGTCACCGCGGGCGTGCGCGAGGGCCGGCTCGTGCTGGACGTCCGCGACGACGGACGCGGGGGAGCGGACCCGCAACGCGGCACGGGCCTCGTCGGCCTGGCCGACCGGGTCGCCGCGGTCGACGGCAGCGTGGCGCTGTCGAGCCCGCCGGGCGGCCCCACCCTCGTGCACGTGGAGATTCCGTGCGGTTCGTGAGCGCTCCGGGTGGGGGGATGTTGTCGTGCGGGTGGTGATCGCGGAGGACGGGCTGATCGTGCGGGAGGGGATCGCCGGGATGCTGCGGCGGTTCGGGCACGAGGTGGTCGCCGCGGTCGGTGACGCGCCTGCGCTGCTGGCCGCCGTGCCGGAGCACCGGCCCGACGTGGTGGTGACCGACGTCCGGATGCCGCCCGGCTTCAGCGACGAGGGCCTGCAGGCCGCGATCGCCCTGCGCGCCGCCGATCCTGACCTGCCCGTGGTCGTTCTCAGCCAGTATGTGGAGCAGACCTACGCCGCCGAGCTCCTCGACTCGGGCCGCTCGGCGGGCGTCGGCTACCTGCTGAAGGATCGCATCGGCGAGGTGACCGAGTTCGTCGAGGCGGTCCAGCAGGTCGCCGCCGGCCGCACGGTGGTCGACCCCGAGGTCGTCCGCCAGCTCCTCGGCCGCCGCCAGGACCCCCTGCGCCGCCTCACCGCGCGCGAACGCGAGGTTCTCGCCCTCATGGCCGAAGGTCGCTCCAACGCCGCCATCGCCCGCACCCTGACCGTCAGCGAGGCCGCGGTCGCCAAGCACATCGGCAGCCTGCTCGCCAAGCTCGACCTCCCGCCCGGCCCCGACGACCACCGCCGGGTCCGCGCCGTCCTGGCCTACCTCCGCGACGGCTGACCCCGCCGCCGCCGCCGACCCCGCCGACCCCGCCGACCCGGCTGACCCCGCCTCGGCCACGGCAGGCTCCGCCCGCCCCTCATGGCGAGTGCCGCCCGCGCCGGGTCGCAGTGAGTGCCGCCCTCGCCGGGTCGCGGTGAGTGTCGCTCATGCCTTGGCGACGGCGAGTTTCGCGCGACTCTCGGAGGCGGCGAGCTTCGCCAGGGCCGGGTTGCGCGTCGCGCCGGCCGGCTTGTCTGCCGCCTGGGCTCTCCCTCCGTGCGCTGCGGCACGGGACATCCGAGGCGCCGGCGGCCGGTGCGGGGTGGGTGGTGCGGGGCGGCTGTGCGGGGACGCCGGGCGTGTCGACGGCCGGCGTCCCTGGTCAGCGAGTCGGGCCTTGGTGAACGCTCGCGCGCTCGTCGTCTTCCCTCGTTGACCGTCGATGCCCCGCCGGTCGGGGTCACCGGGCGCGGCGCTGATCGTGGTGCCTAGGCCCCGGTCCCGCGGAGCTGGGCGAGGACCAGGGGGTCGATGGCGCCCGCGACGATGCGTTCCTCGAGGTTCTCGACGCCGGCCCAGGAGGCGAGGGCCTCGTCCAGCGCCTCGGGACCGGGGCCGGCGGGATGCCCGGCGGCGGCGAGCCGCTCGCGGACCTCGTCGCCCAGCGGACCGGTCAGGTCGAGCAGCGTCGCCGGGTCGGGGCGCTCGAAGTAGAGCGTGTGCATCTCCAGCAGCCGCGCCAGCTCGGTGACCGGGGCGGAGTGGTCGTCCACGCGCAGGTCGACGAGGACGTCGCTGGTACCCCCGTACCCGAGGCCCTTGGCGACCACCAGCAGGGCCGCACTCTGCCGCCCACGCCGGTCCCCGCCCGCGTCGTCGCCGGCCCGCAACGCGGCGAGCAGCCTGTACGCCAGGCGGCCGACCCCGGCGCCGGCGAGCCACGCCGCCTCCATCTTCTCGACGACCTGGGGGCCGGCGAGCATGTTGCCCTGGATGGCGTACCCGTCGCCGGCCGTGCCGCCCGCCCAGTCGTGGCAGGCGGCCCCGGTGAAGGTGGCGCCGGCGCCCGTGGGCCCGACCACGCCCACCTGTCGATGGTCCACCGGGCCGGCGTCCCCGGCCAGCAGCGCCGCCACCGTCTCGGTCGCGGCGACGCCGGTGCCCAGGAGGGCGAGGGCCTGCGGGCGGTAGGCCAGGTTGGCGTACGACTGGGTCGCCACCGCCCCCACGTCGGCGAGCGCCGCCGGAACCGCCGCGCCCACGCCCAGGAACTTGCTGGCCACCGCCACACCCAGCGCGCCGCCGTCGGCCGAGCGCGCCACGATCGAGAACGTCATGGGCGCACGTTAGCGGACTCGTAACACGCCGGGAGAACACTGGCGGCACGAGTGACTTTTCTCCGCCGTGCCCGCCGCCTGCCCTCGGTGCGGCCGGCCGCGAACCGGGCCCCGGCGTCCGCCCCCGCCGGTCGCCGGGCCCGGTTCCCGCCGCTGCGGGCGGGCCGGGTGATTGCCGGCACGCGTCCCGCCCGCAGCTTTCGCCGCTTACAAGGGGTGGTCGCGGGCACGCGTCCCGCCGGTGGTCCGGATCAGCACCGAGCGCGGAAGGCCCTCATACGTCGTGGTTCCGAGCCGCTCACTGCCGAGGGCCCACCCGCACCCTCGGGGTCCACGGCCGGCGGAGCGGAACAGCGGGACGCTCATCGGTGCTTCCCGGCCGTCTTGTAGGTGACCAACGGCACCGTGACGGCTGTCGTCGTGGCGAGGCCGTGGCCGGTGAGGTCGGCGACGACCTGCTCGATCCGCTTGTACGCGCCGGGGGCCTCCTCGAACAGCAGCTGGCGGTCGCCGCAGACGACGTGCGAGCCGAGGGGCGTACGGCGGAGCTCGTCGACGGTGTGCTTGGCCTTGTTGCGCCGGAGCGCGTCGGAGCGCGACATCTTCCGCCCGGCCCCGTGCGCCACGGACCAGTTGGCCTCCGCCGGGGCGTGCGTCCTCATGAGGTACGAGCGGGTGCCCCGGGTGCCGGCCACGAGCACGTCGCGCCCGTCGCCGTTCGCCGCGCCCTTGCGATGCAGGTAGAGGCCGTCCCGCAGCTCGACCGAGTTGTGGCATTCGTCGACGATCGCGGGCTGAGCGGCTGCCCCGAGCGCGGCGGCGACCCGCGCGGCCATGAGGCGGCGGTTCAGCGACCCCCACCGTACGGCCTCATCGTGCCGCGTCAGGTAAGCAGCGACATCCGGAGCCGGCCCGGCGCCGTGCACTTCCGTGTGGGCGCGCAGGATCCGTTCGCCGAGTCCGCGCGAGCCACTGTGGACGATGAGTACGAGGTCGGTCCGCGCGACGGGGTGTGCGCTGTCGTGCACCTCGTCGACCCGGGCGAGCTCGACGAAGTGGTTGCCCCGGCCGACGGTGGCGAGCTGGTCGGCGTACCCGGCGGGAAGCTCCTCGTCGATCAGGTCCGCCGCCTCGCCGGGGTCGAGCGGGCGGTCGAGGTCGGGGAAGCGGGCCGCGAGGCGCTCGGGCACGGGCCGCTTGAGCCGGATCGGGAAGACCGCGATGCCGCACCCGATGTCCGAGCCGACCAGGAAGGGATAGAGAACCCGCGACAGCATGGCCGCCCCGATGGGTGCTCCCTTGCCGGGATGCAGATCCGGCATGCCGGCGACGTGCACCATCCCGTCGAGCGCGGCCACCTGATGGCACTGGTCGCGGGCGGCGGACTCGATCCAGCTCGAAGCGCCGGCGAAGATGGCGACGGAGGCGGGGGATTTCTCGGACAAAACGGACGCTCTTTCCGTGATTGACGAAGTGCTGCAAACGGGGCGCCTCAGGCGGGCAGGTCAGAACGTCATGCGAAGACGGTCGCCTGTCGGCGGCCCCGCCGCAACGCCTTTTCGGTGCGGCCCCGCCGCGGCGGCCCGGTCCGGGAGGAGGTCGCTTCGTGTGATGCGGCGCGCAGGGTGGCGTGCGGACGGGGCGACGGGATCGGGACGAAATACGCTGGGACGGTGAGTGCTGTGGGTGAGACGGTGGCGGGCGTCGTCGGTGGGCGGATCGCGTACGAGGACGGGCTGGACCTGCTCACCGTCGCCCCCGCCGCGGAGGTCGATCCGGTGCTCGCCGCGGCGTTGTTCGATGCCGCCGGGCGGCTGTTCCGGGGCGGGTGGCAGCCCGTCGAGCTGCACCGCGTCGTCGCTCGCCGGGGTGACCCGGCCGCCGCGCCGCTGATCGCGGATGCCACTGCCGCTCATCTCCGGGGCTTCCCGGCCCGGTCGGTCGATGCCCGGTGGCAGGAGCAGGCCGACGAGATCGGGGCGAAGTTCTGGTGGGGTGACGATGTCACCTACCTTGCCCAGGTCACGCGGCACCGCCGGGCCGATCGGGTGACCCTGATCGATGCGGTGCTCGGGACGCTCCGGGTCCTCGCGGCGCTGCCGCCCATCGAGACGCTCCTCCCGCCGCCCGGTCAGGCCGCCCGCGGCGGGCACACCGGCTCGGCCGGCAAGCCGGGCAAGGGCCCGGCGGCTCGGGGAGCGGCCGGCGGGCGGGCGGACAACGCGCTGCTCAATCGGGTTCGGGCGCTGCTGGCGAAGGCGGAGTCGACGACCTTCCCGGCCGAGGCCGAGGCGTTCAGCGCCAAGGCTCAGGAGCTGATCTCGAAGCACAGCCTCGACGAGGCGGCGCTCGCCGGGGACGGCGGCGCGGGCGCGACGGTGACGCCCTTCGCGCGGCGGGTGGGAATCGACCATCCGTACGAGACGGAGAAGGCCTCGCTGCTCGACGCGGTGGCCCGGGCGAACCGGTGCCATGTGGTGTGGTCGCCGGAGTTCGGGTTCGCGACGGTCTTCGGCTTCGAGGCGGACCTGGCCGCCGTCGATCTTCTGCAGGCTTCGCTGCTCGTCCAGGCCCACCGGGCGATGTCGCGCGCCGAGCCGCCCGGCGGCAAGGCGGGGCGGGCGCGGCTTCGGGCCTTCCGGCAGTCTTTCCTGGTCGGCTATGCCGTGCGGATCGGGGAGCGGCTCGCGGAGGCCGACCGGGCGGCGCTGGCCGAGGCGCGGGACGCGGCGTCGTTGCTCCCGGTGCTCGCCTCGCGCGACGTGCAGGTGCGGGAGGCGAGGGACAAGGCCTTCCCGCGTACGGTCCGGGGGCGCGGCTTCCGCGTGGACAGCGAAGAGGGCTGGGAGTCCGGCCGGAGCGCAGCCGACCAGGCGACCCTGCGTTGATCACCAGGAGACCGCACCGCGGTTCGCTTGCCCGGCTCGGGGGCGCCGGCTGTGCGATCGGTGCTGGACCGCTCGGTGGCTTCCGGCCGGGCGGTTACGAGTCGCAGGTCCAGGCCGGCCGGCTGACGAGGGCGATGACTTCGTCGAGGCGTACGCGGGCCTGGGTCATCTCGGCGATCTGGGCGTCCAGGCGTTCGCGCTCGGCGGTCAGCATGGCCCGGGAGCGGGGCGAGCATTTCGCCTCGAGCAGGGGCAGGAGGTCGGCGATCACGCGGCTGGACAGGCTGGCGGCGAAGCCCCAGCGGATGATGCGGACGCGGCCCACCGCGGAGTCGGCGTAGCGGCGCCGGCCGGCCGAGTCGCGGTCGGCCGTCAGCAGCCCCTGCTCCTCGTAGTAGCGCAAGGAGCGGACGCTCGCGCCGGTGCGGGCCGCCAGCTCGCCGATGCGCATCTATGACCACCGCCACATTCCCCGGGACCTCACATCAATGGCAGCTCCTAGCGTAGCCAGCACGACTTCCCACGGACGGAGCTTGGCATGGCGGGAACACTCGGCATCATCGGCAGCGGCACCATCGGGTCCGCCATCGCTCGCAGCGCGGTCGGCGCCGGCCGGCAGGTGGTGATCAGCAACTCGCGCGGGCCGGAGACGCTCGGCGCCCTGGTGGCGGAGCTGGGGCCGCTCGCCCGGGCGGCCACCCCGGCGGAGGCGGCGGAGGCGGGCGATCTCGTCGTCGCCACGATTCCGCTCGCGCACTACGAGCAGCTGCCCCGGGAGGCGCTGGCCGGCAAGACGGTGATCGACACCATGAACTACGCGCCGGCCGTGACGGGGTGGGCGCGCCCGGAGCTGGACGCCGGCGAGCTGACCTCCAGCGAGCTGGTGCAGCGGTTCCTGGCCGGGTCGCAGGTGGTCAAGGCGTTCCACGACGTCAACGGGCGGGTGCTCGCGGAGTTGTCCCGCCCGGCCGGCGCCCCGGACCGCACGGCGCTGCCCGTCGCCGGTGACGACGCGGCGGCCAAGGCCCGGGTGGCGGAGCTGATCGGGGACTTCGGGTTCGACACCGTCGACGTCGGCGGCCTCGCCGAGAGCTGGCGGGCCGGGCCGAACACGCCGCTCTACTTCGAGGTGTTCGTGGGTGCGGTGCCGGCGGGGCTGAGCATGCCCGAGATCTACGCCTGGCTGGCCGCGGCGCCGCTGATCCCGGTGCCGGCCGCCGAGGTGGCGCGACTCGCCGCCACGACGCCCCGGCAGCCCGCGGGCTTCGACCCCGCCCTGATCGGCCGGGCGTTCCTCAGGTGAGGACGCGGAACGGGGTGCCGTCGGGATCGGTGAGCGCGTAGCGGCCGTGGTCGTCCGGGCCGGAGACGAGCCGCGCGCCGAGAGAGACCAGGCGGTCGATGTCGGTGGCGGGTGCGGCGAGGTCGAAGGTGACGCGGTCCTCGCCCACGCGGGAGCCGTAGGGTGGACCGCCCCACGTCAGCTTCGTCCCGCCCGCGGGCGACTGGATCGCCGTCTCCTCGTCCTGGTCCCAGACCAGCGGCCAGCCCAGGGCGGCGCTCCAGAACCGGCCCACCTCCGGCGTGCCGTCGCCGGCGAGCGCCCCGATCAGGCCGGTGTCCTTGAGGAAGTTGTTGCCGGGCTCGATGACGTCGACCTCGTTGTCCTCCGGGTCGGCGAGCACCACGTGGCCCTCGTCGCCGGTCTGGCCGACATCCCAGTGCTTGCCGCCCAGGGCCAGGACGCGGGCGACCTTCTCCCGCTGGTCGTCGAGGGAGGTGCTGGTGAGGTCGAAGTGCGCGAGGTTCTGGACGGTCTTCGGCGTGGTGGTGCGCAGGAAGCGAAGGCGACAACCGCCGTCGGCGGAAGGCGCCAGCGCCGCGTCCGCGTGGGGGTCGTCGATCTCCGGCCGGCCCAGCAGCCCGGACCAGAAGCGGGCGAGCTCGGCGGGACGCAACGCCGCGAAGCAGATCGCGTCGAGTTGTGCGGTCATCGCCGCAGACTAAGACCGCGCCGGGGAGAGCGCAGCCGACTTATCGGCACCCGGGCAGCGCCATGGTTGTCACAAGGATCAATGACAAACCGGCAAATGATCTCGATGAAGTTCGATAGGTTGCAGGCGACTTCACCCATGCGGGCCCCCGGGCCCGCCGGACGGAAGGACGTTCGACCGTGCGACGACTACTGGTGGCCGCGGCCGCCACCGCGCTCGTTCTCGCCGGAACGGGCACGCCCGCGCAGGCCGCCCCCGTGGACGGCAGCGCCGGGCTGGGCGACGTGTACTACCCGGACTACGGCAACGGCGGGTACGACGTCTCCCACTACGACATCCGATTGCGCTACTGGCCCGACCAGGACCGGCTGACCGGCACGACCACGATCCTCGCCACCGCCGAGCAGGACCTGCGCTCGTTCCACCTCGACTTCGTGCTCGACGTGGCGTCGGTGCAGGTGAACAACCGGCCCGCCACCTTCCGCCGCGAGGGCGACCACGAGCTGGTCGTCACGCCGGCCCGCACGCTGACGGCCGGGCAGGCGGTCACGATCGTGGTGCAGTACTCGGGCGTGCCGTCGAGCAAGGTGGCGGCGGGCTACACCGCCTGGATCCGTACGCCGGACGGCGCGGCCGCCGTGGGCGAGCCGGAGGAGGCCTGGTGGTGGTTCCCCAGCAACGACCACCCGTCGGACAAGGCCACCTTCGACGTGTCGGTCGCCGTGCCGGACGGCGTCGAGGTGCTCAGCAACGGCGTGCAGCCGCGCGCCAACACCCGGGAGCTGCTCGGCTGGACCCGCTGGTACTGGCGCTCGCCGGACCCGCAGGCCACCTACCTCGCGTTCATCACCATCGGCCAGTACGACATCACGCGCGACGTGACGGCGGACGGCACCCCGGTCATCAACGCCTACTCGGAGCTGCTGCCGGACGACTTCGACGCCGCGGCCCGGGCCAGCGTCGAGCGTACGGCGGAAATCACCGACTGGGAGACCACGGTCTTCGGCCCGTGGCCCTTCAACGCGCGTGGCGGCGTCGTCACCCCGCCGAACACGCTGGGCTTCGCCCTGGAGAACCAGACCCGCCCGAACTACTCGGCGGCCTTCTTCCGCGGCGGCGCCAACACCTACGTCGTCGTGCACGAGAACGCCCACCAGTACTTCGGCGACTCGGTGTCCCTCGAGCAGTGGCGTGACATCTGGCTGAACGAGGGCTTCGCCAGCTACGCCGAGTGGCTGTGGTCGGAGAAGCAGGGCGAGGGCACGGCCGACGAGGTCTTCGACTTCGTCTACGCCACGGCCCCCGACGACGTGTGGAGCGTCCCGCCGGGCGACCCGGGCGTGCCGGACCTGTTCAGCAACTCCGTCTACGACCGCGGCGCCATGACCCTGCACCAGCTGCGCAAGACGGTGGGTGACGACGACTTCTTCACCATCCTGCGTACGTGGGTGGCCGACCACCGCCACGGCAACGCGACCACCGGCGAGTTCATCGCCCTGGCCGAGAAGATCTCCGGCCAGCAGCTCGACGAGCTGTTCCAGGCGTGGCTCTTCACCCCGGCGAAGCCCGAGGTCCGCACCGCCCTGCGCAAGGCCGCCCCGGCCGAGCCCAGGTCCTGGACCAGGATCCAGCAGGCCCACGAGCTCCTGCACAAGGACTGACGCGTACGGTTCGGAGCCGCCTTCCCGCGGCGGCTCCGGACCCGGCGACGCCCCTCAGGCGGCGCGAACTACGCGTCGCGAGACGCCACGCAATGCCTCGGCCGGCCGGGGGCCGGCGCGGCGGGACGGGGTCGTCAGGAGAGGGCGCTGCCGGTGCTGCGGGCGCTCAGGATCAGGGCGGCGGCGCCGAGGGCGGTGGACATGCCGGCGAGGGCGGCCGGTTCGACGGTGACGGCGCCGGAGGCGATGGGGAGGGCGGTGCGGGTCAGGCTGGCCCGGAGGGGGTCGAGGAGGAGGTCGCCGGCGTCGGTGAGCTCGCCGCCGATGAGGATGCGGTCCGGGTTCCAGACGTTGATCACCGTGCCGAGGGCCTCGCCGAGGTGGCGGCCGGCGGTGGTGACCAGGTCGCGGGCCAGGTCGTCGCCGGCCCGGGCGGCGGCGGCCAGCTCGGTGAGGCCGGTCCAGGGGCGGCCGGCGGCGTGGGCGCGGCCGAGGATGACGGCGCCGCCGGCGTACTGCTCGAGGCAGCCGCGGTTGCCGCAGCGGCAGGGGTCGCCGGCGCGGTCGAGGGTGACGTGGCCGATCTCGCCCGCGGTGCCGGCCGCGCCGCGGTAGAGGACGCCGTTGATGACGAAGCCGGCGCCGATGCCGGTGGCCGCCTTCACGTACATGAGGTTGCGGCTCGTGCGGGCGCGGCCGAACACGTGCTCGCCCAGCGCGCCCAGGCTGGCGTCGTTGCCGGCGGTCACGGCCACGCCGTCGAGGGCGGCGCCGAAGACCTCGCCGGGGACCAGGTCCGCCCAGGCCGGCAGCCAGGTGTCGGAGCCGATGCGGCCGTCGAGGGTCAGCGGGGCGGGGACGGCCAGGCCGGCGCCGAGCACCGCGCCCGGGGTGAGGCCGAGCCCGGTCAGCAGGTCGCGGGCCAGGGCGGCGGCCTCGCGGAGGACCTCGGCCGGGCGGGTGTCGGCGTCGGCGGTGGCGGACACCGCGCGCGAGGCCAGGATCTCGTGACCCGCGCCGACGACGGCGACGCGCAGGTGCCGCCGGGCGACGTCCGCACCGATCGCGACGCCGGAGAGGCGGGTGACGGCCGCCGGCGGCCGGAGGACCGGGGACGGGCGCTTCGCGGCGGGCATGCGGTCGATTGTCCTGGTGGCGCGCGTGGACCGCGCACCGGGGTGCACCCTCAGGCTCCCGGGAGCGCGTCGCCCTGCCGGACGAGGCCGCTCTGGTACGCCAGCACGACCAGCTGCGCCCGGTCGCGGACGCCCAGCTTGGTCATGGCCCGGTTGACGTGCGTCTTCGCGGTGAGCGGGGAGACGAACAGCCGCTCGGCGATGTCGTCGTTCGACAGGCCGTGCGCGACCAGGACCAGGATCTCGCGCTCGCGGTCGGTGAGCAGGTCGAGCCCCGGCGCGGTGCCGGCGGGCGGGCGCAGGCTGGTGAGGAAGCGGCTGACCAGCCCGCGGGTGGCCTTCGGCGACAGCAGCGCCTCGCCCGCGGCCACGACGCGGATGGCGTGCAGCAGGTCCTCGGGGGCGACCCCCTTGCCGAGGAAGCCGCTCGCCCCGGCCTGCAGGGCGAGCACCACGTTGTCGTCGTTCTCGAAGGTGGTCAGCACCAGCACCCGGACGCCCAGCAGGTCGTCGTCGGCGCCGATCCGGCGGGTCGCCTCCAGCCCGTCCATCCGGGGCATGCGGATGTCCATGAGCACGACGTCGGCCCGCTCCCGCCGGGCGAGGTCGATCGCCTCCCGGCCGTCGCCCGCCTCGCCGACGACCGCGAGGCCCGGCTCGGAGTCGATGATCATACGGAAGCCGGCCCGGATGAGGGCCTGGTCGTCCGCGAGCAGCACCCGGATCGTCACGCCGGCTCTCCCTTCAGGCGGCGCAGCCCGAAGGTGAGGGGCTCGCACGACAGCGACTCCCGCGGCGCCGGCTCGGTGGGCAGGACGGCGTGCACCCGGAACCGCCCGTCGCCGACGGGACCGGCCGTGACCTGCCCGCCCGCGGACGTGGCCCGCTCGCGCATGCCGACGAGACCGTAGCCGGTGCCGGACTGGTCGAGGCCCGCGCGGACGTCGTTGGTGACCTCGAGGACGACGCCGCTGGGCGCGTACTCGACGAGCAGGTTCGCCACCCCGGTGCCGTACCGGTGGGCGTTGGTGAGGGCTTCCTGCACGATCCTGTACGCCGCCAGGTCCACGACGGCGGGCAGCTCGCGTGCCGGGCCGCGCTGCTGCGGCCGTACCCGGAAATCGGTCGAACTGAGCCCGGCCAGCAGCTCGGGCAGGCGGGCGAGCCCCGGGGCCGGCTCGGTGCTGTCCGCCTCGCCCTCGTCGCGCAGGACGCCGACCACCGACTGGATCTCGCGCAGCACCGTGTCGGACGCCTCGCGGATCCGGCTCAGCACCGGGCCGACCTGCTCGGGGCTGCGCGGCAGCACGTGGGCCGCCGCGCCCGCCTGCACGCTGATCACCGCGATGTGGTGGGCGACGACGTCGTGCAGCTCGCGGGCGATGCGCATCCGCTCGTCGAGGACCCGGCGCCGGGCCTCCTCCTCGCGGGTCTGCTCGGCGCGGCGGGCGCGCTCCTCGACCTCCCGGACGTACGCGCCGTGCGAGCGCTTCGCGTCCCCGGCGGCGGCCGCCATGAAGATCCACGCGACGGGTCCCAGGGTCGCGAACCGCCACCAGTCGTCGATGGCGACGATCAGGCTGGCCAGGTAGAGCGTGAGCGAGGCGGACACCGCGCAGATCCAGCCCTGGCGGCGGCCCTCGTGCGCGGCGATCGTGAACGTCGTGACGCCCAGCGCGGCGATCAGCCCGTAGTTGCTGACGCCGTGCAGGATCGCGCCGACCGACGCCACCGTGGTGACGCCGAGCGCGAAGAGCGGCTTGACCCGGCGCAGCAGCACGCCGAGGAAGGCGCTCAACGCGACGAGCGTGTCGCCGGCGGCGGGATGGCCGTCGACCGCCGCCTTCTTCAGGACCGCGAAACCCAGCACGAAGGCGAGCAGCAGATCGAGCAGCAGCGGGCGCTCCAGCTCCCGCTTCCACGCCTGGACATGGGTTCGCATCACCCTTGCACGGTACGCGGCGCGGGGTGCCCGGACGTCATCCGGACGCAGTAGCCGGGGCCGGGCGCCCGTACGCCGGATGCGGTAGCGGGGTGTCTGCGCGCGGACGACGCTTTCGGACCCGGATGCCGGGAGGGTTCTGGGGCATGGCTACCTACCTGTACCGGCTCGGGAAGCTCAGCTTCCGCCGCCGCCGACTGGTCCTGGCGCTGTGGCTCGCGGTGATCGCGGCCCTCGGCGCCGGGGCGTTCACGCTGCACGGACCGACCGCGGACACCTTCGAGATCCCGGGCACCGAGGCGCAGGAGGCCCAGGACCTGCTCGCCGCGCGCTTCCCGCAGGCCGGGGCGGGCAACGCGCAGGCCCGCGTGGTCTTCGCCGCCCCGCCCGGCGCCGTGCTGACCGACGACCGCGCGGCGATCGAGCAGACCGTCGCCGCCCTGCGCACCGGCGCGCAGGTCGCGAACGTCACCGACCCGCTGCAGGCGGTCAACCAGGCCGGGACCGTCGCGTACGCCCAGGTCACCTACAAGGTCGAACCGCCCGCCCTGACCGACGCCGACCGGGAGGCGCTCACCGGCGCCGGCGATGCGGCCCGCGCGGCCGGGCTGACCGTCGAGGTGGGCGGCGACGCGCTGCAGACCCCGGTGGAGGTGGGCATCGGCGAGGTCATCGGCTTCGGGATCGCCGCCGTGGTGCTGCTGATCACCTTCGGCTCGCTCGTCGCGGCCGGGCTGCCGCTGCTCACCGCCGTCTTCGGGGTCGCGGGCGCGGTCGCCGGGGTGCAGATCGTCAGCGGCTTCGTCGACCTCGGCAGCAACACGCTGATCCTCGCCCTGATGCTGGGCCTCGCGGTCGCGATCGACTACGCGCTGTTCATCGTGTCGCGCTACCGGCACGAGCTGGCTTCCGGCCGTACGCCCGCCGAGGCCGCCGGGCACGCGACCGGCACCGCCGGATCCGCCGTCACCTTCGCCGGCCTGACCGTCGTCATCGCGCTCGCGGCCCTCGCCGTCGTCAACATCCCGTTCCTGACCCAGATGGGGCTGGCCGCCGCCGGGGCCGTCGTGGTGGCCGTGGTGATCGCGCTGACGCTGCTGCCCGCCCTGCTCGGCTTCGCCGGTACGCGGGTCACCGGCTCGCGGCGGATCTTCAAGGCGGCTCCGGCCGGGCGGCGGTGGGCCCAGCAGGTGACGCGGCGTCCGGTGCTCTGGACCCTCGCCTCGGTCCTGTCCCTGCTGGTGATCGCGATCCCGGCGCTCGACCTGCGCCTGGGCCTGCCCGGCGACAACGTGGCGGGGACCGACACCACCCAGCGCAAGGCGTACGACCTGCTGGCCGAGGGCTTCGGCCCGGGCTTCAACGGCCCGCTGGTCGTGGTCGTCGACGCCGCCGGGGCCGAGCAGGCCGCCGCCACCGTGCGGGGGCTGCCCGACGTCGCCATGGTGACCCCGCCGGCGGTCAACCCGGCCGGCGACACCGCGATCATCCAGGTGATCCCGGCCAGCGGCCCGGACGACGAGAAGACCACGGACCTGGTGCACGCCATCCGCGACCACGACCTGATGGTGACCGGGCTGACGGCCGTCAACATCGACATCTCCAGCCGGGTCGGCGACGCGCTGGGGCCGTACCTGGCGGTGATCGTGGTCCTGGCCTTCCTGCTGCTGATGCTGCTCTTCCGGTCGGTGCTGGTGCCGGTGAAGGCGATCGCGGGCTTCCTGCTCAGCGTGGTCGCGACGTTCGGCGCGGTGGTCGCGGTGTTCCAGTGGGGCTGGCTCGCGGACGTCTTCGGGGTCGCCTCGACCGGCCCGATCGTCAGCATGATCCCGGTCCTGCTCATCGGCATCGTCTTCGGCCTGGCCATGGACTACGAGGTCTTCCTGGTCAGCCGCATGCGCGAGGAACACGTCCACGGCGCCGGCCCGACCGACTCGGTGGTCAACGGCTTCGCCCACGGCGCCCGCGTCGTCACCGCCGCCGCCATCATCATGATCAGCGTCTTCGCCGGCTTCGTCCTCGCGCCGGACCCGACCATCAAGTCGATCGGCTTCGCCCTGGCCGCGGCGATCCTCTTCGACGCCTTCATCGTCCGCATGACGCTGGTGCCCGCCGTGATGACGCTGCTCGGCCGGCGCGCGTGGTCGCTGCCGCGCTGGCTGGACCGCGCCCTGCCGGACGTCGACGTCGAAGGCGAGCGGCTGCGCACCCCGCAGCCCGCCGGCCCGGCGTCGCCCGAGGAGCCGGAGCTGGCCGGGGCCATCCGCTAGCACCGCCCTCCCGTGGCCGGCCGTCCACCCCGGACGGCCGGCCGCGCCCTCACGCGGTCGGTCAGACCTTGGGGACCCGCCTTCTCAGGAGGCAGAACTCGTTGCCTTCCGGGTCGGCGAGCACGTGCCACGACTCGTCGCCGGTCTGGCCGACGTCGGCGGGGCGGGCGCCGGCCGCGAGGAGCCGGTCCAGCTCCTCGGCCTGGTCGCGGTCGGTGGCGTTGATGTCGATGTGCAGCCGCAGTTTGCCGGTCCGGGGGTCGTCGGTGCGGCTCAGCACGATCGTGGGCTGCGGGCCGCCGAAGCCGGTGCCGGGCGGCCCGATCTCGATGTCGTCGCCGTCGCGGTCGAGCTCGACGTAGCCGAGCACCTCGCACCAGAACCGCGCCAGCAGGCCGGGGTCGTGGGCGTCCAGGACGAGTTCGGTGATGCGAGCCGCCATCCGAGCACCATAACGGGTCAGCCGGTCACGGTGAGGGTGGACTTCGCCAGCTCGTACGCGGGGATCATCTGCTCGTGCTCGACGTCGTCGAAGCTGTCGAGGACGACCGCCACGAGGCCCTCGGCGGTCGGCACGGCGAAGGCGCGCTCCTTCTCGAGCTCGTCGTCGAGCCGGCTCCTGCTCTGGTAGACGACTTCCACGGCGGGCTTGCCGCCGATCGTGACGTCGGTGAATGCGGGCGACACGGCGTCCGTACCGAGGAAGGCTTGCAGGGCCGCGCGCGGGTCCTGGCCGGCGCCGGTCCACACGCGGAGGAAGCCGATGTTTCCCGCGGGCTTGGCGTCGATCTCGCAGGCCATGGTGAGCGGGCCGCGGCGGGCGAGCTCGGCGAGCGGGTCGTCCGCGGCGAGCTCGACGGCCTTCGGCTTCCAGGACTCCGCGAGGCCGAGCGTCACCGGCAGCTCGCAGGCGCTGCCGGGCGCGCCGACGGTGGCCGCCGGCGGAGGTGCCGTGCTGGGGGCGGGAGCGGCGCCGGGGGAAGAGTCGGAGCAGGCGGCGAGGGTGAGGAGCGCGGCTGCGGGGAGCAGGAGACGAGGGGTCACGAGCCCGGAAGTCTACGCAGCGGTGACGAGGCGGCGCCGGACGTAACAGGCGCGACATCACCGTCGCCGGTGAGGACTTTTCAACGCGCGGTTGTTCCGGGAGAAACCTCGCCGAAACCCGTGGTCCCTTGACTGGCTCTCACCTTCAACGAGAACGGCGAGGTGAGAGCCATGCCGGAGCGCTTTGTGACGGTGCGCTGGCCCGGCGGGCCGGAGCAGAGGATCTACTCGCCCTCGACGGTCGTCGAGGACTACTTCCAGGCCGGCCAGTCCCTCCCGGTCGCCGACTTCCTGACCCGCAGCCGCGAGGCGCTGACCATCGCGAGCGACCGGGTCCAGGCCGCGTACGGCTTCCCCTGCGCCAACGCCGCCCGCTCGCTCGCGGCGATCGAGGCGCATGCCGCCCGCTTCCCGGAGGGGGACGTCGCGGTGCTGGGGGTCGGCGCATGAACGTCGCGGACACCCACCACGCGGTCGCCGTGGTCGGCGGCGGGCAGGCCGGGCTCGCGATGAGCTGGTACCTGCGCGAGCGCGGCATCGACCACGTCGTCCTCGAGAAGCACACGGTCGGGCACGAGTGGCGCACGCGGCGCTGGGACTCGTTCTGCCTGGTCACGCCCAACTGGCAGTGCGACCTGCCGGGCTGGCGCTACGGCGGTGACGATCCGGACGGGTTCATGCCCGGGTCCGAGGTGGTCGGCTACCTGGAGAAGTACGCCGCCTCGTTCGACCCGCCGCTGGCCGAGGGCGTCGCCGTGACCCGGCTGCGCCGCCTGGCGACGGGCATCTTCGAGCTGGTCACGACGGCCGGCCGGTGCACCGCCGACCAGGTGGTCGTGGCGACCGGGCCGTACCACAACCCGGCCGTGCCCCGGATCGCCGAGCGCCTGCCCGCCGGCCTCACGCAGCTGCACTCGTCGCAGTACCGCAACCCGGCGCAGCTGCCCGACGGTGAGGTGCTCGTGGTGGGGACCGGCCAGTCCGGCTGCCAGATCGCGGAGGATCTGCATCTCGCGGGCCGCCGGGTGCACCTGGCCGTCGGCAGCGCACCCCGCGCGGCCCGCCGCTACCGGGGTCGCGACACGCTCGCCTGGCTCGACGAGATGGGGCACTACCGCAAGGGCATCGACGAGTTCGCCGACGCGGACGAGGTGCGGCTGCGCGCCAACCACTACATGACCGGCCGCGACGGGGGCCGGGACATCGACCTGCGGCTCTTCGCGACGCAGGGCATGCACCTGTACGGCCGGCTGCGGTCGATCAGCGACGGCCGGCTGACCTTCGGCGACGACCTCGGGGCCAATCTGGACCGGGCGGATGCCGTGGCCGAGGGCATCAAGGACGCCATCGACTCCTACATCGCCGCCACCGGGATCGCAGCGCCGGCAGAGGCCCGCTACGTTCCGATGTGGCACCCGCCCCACCAGGAAGACAGCCTCGCCGTCGCGGGACTGAGCGCGGTGGTGTGGGCGACCGGGTTCCACCGTGACCATCGCTGGGTGGAGGTGCCGGTCTTCGACGGCCGTGGCTACCCGACGCACGAGCGCGGTGTGACCAGCTGCCCGGGGCTGTACTTCCTCGGGCTGCCGTGGCAGTACACCTGGGGATCCGGCCGCTTCGCCGGGGTGGCCCGTGACGCGCTCCATCTCGCCGGCCGGATCACCGCGGCCCGCCGGCAACGGGTCACGGACGAGGTCAGCTGGCTCGCGGGCACCCCGACCGAGACGTATCCCGACCTCGAACGGTGGGCCGCATGAACGACTCCCACCGGCACCTGGGCGTCCTGCCCGCCTACCCCTTCTACGGCGGCCCGCCGGTCAACCCGGACGTGACCGCCCGGGCCACCATCGACGACCTGCTGAGGGACCTCGACCGGGAGGGCACCGAGCGGGCCCTGGTCCTGCCCAACTACGGCGTCCCCGACCCGGACGTGGCCTTCGGCTTCAACGACCTGGTCGTCGAGGCCGCCCAGCGCGACGACCGGATCCGGGCCGGGCTCTGGGTCTCCGCCCGCGAGGCGGACGCCGCCCGCACGGCCCGGGCCCTGACCCTCGCCGGCGAGCCCGGTGTCCGGGCCCTGAAGATGAGCTTCCTCCTCGGCGGCACAGTGGACGATCCCGGCGTCGACACGGTCTTCGCCGCGGCCCGGGAGCACGATCTCGTCGTCCATGTGCACACCTCGCCGGGCGCCGCATCCGACATCGACCGGGTGGGATCCCTGGTCGACCGGTACGGCGACCACGTCAAGATCCATCTTGTCCACTTCGGCGGCGGCATGAGCGGGCACATCAAGCTCATCGGCTCCCGCTTCTTCGACTGGATCGCCGCCGGGAAGCAGGTCTACACCGACCTGTCCTGGGCGATCGGATTCGCCCCGCGGTGGCTCGCCGCCGAGATCGACCGGCGGGGCTCCGGCCACGACCGGGTCCTCTTCGCCAGCGACGAGCCGTGGGGCGACCACGCCGGCGAGCTGGCCCGGCTGCGCGCCGCCGTGGGCAGCACCGCCCTGGAGAAGGCCTTCCTGCACGACACCTTCGCGACACTCTACGGATAAGGGGCACCACCATGACCGACCTCAGCGACCTCGAGACCCAGTCCCTCAACGAGATCCCGCACCCGTCGCTGCCCGAGGGCTCGAGCATCTACGGCGGCACCAAGGTCTTCCCCGACTACAAGGCCGAGAACGGCGAGAGCTACTTCACCCTCGTCCACGGCATCGCCCACGAGTCGTCGGTCAGCTTCGTCGCGGTGCTGCAGGCCACCCGGGCGCTGCGCAAGGGCTTCGAGTCGGCGATCTACTTCTACGGCCCCGGTTCGCTCAACGCCCTGGCCACGCGCGGCTTCCCGACCACGGGCAACTCGGCCTTCCCGGGCGAGCACAACATCAACAACGCGCTCAAGACGTTCATCGCCGAGGGCGGCAAGGTCTACGCCTGCCGGTTCGGCCTGTCCCTGCACGGCGCCCGCGAGGAGGACCTCATCGAGGGCGTCATCCCCACGCACCCGCTCGACGTGCAGGACGCGCTGATCCACTACGCCCGCAAGGGCGCCATCATCAACTCGACGTACATGTTCTGATGTCCCTCGACGTCCGTTCCGACCTGGCCGTGCGCGGCGTGCGGGTGCCCACCCCCGTGCGCCGCCCGGCCGGGGCCGGTCCCAGCGACGACGGGCACGTCATCGTCGACGGCCAGCTCGCGGCCCTGCCGATCAACATCGACAGCCCCTATGAGGTACGCGACCAGAAGGTCTGGCTCGGGGAGGTCGACACCGGGCTCTCGCTGCAGGTGGTGCACCGCCCGCGCTTCTACGACCTGAGCACGGCGGACGGGATCCCGTACGAGCAGATCGCCCGCCTGCACGGCAAGGACGTCCTGGCGACCACCGTGGTGCAGACCTGCATCCGGTACGCCGAGGATCAGCGCTGCCGCTTCTGCACGATCGAGGAGTCCCTGCGCGCCGGGGCGACCGTGGCCGCCAAGACGCCCGCGCAGCTCGCCGAGGTCGCCGAGGCCGCGGTCCGCCTCGACGGCATCACCCAGATGGTCATGACCACGGGCACCACCACGGGCCCGGACCGCGGCGCCCGCAACCTGGTCCGCTCGGTGCGCGCCGTCCTGGAAGCCGTGCCCGGCCTGCCGATCCAGGTGCAGATCGAGCCGCCCGGTGATTTGCGGACCATCGACGACCTGTACGCCGCCGGCGCCGCCTCGATCGGGATCCACGTCGAGGCCCTCGACGACCGGATCCGCCGCGAGTGGATGCCGGGCAAGGGCTCGGTCCCGATGGCCGAGTACGAGGCAGCCTGGGACCGCGCCGTCGCAGTGTTCGGCCGCAACCAGGTGTCCACGTACCTCCTGATCGGTCTGGGCGAGGATCCCGACGAGCTCGTCGCGGGCGCGGCGGCCCTGATCGAGCGGGGTGTCTACCCGTTCGTGGTCCCGTTCCGCCCGATGGCCGGCACCCTGGCCCGCCGCGACGGGATCCCGGCCCCCGCGCCCGCGCTGGTCCGCGACATCAGCGCCCGGGTGGCGGCCCTGTTGCAGCAGGCCGGAATGCTCGGCGCCGACCAGAAGGCCGGTTGTGCCGCGTGCGGGGCGTGCGGCGTCCTCCAGGCGGCCGGGGGATGAGCGACTGCACCGAGCGTCTCGCTCCGCAGGCGGACGACGGCCGTGACCGCGAGGGCCAGGAGGGCATTCCGCAATGACGCAGCTGACTGATCTGGCCCCCGTCCTCACGGGAACACGGTCGTTCGTGATCTCGCCGGACGACGATCGCCGCGACTATCACCGGCTGCGGCGGCAGGTCTTCGTCGACGAGCAACGCTTGTTCGCCGGGGACGACCTGGACGACCGCGACGACGACCCGCGCACGGTTGTGCTGATCGCGCGGGCCGCCGACGGCACGGTGCTCGGCGGCGTGCGGGTCGGTCCCGTCGCCGACGGCCCGGACATCGGCTGGTGGGCGGGCGGCCGGCTGGTGGTCGACCCCACGGTCCGGGGCGCGCACGGCATCGGCCCGGCCCTCGTCCGGGCGGCGTGCGCCTACGCCGAGAACGCCGGCGCCCTGCGCTTCGAGGCGACCGTGCAGCAGCGCTGGGCAGCCATGTTCCGGCGCCTGGGCTGGCATCCGGTGCGCGACACGACGGTGGCCGGGCAGCCGCACGCCCTCATGCGCTGGCCGATCCGGCGGCTGCAAGCCCTCGCCGCGGCGACCAAGAACCCCCTCGGCGACCTGGTCAGCGGCCTGGCCCCGGCGGGGTGGGCCGGGGACGACGGTGCTCCCGTCCCGGGCAGCGACCTGATCGCCGCCTGCGACGCCATCCTGCCGTCCATGGTGGAACGTGACCCGGAATGGGCCGGCTGGTGTGCGGTCCTGGTCAACGTGAACGACCTGGCGGCCATGGGCGCCGAGCCGGTCGGGCTGCTCAACGCGGTGGCCGGGCGGGACGCGGCGTTCGTGGCGCGGGTGCTGGACGGGGTGCGGCGCGGTGCGGCGGCGTACGGGATAGCGGTGCTCGGAGGGCACACCCAGCTGGGCGTACCCGCGGCTCTGTCGGCGACGGCGCTGGGGCGGACCGCGCGGCCGGTGCCCGGCGGGGGTGGCCGGCCCGGCGACCGGATCAGCCTCACCGCCGACCTGGGCGGCGGCTGGCGCCCGGGATACCAGGGGCGGCAATGGGATTCCACCAGCCACCGGTCGGCCGCGGAGCTGCGCGAGATGGTCCGCTTCGCCGGCGCGGCGGAGCCCCGGGCGGCCAAGGACGTGTCCATGGCGGGCATCGCGGGCACCCTCGGCATGCTGGCCGAGGCGAGCGGCTGCGGCGCGGTGCTCGACGTGGCCGACGTGCCCCGACCGGCCGGGGCGACCGCCGGAGACTGGCTCACCTGCTTCCCGGGCTTCGCGATGCTGACCGCCGGGGAGCTGCGGGACGCCCCCGCGGGCCCCGCGGTGACCACCGCGTGCGGCGAGCTCGTGGCCGGGCGCGGCGTCGAGCTGCGCTGGCCGGACGGAGAACTCACGACCGCCCTCGACGGCGGCGTCACGGGATTGGGGCGGGCATGACCGGCAGTATTCGCATGGCGGCCGTCGCGGAGGCCTTCGACCGCGACCTGGAGGGGGACTTCGCGCGCGTCGAGAAGCTGATCGGCGCGGCCCGGGCGGACGGCGTCCAGCTGCTCGCCCTGCCGGAGGCCGCGCTGGGCGGCTATCTGGCCGATTTGGACGGTGCCGCCTCGCTTCCGCCCGCGCTTCGCGTCGACGGGCCGGAGATCGCGCGGCTGATCGAGCTGGCCGGGGACATGGTGGTCTGCGCGGGTTTTTGCGAAGCAGAGGCCGACGGGGACCGCCGCTACAACAGCGTCGTTGCCGTCGGGGACGGGCGGGTGCTCGGCCTGCACCGCAAGGTTCACCAGCCACTGCGCGAGAACGCCAGCTACAGCTCGGGGTCGTCGTTCGCGGCGTTCGACACTCCGGTCGGGCGGATCGGGCTGATGATCTGCTACGACAAGGCGTTCCCGGAATCCGCGCGCTCGCTGGCCCTCGACGGCGCCGAGATCATCGTGTGCGTGTCGGCGTGGCCGGGGAGTCGTACGAATGCTCCGGCAGATCTCGCCGACGACCGCTGGACCCGCCGCTTCGACCTCTTCGACCGCGCGCGGGCGCTGGAGAACCAGGTCGTCTGGCTGTCCGCGAACCAGTCCGGCACCTTCGGCTCGCTGCGGTTCGTGTGCAGCGCGAAGGTCGTGGATCCCGGCGGCGACGTACTGGCCACCACCGGCTACGCGCCCGGCATGGCGATCGCCGACGTGCCCGTCACCGAGGCCCTCGCCACCGCCCGCCGGTCGATGGGACACCTCCGCGACCGCCGTCCGGAAGCCTATAGATGACCCGGATCGCTGCCGCCGCCGCTCACTTCGGCCGCGACCTCGAGTACGACCTCGGGCGCATAGGCAAGCTCATCGCCGACGCCCGGGAGGCCGGCGCGGGTCTGCTCGTGCTGCCGGACGCGGCGATCGGCGGCTATCTGGCGGACCTGCGCCACCCCGACCCGCACGCACTGCCGCCCGCCCTGGATCCCGACGACCCGATCCTGGCCCGCGTCGCCGCGCTGGCCCGGGACATGGTCGTCTGCGTCGGCTACTGCGAGGCGGACGGCGAGGACCGCTACAACGCCGCGATCTGCCTGTCCGGCGACGGCGTGCTCGGCCGGCACCGCAAGGTCCACCTGCCCGCCGCCGAGGTCACCGTCTACCGGGCCGGCGACTGCTTCACGCCGTTCGACACGCCGGTGGGGCGGCTGGGCATGCTGATCGACTACGACAAGACGTTCCCCGAGTCGGCGCGCACCCTCGCCCTCGGCGGCGCCCAGATCGTCGCGTGCCTGTCCGCCTGGCCCGCGAGCATCACCAACCAGGCGCCGAAGCTGTCGCAGGACCGCCAGTCCCGGCTCTTCGACCTCTACGACTGCGCGCGCGCCGCCGAGAACCAGATCGTCGTGGTCTCCTCGAACCAGACCGGCGCGGTCGGGGGCATGCGCTTCCTGGGCCAGGCCAAGGTGGTCGGCCCCGCCGGCAACATCCTCGCGCGTACGTGGGCCAAGGCCGGACTGGCCGTCGCCGACCTGGACGTCGCGGCCGAGATCGCCGCCGCCCGCCGCGTGCTGCGTCACCTCGACGAGCTGAAGCCGGCCTCCTACCGGGTGGAGACGCCATGAGGATCGCGCTCCTGACCTACTCGACCCGGCCGCGCGGGGGAGTGGTGCACACGCTGGCGCTGGCGGAGGCCCTCGCGGCCCGCGGGCACGACGTGACGGTGTGGACGCTGGGGCGGGGTGGTGGCTTCTTCCGGCCGGTGTCACCCTTGGTCCGGCTGGCCGTGGTGCCCTTCCCCTCCTTGGAGGGGGAAGACGTCGGCGCTCGGATCCTGCGGTCCATCGCGACGCTGCGCGGGGCTTTTTCCGATGATTACGACATCGTCCATGCGCAGGACTGCATCAGCGCGAATGCGGTCGACCATTGCATCCGTACGATCCACCACCTCGACACCTTCACCACCCCCGAGCTGGCGGCGTGCCACGAGCGGGCGATCGTCCGCCCGTACGCGCACCTGTGCGTCTCCGCCGCCGTGGCCGCGGAGGTCCGCGCGGGCTGGGGCCTCGACCCCACCGTCATCCCCAACGGCGTCGACGCGGCCCGCTTCGCCACGGCCGAACCGTCGCGGGCGCACGGCCGGTATGTGCTCGCCGTCGGCGGCATCGAGCCGCGCAAGGGCTCGATCGACCTCCTCGACGCGTACGCCCTGCTCCGCCGCGACCTGCCCGACCTGCGCCTGGTGATCGCGGGCGGCGAGACGCTGTTCGACTACCGGTCGTACCGGGCCGCCTGGGAGGAACGCGCGGCTTTTCTGAAAGTCGAGCCGGTCGTCCTCGGGCCGGTCGGCCACGACGAGCTACCGGGCATCGTGGCCGGCGCGGCGGCGTTCGCCTTCCCGTCGACCAAGGAGGGCTTCGGGCTCGCCGCGATGGAGGCCCTGGCCGCCGGTGTCCCGGTCGTCGTGCGCGACCTGCCGGTGCTGCGTGAGGTGTTCGGGAACGCGGTGGGTTACGGCACCGATCCTTCGTCCCTGGCCGCCGCGCTGTCCGCCGCGATCAAGCAATCGGATCCCGCCCCGGGTCGCGCGTTGGCCTTCGCCCACACCTGGGACGCCGCGGCCGCCGCCCACGAAAAGTTCTATGCGGAGCTCGCCTGACGGACCCCCGAACGGACGAGGGATGCCGCCCCGGGTCCGGGCCGACCGGCCGACGGTGACGATCCGGAAGGCCCCGGGCCAGGACAGCTTCGCGGGTGTGTACTAGCGAGGAGAAGCACCTGGTCACGAGGGAGGACAGCGCCATGATCTCCGAGGACAAGCCCGTCGTCGTCGACTGGACCTCCGCACCCAGGGGCGACCGGCGTGCCGGCGCCGCGTTCGAGCTCACCCACACCGAGTCGCTGGGCGCGATCGAGGACGCACTCGGCGACGGCACGAGAATCCTCGCCCACGCGCGGATCCGGGTCACCGAGGCCGCGGGCGACGACGCGGGAGCACCGGACGGGGGGACGCCCGCCGCCGGCAGCCACGTGACCGGCTCGGTCGGCTGCGTGAACGGCGTCCTGCACGTGTTCATCGGCGTCGAGGACGACGCCACGATGACCTCCACGCTCCTGCACGACATCTCCACCAGCATCGCCTGCCGCTAGCCGGTGTAGGACTACAGGTATGACGACAATCGAGTATCCGGGGCCGCCGGTCCCGGTCAACCACATCGCCCCGTCGCCCCGGCGGGTCCGCGCGACGATCGGCGACGAGGTGGTCCTCGACACCATCCACGCCGTCTACCTGTGGGAGGTGCCGTACTTCCCGGCCTACTACGTGCCGCTCGCCGACATCACCAAGGACGTGCTGGTCGACGAGAACCACGAGGAGAAGCGCAAGCAGGGCACCGCTCGCCGCTTCGGCCTGCACACCAGTGCCGGGGACCGCCCGGCCGCCGCCAGCGTCTTCACCGGCGACACCCTGCCCGGCCTGCAGGACATGGTCCGCCTGCGTTGGGACGCCCTTGACCACTGGTTCGAGGAGGACGAGGAGATCTTCGGGCATCCGCGCAACCCGTACTCGCGGGTGGACGCTCTGCGCTCGACCCGGCACATCCGCGTCGAGAAGGACGGGATCCTGCTGGCCGAGTCGTCCGCGCCGGTCATCCTGTACGAGACCGGGCTGCCGCCGCGCTACTACCTCGACCGCACCGCGCTGAACATCGGGGCGCTGGAGCGGACGGACACCGTCACGCTGTGCCCCTACAAGGGCCGCACCAGCGACTACTGGGCCGTCCGCACGCCCGCGGGGAGGTATCCCGATCTGGCCTGGTCGTACGCGTATCCCGCCGCGGCGGTCGCGGCGATCGCCGGCCTGGTCGCCTTCTACAACGAACAGGTCGACATCACCGTCGACGGTGAGCGCCTGGACCGCCCGGTCACGCCGTTCTCGCACTGAGCCCGGCGCGCAGGACGGACTGGAACGCGACCAGCGTCGGGTTCGTGCTGTGCCGGTCGAGCCACGTCATGAGCAGCGGGGCGTGCGGCGCCGGACCGCCGAGTTCGACCAGCCCGATCTCGCCGCGCCCGGCCCGCTCCCGGACGGCCACCATCGGCAGCAACGCGCATCCCATCCCGGCGGCGACGCATCCGATGAGCGTGCCGATGCTGCCCACCTCCACGGCGGGCGGCTCCGGGAAGAACTCGTCGTACATCGCCCGGAAGCCGCACCCCCGCTCGGTCGCCAGGAAGGGCTGCTGCGCGTACGAGGTCTGTCCCGGCGGCACGATCACGACCAGCGGCTCGTCGCGCAGCTTCTCCGAGCGCAGCGCCGGGTCGGCGGGCGCCGGGCCGAACGTCAGGCACAGGTCCAGGTCGCCCTGCCGGACGGCCCGGTGGAGCGCCCCGCGCTGGTGCTGCGTCACCCGGACCCGGGTCCCCGGCGCGGCGGCCCGATGGCGGACCAGGATCTCGGGCAGCAGCTGGGTGCTCACCGTCTCCAGCGCGCCGACGGCCAGCTCGGGGACGGGCTGCGCCACCGCGTGCCGGGCCTCGTCGACGAGATGCAGGACCTGGGCCGCGTACCCGGCGAGGATCTTGCCCTGGGCAGTGAGCCGCACCTGGCGCGGGGAGCGGTCGAGCAGCTCGGCGCCGAGCTCGCGCTCGAGGGCCTGGAGCTGCTCGCTCACGGTGGACTGCGCGTAGTGCAGCTCCCGCGCGGCGGCGGTGATGCTCAGCGTGCGGGCCACGGCCTCGAAGGCGCGGAGGTTGCGCAACTCCACCCGGCTGCCCCCTCCCTCGGCTGAGCCGATGATAGCCAGCGGCACCTCCGGCGCTCGACGTCCACCGTGGTCCCCGCCCGGCTGATGTGATCGGTGGCATGCCGTCACGTCTGCTGCTGCCCGGGCTCTCGCTCGGATACTTCCTGGTGCTGCTCGACCTCACGATCGTCTCGGTCGCCCTGCCCGCGATCGGCGCGGACCTGCACGCCGGGCTCAGCGGCCTGCAGTGGGTGACGAACGGGTACACGATCACCTTCGCGGCGCTGCTGCTCACCGCCGGGCGGCTGGCCGACCGGCTCGGGGCGGTCCGGGTGTTCGTCGGCGGGCTGGTCGCCTTCGGCGCGCTGTCGGCGCTCACGGCGGCGGCCGGAACCCTGCCGGTGCTCGTCGCGCTGCGGCTGGCGCTCGGGGTGGCCGGGGCATGTGTCCTGCCCGCGTCGCTCGGGATCCTGACCGCGGCGTGGCGGGATCCCGCCGCGCGTGCCCGGGCCGTCGGTGCATGGGCCGCGCTGACCGGTCTCGCGCTGGTCGCCGGGCCGGTCGCGGGCGGCATCCTCGTCGAGACGGCCGGGTGGCGGTGGATCTTCCTGGTCAACGTGCCCCTGGCCGCGGCCGGCGTGGTGCTGACCGTGCGCTCGGCACCGCGAACGCCACCGGCGGCGGCGCGGGGACTCGACCTGACGGGGCAGGTCGCGGCGGTCATCGCGCTGGGTGCGCTGGTGTACGCGCTGGTGGAGGGGCCGGTCCTGGCGGCGGGTGCGGTGGCGGTGGTCGCCGGTGCGGTGTTCGTGGCCGTGGAGCGCCGGGCCGGGGACGCGGCGCTGCTGCCCCCGGCCCTGCTGCGCGCCCCCGGGGTCCGGCCCGCGGTGCTGGCGGGCCTGCTCGCGACCTTCGGGCTGTCCGGGCTGCTCTTCGTGCTGTCGTTGGCGCTCCAGGCCGAGCGGGGCTGGTCCGCGCTCGGCACCGGGCTGGCCTTCCTGCCGCTGACCGTGCCCACGGTGGTCAACCCGCCCCTGACCGGACGCCTGACCGCCCGGTTCGGGCCGCGCCGGCCGGCCACGCTCGGCTTCCTGCTCATGGCGGGTGGCGCCGCGGTGCTGGCGGCCTCCACCGCCCTGGCGGCGACCCTGGCCGGGCTGCTGGCCTTCGGCACCGGGGTGTCGTTCACCCTGCCCGCGCTGGTGGCGGGGGTGGCGACGGCGGTGCCGGCCCGGTACGCGGGGATCGGGGCGGGCGTGCTCAACTCCGGCCGCCAGGTGGGCGCTGCCCTCGGCGTGGCGGTGCTGGGGCTGGTGCCGTCCCGCGCCCTGCTCGTGCTGGTGGGCGTGCTGCTGGCCGGTGCGGTCGTGACCACGTTCGGGCTGCGCGACGGGACGCTGGGGCACGGGCGTGTCACTCTGGGAAGGGAGAGGGGGTCCTCATGACCGAGTCCTTCCCGTACGCCGGGGCGTCCGTGGAGATCGTCGAGGCCGGCACGATCCTGGCCGCGGCGCGGGTGAATCCGGTGGAGCTGCTGGGCCGGGCCACGTTCCCGGCGCCCGTGCGGCGGGTGCGGCTGACCGTGTCGAGTGCGGACAAAACGGGCGGCGACGCGGCTCACGTGTTCGTCGCCGAGATCAGCACCGTGGACGACGGCACGCCGCAGCGGGACAGGATCCGCGCCGTGGTGCTCGGCAACGACCCCGTCGGGCAGCTGCTCGCCAAGCGGATCAAGGCCGGCGACCCGATCGCCACGAAGATCGTGGACGGGGTCGGGACGGCGGCCGTGGCGGCGTACAAGAAGCTCGGTCTCGACCGCCCGACCGGCCCGGCGCCGGAGCACGACGACCGGCCCGACATCCTGGCCGACGCCGCGGCCGGCCTGCAGGCGCAGGTGACCTATGCCGACGACGGCACGCTGGTGCGGCTGCGCGCCGAGGTGCCCCGCGACGAGGTCACGCCCGAGCACCTGGCCGCGATGGTCCGCCTGACGCTGCAGGTGGTCGTGAGCCTGACGCCGGCGGACACCGACCTGGCGGGGCGGCACTACGTGGTCGCCCGGGAGTCCCTCCCGCGGGTCACGACGACCACGCAGGAGGTCACCCTCGACCAGGTCGGCGGGCTCGCGGACGTGGTCGCGCAGCTGCGCCAGATCGCCGTGTCGTTCCGCCACCCCGAGGCGATGGCCCGCTGGGGGGCGCGCCGGCCGCAGGGCATCCTCATGTACGGCCCGCCGGGCACCGGCAAGACGATGCTCTCCCGCGCGCTGGCCAACGAGATCGGCGCCGACTTCCGCGAGATCCGCACGCCCGAGATCCTCGACAAGTGGCTGGGCGGCTCCGAGCGCAACATCAAGCAGATCTTCCGCGACGCCCGCCGCTACCGGGTGCCGACCGTGATGCTCTTCGACGAGTTCGACTCGATCATCAGCTACGCCGGGGCGGGCGGCGACGCGGCCAGCCAGGCCATCAACGCCGTCGCCGGCATCTTCAAGCAGGAGATGAACGACCTCATCGAGGCCAACCCGAACGTCCTGGTCATCGCCACGACCAACTTCCCGCACCGGGTCGACGACTCGCTCATCCGCTCGGGCCGCTTCGACATCAAGATCTCGGTGCCCAAGCCCGACGACGCCGGCCGCACGGAGATCTTCCGCAAGATGATCGCGCAGCTCGCGGCGACGCACGAGCAGCCGGGCTTCACGATGTTCGCCGACGGGCTGGACCTCGCCGAGCTGGGCCGGCTCAGCCACGGCATGACCGGCGCGGACATCAAGGAGGCCTTGCGCCGGGTCCAGCTGGCCAAGGCCATGCAGGACGCGCGGACCGGCGGCCTCGTCGACCCCATCGGCCAGGCCGACCTGACGGCGAGCATCACCGAGCTGACCGGCCGGTGATCCGCCCGGCGACCCCGGCGGACCTGCCCGAGCTGTGCGCCCTGCGCGAGGCCAACGCGGCGGCGCACCTGGCCCTCGACCCGCGCGCCTACCGGATGCCGGACCGGGCCGCCGTGGAACGCCACTTCCGCGCCTTCCTCGCGGATCCGGCCCGGGGCGTCGTGCTCCTCCACCCGGGCGGCGGCATGGTCGAGATCGTCCGCAACCCGCCGCCCCCGGACCACCAGATCCTGCGCCCTGTCCCGTCCGCCCAGATCCACACGGTCGTCCACCCGGCCGCGCGGGGCCACGGGACCGGGGCGCGGCTGGTGGCCGCGGCGCATCGCTGGGCGGCGGCGCAGGGGATCGCGTACCTGACCGCCGGCATCCACCACGCGAACGCCGGCGCGGTCCGCTTCTACGGCCGCCAGGGGTACGCGCCGTCGGGCACCTCGCTAATCCACCACCTGTGACGACGCGGTCAAGGCTTGCGGGCCACGCCGCAGACCACGTCGAGCCGCTGCGGGTCGCCGGCGCCGGGCCGCCACAACGGAGCCGAGGTCACCCCGGGCGCGACCAGTTCCAGCCCGGCGAAGAAGCGGGCGAACGCGGCGGGGCTGCGCAGGACGTAGGGCGGATGGGCCTGCTCGTTCCAGATCTTCTCGGCCGCGCCGTGCTCGACGCTGTGCGAGCCGTCCAGCGCGATCAGGAAGCTGCCCGGCGCGAGCGCGGCGACATAGTCACGGACCATGGCGAGCGCCTGCTCGTCGTCCGTGACGTGGCCCAGGATGCCCGACATGATCAGCGCGACGGGCCGGTCGAGGTCGAGCGTCTCGCGGGCCGCCGCCAGCACTCGCGCCGAGTCGCGGGCGTCGGCGTCGATATAGCGCGTGGCGCCCTCCGGGCTGCTGGTCAGCAACGCCCGCGCCTGGGTCAGGATCAGCGGATCGTTGTCCACATAGACCACCCGTGACCCGGGCGCGATCCGCTGCGCCACCTCGTGGGTGTTGTCCGCGGTGGGCAGTCCGGTGCCGACGTCCAGGAACTGGCGGATGCCGGCCTCCCCGGCCGCCCAGCTCACCGCGCGGACGAGGAACGCCCGGGACGCGCGCGCGTTGTCGACGATCTGCGGGAAAGCCGCCCGGATCTGATCGCCCACCCGCCGGTCCACCTCGAAGTTGTCGGTGCCGCCGAGCCAGTAGTTCCAGATGCGCGCGGTCTGCGGCTCGTCACTCATGCATCGAAGGTTGTCACGGCTCGGCGCCGCGAAAAAGGGGTCGACGCATCGGGGATCCTGATCCAGGGTCGGGGGATGCGACAGGACGAGATCTGGGATGCCGATGTGGCGGCACGGTACGACACGCCCGGGACGGGGATGTTCGCGCCGGAGGTCCTCGGGCCGGTGGTGGACAAGCTCGCCGCGCTCGCCGGGGATGGGCGGGCCCTGGAGTTCGCCGTCGGGACCGGACGGGTTGCGGTGCCGCTGCGGGAGCGCGGGATCCCGGTCAGCGGCATCGAGTTGTCGGAGCCGATGGTGGCCGTGCTGCGGACCAAAGTGGACGACCAGGCGCTGCCCGTCACGGTCGGGGACATGGCGCAGGCGACGGCGCCGGGGGAGTTCTCGCTGGTCTACCTCGTGTTCAATACGATCAGCAACCTGCTCACGCAGGAGGAGCAGGTCGCCTGCTTCCGTAACGCGGCGCGGCACCTGCGGCCCGGCGGGCGGTTCGTGATCGAGCTGTGGGTGCCCGAGCTGCGCGCGTTGCCGCCGGGGCAGGACGCCGTCGTGTTCGGGGGGCGCCCGGGCTACTTCGGACTGGATCACTTCGACGTGGTGCGGCAGCGGCTGGTGTCGTACCACTTCGAGTTCGATCCTGAGCGGCCCGACCGGCGGGAGGCGCGCGTGGGGCGTACGCCGCACCGCTACATCTGGCCCGCCGAGCTGGACCTGATGGGACAGCTGGCCGGGTTCGCGCTGGAGAGCCGGCACGCGGACTGGACGGGCGGCGAGTTCACCGCGGAGTCACGCTCGCACGTGTCGGTCTATCGGCTGGCGGGGGCGGCCGGGAGCGCCTCGGCGTAGAGGGAGCAGCCCAGGCCGGCGTCGGGGGAGGGCTTGCCGAAGTAGAAGCCCTGGGCCAGCCGGTAGCCGAGGCGGTGCAGCTCGGCGGCCTGCTCGGCGGTCTCCACGCCCTCGGCCACGGCGGTCAGCCCGAGCCCCTCCGCCACCTGGATCAGCGCCGTGGCGATGACCGCGTGCCGCCCCGCGCGGGTGACGTTGTCGACGAACGACTTGTCGACCTTGAGGACGTCGACGGGCACCGTCTCGAGGAGGGTGAGGGAGGAGTGGCCCGTACCGAAGTCGTCGAGGGCGACCCGGACGCCCAGCGCGCGCAGGGCCACCACCGCGTCCACCGCGAGGCCGCCGCCGAACACCGCGGTCTCGGTGATCTCCACGGTCAGGCCGGAGGGATCCAGGCCGGTCTCCGCGAGCACCGTGGCGACCAGGTCGGCGAAGCCGGGCTCGGCGAGCTGCCGCGCGGACGCGTTGACCGACACCCGCTGCGGCGCGGCGTCGCCCAGCTCGCGCTTCCAGAAGACGGCCTGCGCGCAGGCCGTCCGCAGGATCCACGCGCCCAGCTCGACGATGAGCCCGTTGCGCTCGGCCGCGGGGATGAAGTCGGCCGGGCTGATCAGGCCCTGGTCGGGGTGGTGCCAGCGGACCAGCGCCTCGACCGCCACCGTCCCGCCCAGCGGCAGCGCGACGATCGGCTGGTAGACCACCCGGAACTGGCCGGTGTCCAGGGCCACGCGCAGGGCGGCGCCCAGCCGGGCCTGCTCCTCGGCGCGCAGGTCGAGCTCGGGCGTCCAGCGGTGGTGGCCCTCGCCGCCCTCCTTGGCCGCGTACATGGCGACGTCGGCGCGGCGCAGCACCTCCCACGGGTCCGTGGTCCCGGTGCCGTCGGCGACGCCGATGCTGGCCCGGACGAGCAGCTCGTGGTCGCCGGTGACGACGGGCGCGCGCAGCACCTCGGCGAGCATGGCGACCGTGGCGTCCGCCGCCGGGCCGGAGAACCCGGGCATGAGCAGGGCGAACTCGTCGCCGCCCATGCGGGCGACCAGCACCGGCTCCGGGACGGCCAGCCGCAGCCGCCCGCCGACGACGGTGAGCAGGCGGTCCCCGACGGCGTGGCCGAGCTTGTCGTTGACGCCCTTGAAGTCGTTGAGGTCCAGCAGCGCCACGGCGGCCGGGCCGGCGGCCAGGGCGCGCTGCAGGTCCTGCTCGAAGCGGCGGCGGTTGGCCAGGCCGGTGAGGTCGTCGGCCATGGCCAGGTCCTCGAGCTGGTCGGCCTGGGCCTGGACCTGGCCGACGAAGCCGCTCATCCGGGCCAGCACCAGGACGAAGAGCACGACCGCCCCGGCCGCGATCGTGATCCGGTCGACCTCGTCGCCGCCGATGCCGGGCAGGAAGAGCATGCCCGGGGCGAGGACGGAACAGACCGTGAGGACGACCAGGCGGGAGCGGCCGACCCGGGCGCCGTTCGGGGCGGGTGCCACGGCGCCGGCGTCGCGCATGGAGGGGTGCAGGGCGGCGGCGGCCCAGCACACGTACGAGAGCAGCCAGCCGGCGTCGAGCACGCTCTGCTCGGTCTCGGAGTAGAGGCCGACCAGGGAGTAGCCGATGTCGGAGACCAGCAGCAGCCCCGCGGCCACGCCGAGCAGCCGGATGCTCGCCGGGCGCCGGCCGACCGCCGTGTAGAAGCGGGCGAGCATGGCCAGCAGCAGCGCGTCGCAGACCGGGTACGCGACGCCGACCACCCGCTCGACGGTGGACGCCGTGGTGTCGGCCGCGATCGGGTGCATGACGAAGACCCAGAAGACCAGGCCCAGCCCGGTGGCCACGATCGCCGCGTCGACCAGCGCCGCCACGTCGCGCCGGCCGCCCGCACGCCCGCGCGCGAGCATGAGCAGCCCGGCCACCAGCATCGGGTACGCACACAGGTAGAAGATGTCCGCGGCCGACGGGTACGGCTCCTCGTGCCGGATGTACTTGAAGTACTCCCAGGTCAGGTCGCCGAGGACCCACGTGGTCTGCCCGGCCGCGAACCAGTACCACAGCGCGGGGCGCTCGGCGCGGTGCAGCCGGATGCCGACCAGGATCAGCGCGCTGGACGCCAGGCCGAGCGCGTCGTACACCAGGTTGGAGGCGAGGGAGTCCCGGGGCACCAGGTAGTAGACGCCCACCATGGCGGCGCCGAGGGCGAGCCACGCCCGCCAGATCCGGTCGCGGCTCATGCCAGGGCCGCCGCGAAGCCGGGGACGGCGACCGGGCGCCCGAAGTGATAGCCCTGGGCCAGCCGGTAGCCGAGGCGGTGCAGCTCGGCGGCCTGCTCGGCGGTCTCGACACCCTCCGCGACGGCCTGCAGCCCGAGCCCCCCGGCGACCTGGATGAGCGCGGTGGCGATCACCGCGTGCCGCCCCGCCATCGTGATCGTGTCGACGAACGACTTGTCGACCTTGAGGATGTCGACCGGGACCGTCTGCAGCAGGCCGAGCGACGAGTGGCCCGTGCCGAAGTCGTCGAGGGCGATCTGGACGCCCAGCTCGTGCAGGTCCTGGACGGCCTGGACGGCCTGGCCGCCGCCGAACACCGCGGTCTCGGTGACCTCCACGACCAGCTGGTGCGCGGCGAGCCCGGTGGCGGCGAGGGTGTCGGCGACCAGGCCGGCGAAGCCCGGCTCGGCGAGCTGCCGCGCGGAAACGTTGACCGACATCCGCTCCGGCGCGGCGTCGCCCAGCTCGCGCCGCCAGGCCGCGGCCTGGGCGCACGCCGTCCGCAGGATCCACGCGCCCAGCTCGACGATGAGCCCGTTGTGCTCGGCGACCGGGATGAACTCGGCCGGGCCGACCGGCCCGCGCTGCGGGTGCTGCCAGCGGACCAGCGCCTCCACCGCCACGGTCCGGCCGAGCGGCAGGGAGACGATCGGCTGGTAGACCACCTGGAACTGCCCGGCGTCCAGGGCGGTCCGCAGCTCGGCCCCGAGCTTCGCCTCCTCGCCCGCGCGCCGGTCGAGGTCGCGGGTGTAGCGGCGGTGCCGGGCGCCACCGGCCTCCTTGGCGGCGTACATGGCCAGGTCGGCGCGGCGCAGCAGCTCGCCGGGCCGGTCCAGGCCGGTGCCGTCGGCGCTGCCGATGCTGGCCGAGACGAGCAGCTGGTGCCCGTCCGCCTCGATCGGGCGGCGCAGCGTGGTGGCCATCCGCTCGGCGATGGCATCCATGACGGTGAAGTGCGCGTCCGGGAGCAGCACGGCGAACTCGTCCCCGCCGAGCCGCGCGACCAGATCGCCCTCGCGCACCGACCGGGCCAGCCGGGTCGCGACGACGACCAGCAGCCGGTCGCCGACGGAGTGCCCGAGCCGGTCGTTGACGTCCTTGAAGCCGTTGAGGTCGAGCACCGCCACCTGCGGGCTGTGCCCGGCGCCGGCGGCGACCGCGGCGGCCAGGCGCTCCTCGAACACGCGGCGGTTCGCCAGCCCGGTCAGCGGGTCGCGCAATGCCAGGTCCTCCAGCTGCCGCGCCTGCCGCTGCACCTGCAGGACGAACCCGGACATCCGGGCGAACACCAGCGAGAACAGGACGACCGCGCCGATGCCGACCGCGACCCAGCCGGGCGCGCCGCGCTCGTCGGCGGAGAACCGGCCCCCGGCCAGCAGGGCGGGGATCAGCAGCATGCTGGCGGTCAGGAAGACCAGCCGGGTGGGGCCCATCCGCCCGGCCTTCGCCCCGGCCGGGGCGGGCATGCCGCTCGACCGGTCGAGGGCCGCCGCCGCCCAGAACGTGTTCGCCAGCAGCCAGCCGACCGCGATCGCGCCCTCGAGCGCCGGCGCCCAGGCGATGACGACCTGATAGCCGACGTCGGAGTAGAGCAGGCCCGCGATGCCGGCGAAGAGCAGCAGCAGGCTGCGGTGCGGGCGGCCGCCCCGGGCGAGCAGGCGCGCCACCACCGCCACGAGCACGAGGTCGCTGGCCGGGTAGGCGGCCAGGATCAGGCGCTGCCCCGGCGGGAGCTCCGGGTTGGCGGCGGTCGGCCCGATGAAGAACAGCCACCACACCAGCCCCAGCCCGCCCACGATGATCGCGGCGTCGAGCAGCCCCCCGCGGTCGGCCCGGCCACGCCCGCGGGTCAGCAGCACGGTGGCCGTGATCAGCAGCGGACAGGCGGTCAGGTAGAAGACGTCGGCGACCGACGGGAACGGCGGCTGCTGCAGGACCTGGCGATAGATCTCGTACGTGATGTCTCCGCCGATGCGGCACAGCACGGCGGCCGCGAAGATCCACCAGCCGAGGCGCTGGGCGGGCCGGTTGCGCAGGATCCCGGCGACGATCGCCGCCAGGGTCGCCAGGCCGAAGCCGTTGTAGAGCGCGGCGGCCAGGGGAGTGCCGTCGGACAGCATGGGGTACGCGAGGGTGACTGTCAGCCCCGCGAGAATCCACGCCACGACCACCCGGTCGGCAGGTCCCTTCCGCACACTGGGCCATCGGCAGCGCGGTGGCGCACTTTAGGGCCTGTCCCAGCCGGGCAGGGCCCGCTCGATCAGCGCGCCGGTGTCCGTTCCCGCGGGCAGTGTGCCGAAAGTCGCGCCACCGGCACCGCCGAGCCGGCTCGCGCAGAACGCGTCGGCGACGGCCGGCGGCGCGTACCGGACCAGCAGCGACCCCTGCAGCACGAGCGCCATCCGCTCCACCAGCCGCCGCGCCTGATCCTCGCTCCGCCCGATCGTGTCCAGCTCGCGGAAGGCCGCATCCAGCCTGCTGTCCGCGCCCGCCGCGGCCTCCACCTCCGCCCGGTACGCCGCCCAGCTCGCCGGATCCCGGCGCAGCGTCCGCAGCACGTCGAGCGCCTGCACGTTGCCCGACCCCTCCCAGATCGAGTTGAGCGGGGCGTCGCGGTAGAGCCGGGGCAGGCCGGACTCCTCGACGTACCCGTTGCCGCCGAGGCACTCCAGCGCCTCCCCGACGACGGCCGGCTGGCGCTTGCACACCCAGTACTTGCCGATCGCCACGGCGAGGCGGCCGAAGGCGTACTCCCGGCGGTCGACGGCCCCGGCCAGCCGCAGGGCCAGCGCCGTCGCGGCCTCGGTCTCCACCGCCAGGTCCGCCAGCACGGCGCGCATCAGCGGCTTGCCGATCAAGGGGCCGCCGAACGCCGACCGGTGCCGGGCATGGTGCACGGCCTGCACCAGCGCGGCCCGCATCCCGGACGCGGACCCCGTCACACAGTCCAGCCGGGTCATGGACACCATCTCGATGATCGTGCGTACGCCCTGACCCGGCGCCCCCACCAGCCACCCGGTCGTGTCGTCGAACTCCGGCTCCGAGCTGGCGTTGCTCCGATTGCCCAGCTTGTCCTTGAGCCGCTGGATCCGGAACGGGTTGCGGCTCCCGTCGGGCAGCACCCGCGGCACCAGGAAGCACGACAGCCCCTCCGGCGCCTGCGCCAGCACCAGGAACAGGTCGCACATGGGCGCACTCGTGAACCACTTGTGCCCCCGCAGCCGCCACGTGCCGTCGGGCTGCTCGGTGGCGACGGTGGAATTCGCGCGTACGTCGGAGCCGCCCTGCTTCTCGGTCATGCCCATGCCCGCGAGCAGCCCCCGCTTGGTCGCAGGCGTCCGCAGCCCCGGATCGTAGACCCGGCTCGTCAGCGACGGCTCGTAGCGTTTCGCCAGCTCCGGGGCGTGGCGCAGGGCCGGCACGACGGCGTAGGTCATCGAGACCGGGCACGTGTGCCCCGCCTCGACCTGACTCCAGACGTGCAGCTTGGCCGCCCGGGCCACGTGGGCGCCGGCCCTGTCCTCGCCCCACGCGGCGCCGGCCAGCCCGTGGGTGACCGCCACCTCCATGAGCCGGTGCCACGCGGGATGGAACTCGACCTCGTCGACGCGGTGGCCGTACCGGTCATGGGTGACCAGCCGCGGCTCGTACCGGTTGGCGTCCTCGGCCCACCGCTGCGGATCCTCCTGCCCGGCCAGCTTCCCCAGCCGGTGCAGCTCATCGGCCGCCCAGCCGGCGCCCTCCCGCTCCACCGCCTCCAGCAACGCCGGGTCCGCGGCCACGTCGTGCCCGCCCAGCGGCGGCGGCTGATTGACGACCTCGTGCGTGCTCCCCATCGCGTCAATCTAGTCCGAGCCGATTCGCAGCGCGTGGCCCGCTGTGAAGTAGAGTGTGAAGTATGCAGGCGCAGACCGGCACGGTGGCTGATCCGTTCGGGAGTGAGCCGGTCGCGGAAGTGCCGCTGGCCGGTGCGCCGCTCGCGCGGGTGCTGACCCAGGTGCGGTTCCCGCGTCTCACCGCACTCGCCACCGGACCCGAGACTGCGCACGCGTTCGCGGCGGCGATGAGCCGCGACTTTCCGATCCTGCAGGAGCGGCGCGAGGTCGCGGTCACCATCACCCCCGAAGGGGTGTCGCCGGCTGCCGGGGCGGCGCAGGTCTGGCAGCTGCAGAGCGCTGACGAGAGGTGGCAGGTCTCCTTCGGCGACACCTTCCTCGCCCTGCACACATCGGCCTACTCCTCGCGGACGGAGTTCGTCGCCCGGCTGGTCGAGGCGTGGCAGCAGTTCACCGACGTGGTGCGGCCGCCTTTCGTCGAGCGGATCGGTCTCCGCTACATCAACCGGCTCGAACACCCATCGGCCCTCGGGGAGCTGCCGGCCCTCATCCGGGCAGATGCTCTCGGTGAGGTCGGCGCGGTGGTCGGCGGCCGGGCTCGTCTCACTCACAGCATCCACGAGGCGCTGTACCACCTGGACGATGCCAACGGCTTGCAAGCCCGGTGGGGACTGCTGCCCGGCGGTGCACTGCTCGATCCCGCCCTGCCGCCGGTCGACGGCAGCAGCTGGGTCCTCGACCTCGACTCCTTCCGGCAGGGCCGGCACGACGTCGCGCCCGAGGAGGTCGAGCAGCACCTCTACGAGTTGGCCGAGCGCGCCTACCGCTACTTCCGGTGGATGGTCACCCCGTACTTCCTGACCCGGTTCCGAGGTGATGGAGCGTGAGTTCCACCTCGCCGCATCCGCCCGAGCCCAGCAGTGATGCCGACTCCGAACCGCGCTCTGCCGGCCGCGGCGTGCGCCTGGTGGTCGCCGGCAGTCTGGCCTTCGGTTCACTGACAGGCACCGGCACGACCGCGCCGATCGTTGAACCGCAGGTGTGGTACATCGGCGACCGGACTTCCACGGGCCGGGTGATCGTCACCAGCGATGCCGCCGGGATGTCAGCCCCGGCCAAGCCCGACCCGGTCGATGTCGCGCCGGTGTCAAGCGCAGCGACGCCAAGGACCGCTCAGGCGGCGGAGGTCCGCTGGCTGCGCGAGGCCTCCGGGCTGACCTGGGAGCAGCTGGGGCGCCTGTTCGGCGTCTCCCGCAGGGCCGTGCACCTGTGGGCCACCGGTGGCCGGATGAACTCGTCGAATGCCGAGCTGCTCGCGGAGCTGGTCGGGCTCGTCCGTGAGTTGCCGGGCGGCCCCGACGACCGGCGGGCAGCATTGCTGGCCCCGACCGCCGACGGCAGCATCGTCGACCGGATCCGCGGCCGGCACCGATCCGACGCACGCGATTTCTCCGGCACTCCGTTCGCCCCCGAGGAGTTGCTGGGCGGGAGTCATGTCGACGAGGTGGAGAGATGACGACAGGGGCCGCGACACCAGCGGTCGAGGTCGACGAGCACGGAGAGGTGAACGAGCTCATCGCTGCGGCGATGACGGCCTACCAGCAGGCGGACGTTCTCGAATCTCTGACGACGGTGCCTGCCGTCGGACCGGGCGGCGAGCCGGTCCTGGTGCCGGCGCCGCTCGGCGTCGTACTGGTCAGCCAGACGTGCGACATAGTCCTGCCCGGTCGGCAGGCGGTTCAGGTGGCCCGTCGCATCCGGCTGACGGGAAACCAGGCGAGAGAAGCCCGGGACCGTAAGCGGCCCCGGTTCGCCCAGCTGCCCCGGATCAGCGACAACGACTTCGCCGACCTGGACGTGATCGGCACTGTGGCCAAGAGTCGCGTCGCGGGCCGTCCACGCCTCGCCGGTGTGGCAACCGACGAGGAGATCCGTCGTTTCGCCGGTGATGTGGCACGCAAGTTCGGCCGTTTCGCCTTCCCGGACGAGGTGACCCCGTGGCTCAGGCCGCTGGAGGCCGTCGCCGCCTCCAAGGCCCGTAAGCCGGCGAGCCCGGAAGGGCAGGCTTTCGGGGAGGTGGTCGAGTTGCGTGTCGAGGCCCCCGCGGGATGGGCGAAGCGTCCCTTCGACCTCACCCTGTGCGTGGTGGTGCAGCCCAACACGCTGCCCACCTTCGCCGGTGATGCGTTCCCCGACGTTCCTGATCGGCTGAACGACTGGTTGTACGACGCCGGCGGCGAGCTCACCCGCAGCTCGGGCGAGATCGCCGGGCGCCTCCTGGCGGCGGGTAGCAATGCCGAGCGCCACTGGCTCTGGATGGCCCTCGGTGAGGCGTGGGCCGCACGGTGTCGTCCGCCGGTCGATGCGTCGCCGTCGTCAATGCGGTGACCCAGGTCACGGCCGAAGTGATCCCCATCGACGAGTTTCCCTTGTCGCGGGCGCGGCGTAGCGAGATCTTGGATCTGGACCACCTGTCTGCGCCGACCCCGCTCCTCGATGGGCATCCGCGCGAACTTTGACGTTTGTCCATGCGCATCGGATACGCTCGGGCTTGACCGGATGACCGAGGATGGTGGGCATGCTCGCGAGACGGATCGCCGCCGTGCTGCTGGCCGGGGCCGGGGTCTTCGGCGGCGCGCCGGCCGCTTCCGCTGCCTCCGTCGTGGCCCCGGCGTCGGCGCCCCGGCAGGCCGCGCCGGGGGTCCGGGCGGTCGCCGCGGCCGCGCCCGTGGTGCGCAATGCGCCCGCCGGGTTCCGGTTGCCGCCGGGCAGCCGCGTGACCGATCTGGCCGACCGGGCGTCCGGTGCGTCGTTCACGCTGGTCGCGCCCGGTCCCGAGGCGGTGCTGTCGTTCTATCGGCGGGATCTGCCGCGGGCCGCCTTCACGATTGTCGGCGACCGGGCGGCTGACGGCGCGACGAGCCTCACCTTCCGCGATGCCGACGGGTGGGCCGGCGCGATCTTCGCCACGCCGCAGCGCGTCACCGTGGCCGTCAGGCGCTCCTGACCACGGCCGCCGTGGTGGTCATGTGTTCTTGATCCGGCCGCCGTGGTGGTCATGTGTTCTTGATCCGGCCGCCGTGGCGGTCAAGCTCCCTTGATGCGGCCGCCGTCGCGGTGGCGGCGGGCTATGGCGTAGAGGTCGCGGGCCGGGCCGGTCAGCTGGTCGCCCGTCTTCCAAACCGCGCGCAGGCGCCGCTGCAGCGCGACCGAGGTCGGCACGGCGACCAGGGTGCCCGCCGCCAGCTCGGCCGTCACCGCGAGCGAGCTGAGCACCGCCGGCCCGGAGCCCGCGGCCACCGCGTGCTTGATCGCCGTGGTCGACGACAGCTCCAGCAGGGGTGCGGCCTGCCCTAGACCCAGCGCCTCCTCGTACGCCCGGCGCGTCCCCGAGCCGGCCTCCCGCGACACCAGCGGCGTGGCCGCCAGCTCCGCCGCCGCCACCGAACGGCGCCGGGCCCACGGGTGGCCCGGGGCGACCACCACGGCCAGGCGGTCCGTGGCGACGGTCTCCGCGTGCAGACCGCCGGGCAGGTCCGGGCCCTCGACGAAGCCCAGCTCGACCCGGCCCGCGAGCACGGCGGCCGCCACGTCGGCGGAGTTGGCCGCCTGCAGGGTCACGGTCAGGCCCGGGTGGGCGCCGCGCAGCGCCACGAGCCACGGGGGCAGGAGGTATTCGGCGACGGTCTGGCTGGCGGCCACGGCGAGGCGGCTCTCGTGGGTGACGCGCAGGGCGGCGACGCCGGTGGCGAGGGCGTCCGCGGCGTCGACCGCGGTGCGGGCCCAGTCGGCGACCAGCGCGCCGGTCCCGGTCAGGGTCGACCCTCGGGGCGTACGGTGCAGCAGCGTCAGCCCGAGGCGGCGCTCCAGCTCGCGGAGCTTGGCGCTGGCGGCCGGCTGGGAGACGCGGTGCTCGGTGGCGGCGCGGCCCACGCTGCCGAGCCGGGCGACGCTGAGCAGCAGGTCGAAGGCGCTCAGGTCGGCGACCAGCGGCGGCAGGGGCATAACGCCAGCCTATGACCTCACCCGGGATCGCCGCCTACCGGACCGGGCCCGGCGCGCCCAGGCTGGATCCATGATCGCTCCGAACTGGTTCGCCTGCGTCATGGGCACGGGCATCGTGGCCACCGCGGCCGCGTCCCTGCCCGTCACGGTGCCCGGGCTCCGGCCGCTCGCCACGGTGGTGTGGGCGCTGGCCGTGCTCGTGCTGGTCGCGGTCGGCGTGGCATCCGTGCGGCGCGGGCTGGGACACCGCGACGACCCGG
>NZ_JAUQWH010000130.1 GCF_030757795.1 Actinoplanes oryzae
TACGCCGAGATCCTCGAGCGGGCGATCTCCGACGAGGAGTTCGAGGAGCTCGACCGGATCTTCCACGACGCGTACCGGATGGGGCTCACCACGATCCCGCTGGCGGCCGACGCCGAGGCGGCGATCAAGGCCTGGTCCGGTACGCAGTCCCTGCTCTCCATGTGGTTCCACGACGAGCTGATCCCGGCGGTCGAGTCGCGCGGCCTGGCCGGCGTCTTCGCGCGCATCGACGGGCGGCCCACCGAGGTCGACGGCGGTCTCAAGGCCGGCCACCTGGCGCGGCACCTCGCCCAGCTGGACATCCCGGGCTCGCAGTGCGTGCTGATCGGCGACTCCGTGGACGACGCCGACGCGGCCGCCTCGGTGGGTGCCGCGGCTGTGCTCTACACGGGTGGCTTCACGGACCCGGTGCGGCTGCGGTTCACGGGCATTCCGGTCGCCGACACTCTCCTCGAGGCTGTCACGCTCGCCAGGACGCTGTGAGGTTCTGCTCGAGGCTGTCACGTTTGCCAGGACGCTGTGACGCGCTGCTCGAGGCTGTCATGTTCGCCGGGACACTGTGACGCGCTGCTGATGCAAGCCACTGTGATACTCGTCGTCGGTATGGCGACGTTGGTGGCCGTGGAGGGCGAGAAGCGGTAATACTCGGACAGGAGTCCGCGTGCGATTAACACGCAGACTCGATCTTTGTCCAGTTCCGCTATCAAGATCGCGATTTGTGCACGCCTTCACAAGCGCTTACTCTGTGACTCCGACGAGCCCCGCTACCACAGCCGGTCCATCCAGGCCACAGAGGGCTCACCGCAGGTTCGCCACCTTGTCGGCACGGAGTCTTATGAGTCAGCAGCGTCATGGAAACACGTCCGGCAACGCCGGCGGGGTGCCTGCTTTCCCGGACCTCCCCGAAGCGACTATCGCGCGACTGCCCGAATACCTCCGGGCGCTGCACCACCTCTCCGAGGCGGGTGCCGACACCGTGTCGAGCGAGGGTCTCGCCGCGGCGGCGGGGGTCAACTCCGCCAAGCTGCGCAAGGACCTCTCGCACCTCGGGTCCTACGGCACCCGGGGCGTCGGTTACGACGTCACGCTCTTGATCGACCAGATCGAATACATCCTCGGGCTCGACCAGCGGCGCAACGTCGCCCTGGTGGGGCTCGGCAACCTGGGGCACGCGCTGGCGGGCTATGCCGGCTTCGCCAGCCGCGGGTTCCGCATCGTCGCCCTCTTCGACGCCGACCACGACCAGGTCGGCAAGAGCATCCACGGGCTCACCGTGCGGCACGTCGGCGAGCTCGGCCGGGCCGTCGTCGACGAGGGCATCACCATCGGGGTCATCGCGACCCCGCCGACCGCCGCGCAGGGCGTCGCGGACGAGCTGGTGACCGCGGGGGTCACCAGCATCCTCAACTTCGCCCCGTGCGTGCTCTCGGTCCCGGCCGGGGTCGACGTCCGCAAGGTCGACCTCGCCATCGAGCTGCAGATCCTTTCTTTCCACGAGCACCGCAAGGCCTCCCTGACCGCTCTGCCCGGCGGACGGACGGCGGAGGAGGACGGCGAAAACCAGGAGGCGGTCGGGTCGTGAACCTGCTCAGCGTCGGCGCGTCGTACCGGACCGCCCGGGTGGGCACCCTCGAGCAACTCTCGATCCCCGGCCCGGACATCCCGGCCGTCCTGCAGAAGCTCGTCGCCCAGCCCTACGTGCGGGAGGCCGTGGTCCTCTCCACCTGCAACCGCGTCGAGGTCTTCGCGGCGGTCACCGGCTTCCACGGCGGCCTCGGCGACGTCTGCAACGTGCTCGCCGAGGAGTCCGGCATCGGCGCCAACGAGCTCGCCGGGCACCTCTACGTGCACTACGACGAGGCGGCCGTGCGGCACTCGTTCCGGGTGTCGTCCGGGCTCGACTCGATGGTGGTCGGCGAGGCCCAGATCCTGGGACAGCTGCGTGACGCTTACCACGCCGCCACGGAGGCCGACTCGGCCGGGCGGCTGCTCCACGAGCTGATGCAGCAGGCGCTGCGCGTGGGCAAGCGCGCCCACGCCGAGACGGGCATCGACCGCGCCGGCCAGAGCGTGGTGACCGCCGCGCTCGACGTCGCCGCGGAGGTGTTCGGCGGCGACCTCACCGGCCGCAAGGGCCTGGTCATCGGGGCCGGCGCCATGGGCGCGCTGTCCGTGGCGACCCTCACCCGCTCGGGCGTCGGCCCGCTGCAGATCACCAACCGGGGCGCCGAGCGGGCCGCCCGGCTCGCCGAGGCCTACGGCGCGACCGCGGTGTCCTTCGACGCCCTCGACGCCGCCCTGGCCGAGGCCGACCTGGTGGTCAGCGCCACCGCCTCCACCGAGCCGGTGCTGACCGCCGAGCGCCTCGCCGGTCGCGAGCGGCCGCTGGTCGTGCTCGACCTGGCCGTGCCGCGCGACGTCGCCCCCGAGGTCGCCGACCTGCCCCACGTCACCGTCGTCGACATCGACGGGCTCGCCGCCTCGCGCCGCACCCTGCCCGCCGCCGCGGAGACCGCCGCCGTCGAGCAGATCGTCGCGTCCGAGGTCGACAACTTCCTGGGCTGGATGCGCGGCGCCGAGATCGCCCCCACCGTGGCCGCCCTGCGCACCCGCGCCGAGGACGTGGTCGCCGCCGAGCTGGGCAAGCTCAACGCGCGCCGGCCCGACTTCACCGACGACCAGCGCGCCGACGTCGCCCGCACGCTGCACCGCGTCGTCCAGCAGCTGCTGCACTCGCCGACCGTCCGGGTGCGCCAACTTGCGGCGGAGCCCGGCGGCGACCAGTATGCGGCCCTGTTGCGTGAGCTTTTCGACCTCGACGTCCCGCACGCCACCCAGGTTGCCGCAGTGCCGGAGATCGGAGGAGAAGCGTGAGCACGCCCCTGCGCCTCGGCACGCGAGGCAGCAAGCTCGCCCTGACCCAGAGCCAGCTCGTCGCCGACGAGCTGACCCGGCGCACCGGCCGGTCCGTCGAGCTGGTGCGCATCGTCACCGCGGGCGACAAGTCGAGCGCGCCCGTCACCCAGCTCGGGGTGGGCGTCTTCGTCACCGCGCTGCGCGAGGCCCTGCTCCGCGACGAGGTCGACTTCGCGGTCCACAGCTACAAGGACCTGCCCTCGCTGCCGCACCCCGGCCTGCACATCGCCGCCGTGCCGGAGCGCGAGGACCCGCGCGACGTGCTGATCGCCCGCGACGGCCGCACCCTGGCCGAGCTGCCCCCGGGTGCCACCGTGGGCACCGGCGCGGTGCGCCGAATCGCGCAATTGCGGGCCTTGGGCCTAGAGTTGCAGGTCACGCCGATTCGCGGCAACATCGACACCCGCATGGCACGAGTGCTCGGTCCCGAGGCCGACCTCGACGCCGTCGTCCTGGCCCGGGCCGGCGTCAGCCGGATCGGCCGGGCCGCCGAGATCACGGAGACGCTGGACCCGATGCTCATGTTGCCCGCCCCTGCCCAGGGTGCGCTGGCCGTGGAGTGCCGGGACGGCGAGTCAGACCTGGTCGAGCTCCTGGGGGCTCTCGACCATGCACCGTCCCGGGCCGCCGTCACGGCGGAACGGGCGATGCTCGCAACGCTCGAGGCCGGGTGCTCCGCCCCGGTCGCGGCACACGCCGAGTTCGCCGAAGGCGAGCACGGCGACGAGATCTACCTGCGCGGTGCGGTGATCAGCCCGGACGGGGCCCGAGCTGTCCGGCTGTCGCGCACCGGTACGCCCGCCGGCGCGGCGGAGATCGGCAAGGCGCTCGCCGCCGATCTCCTCGAGGCCGGCGCCGACACCCTGATGGGGAGCACAGAATGACCACCCGCACCGCCCGCAACCGCGCCGGACGCATCGCGTTCGTCGGCGCCGGACCCGGCGACCCGGGCCTGCTGACGCGCCGGGCCCACGACACCCTCGCCGAGGCCGACCAGGTCGTCTACGACCGCGGCGTCCCCGAGTCGCTGCTCGCGGCGATCAAGGCGGAGGCCCAGGAGGACACGCAGTTCAGCCCGGCCGAGGGCGCCCCCGGCGACGTCGCCAAGGTGCTGCTCTCCGCGGCGAAGTCCGGCCTGTCCGCCGTCCACCTCGTCGCCGGCGACCCGTTCGGGCACGAGTCGGTCGTCCACGAGGTGCAGGCGGTGGCCCGCACGGCGGTGCACTTCGAGGTGGTCCCGGGCCTCGGCCAGGCGGAGGGCGTCGCGACCTACGCGGGCGTGCCGCTGCCGGCCGTCCGCACCGTCGCCGACGTCGACGACGTGTCCGCGCTCGACTTCGACGCCCTCGCCGCGGCGGCCCTCAAGGGCTCCTTCGCCGTGGCCGTGGACGCCGGTGACCTCGCCGCCGTCCGCGACGGCCTGCTCGCCTCGGGCGTCGAGCCGGGCACCCCGGTCGGCGTGACCGGCGACGGCACGGGCGAGACGCAGTACACGACGACCTCGACCGTCGACAGCTTCGTCGCCGCGGCGCTCGGCTTCACCGGCCGCGTCGTGCTGACCGTGGGCGGCGACGTCGCCGAGCGCGACAAGCTGAGCTGGTGGGAGAACAGGCCGCTCTACGGCTGGAAGGTGCTCGTGCCCCGCACCAAGGAGCAGGCGGGGGCCATGAGCGCCCGGCTGCGCGCCTACGGTGCGATCCCGTGCGAGGTGCCGACCATCGCCGTGGAGCCGCCCCGCACGCCCGCCCAGATGGAGCGGGCGGTCAAGGGCCTGGTCGACGGCCGCTACGCCTGGGTGGTGTTCACCTCGGTCAACGCGGTCCGCGCCGTCTGGGAGAAGTTCGGCGAGCACGGCCTCGACGCCCGGCACTTCGGCGGCGTGAAGATCGCCTGCATCGGCGAGGCCACCGCCGACGCCGTGCGGGCCTTCGGCATCCAGCCCGAGCTCATCCCGGCCGGCGACCAGTCCAGCGAGGGCCTGCTCGCCGAGTTCTCGCCGCACGACGAGATCCTCGACCCGGTGGGCCGCGTGCTGCTGCCGCGCGCCGACATCGCGACCGAGACGCTCGCCGCCGGCCTCATCGAGCGCGGCTGGGAGGTGGACGACGTCACGGCCTACCGCACGGTCCGCGCCGCCCCGCCGCCCGCCGACATCCGCGACGCCATCAAGTCGGGCGGCTTCGACGCGGTGCTCTTCACCTCGTCCTCGACGGTCCGCAACCTGGTCGGCATCGCGGGCAAGCCCCACGCCCGCACCGTCGTCGCCGTGATCGGCCCCAAGACGGCCGAGACCGCCACGGAATTCGGCCTCCGCGTCGACGTCCAGCCCCAGCACGCCTCCGTGCCGGACCTGGTCGAGGCGCTCGCCTCCTACGCGGTCGAGCTCCGCGAGAAGCTGGCCGCCATGCCGGCCAAGCAGCGGCGCGGCTCCAAGGTCCAGGGCCCCACGGCGCTGCGCTTCCGCTGATCTTCTCGTCCCGGGCTGGTGGGGTGCTCCCGCCGGCCCGGGGCTATGGGGCTCTCTCCGGCATATGCTCGTCGGGAGAGCCTTCTTCATGGTGACCGACCCCCTTTCCGGTCTCTCGCCGCGCCTTCACCGGCCGGTCGGGCTCGGCTGGTTCGCTGCTTCGCCGGCCGTGGCGGTCGGCTTGGTCTTGGGCTGGCCGTTGGTGGCCGGCTTGGCTTTGGTCGGCCGTGGTGGTCGGCCTCGTATTGGCCGACCCCGGTGGCCGACTTTTGGCCGGCCTAGGGGGTCGGCCCCGTATTGGCCGGCCTGGGTGGTCGGCTTGCTTTGGCCGACCCCGGTGGTCGGCTTCGCATCGGCCGGCCGTGGTGGTCGGCTTCGCATCGGCCGACCCCGGTGGCCGGCTTGGCTGAGGGAGCAAACGTGTCGTACCCCGACATCCGCCCGCGCCGGCTCCGGCGTACGGCGGCCATGCGGCGTCTCGTGGAGGAGACCCGCGTCGCGCCGTCGGAGCTGATCCTGCCGGTCTTCGTCAAGGAGGGCCTGACCGAGGCGCGGGCCATCTCGTCGCTGCCGGGCGTCGTCCAGCACTCGCGGGAGTCGCTGCGCAAGGCTGCCCACGAGGCGGTGTCGGCCGGCGTCGGCGGCATCATGCTCTTCGGCGTCCCCACGAACGAGAACAAGGACGAGACGGGCTCGGCCGGCCTCGACCCGGACGGCATCCTCAATGTGGCCATCCGTGACGTGATCGCCGAGGTCGGCGACGCGACGGTCGTCATGAGCGATCTGTGCCTGGACGAATTCACCTCCCACGGTCACTGCGGTGTGCTGACGGACGCCGGCACGGTGGACAACGACGCCACCCTGGAGATCTACGCCAAGATGGGCGTCGCCCAGGCCGAGGCGGGCGCCCACGTCGTCGGGCCCTCGGGCATGATGGACGGTCAGGTCGGCGTGATCCGGCGGGCCCTGGACCAGGCGGGCCACCAGGACGTCTCGGTGCTCGCCTACTCCGCGAAGTACGCGGGCGCCTTCTACGGCCCCTTCCGCGAGGCCGTCGAGTCGACGCTGCAGGGCGACCGCCGCACCTACCAGCAGAGCCCCGGCAACATCCGGGAGGCGCTGCGTGAGGTGGACCTGGACATCGCCGAGGGTGCGGACATGGTCATGGTCAAGCCGGCCCTGCCCTACCTCGACGTGCTCGCCGCCGTGCGCGATCGCGTGACCGTCCCGGTCGCCGCCTATCAGGTGTCCGGTGAGTACGCGATGGTCGAGGCGGCCGCGGCCAACGGCTGGATCGACCGGCAGGGCGTGATGCTGGAGACCCTCACGTCGATCAAGCGTGCGGGTGCTCAGATGATCCTGACCTACTGGGCGACCGAGGCTGCCCAGCTGCTGCGCGAGCGCTTCTGACCCGGCTCGCGCTCCGGCCTGTCGCCTTTCGCGGCGGGCCGGCGGGCTGGTCCGCTGCCCGCGCTCAGTCCGGTGGCTCGACGGTCACCGGACCAGGGGTTTCGCCGCCCTGCTCGGGGCGGTCGCTGTAGGGCTGCTCACCGGGGCTCCACGGTTGCTCCGGTGAGCCCTTCTGCTCGTGTCGGTCGTCGGTCTGCGGGTTACCGGACTCCTCCGGCAGAGGCTCGTCTGTCATGCCGAGCACGCTACCCAGTCCGCAAGGCGGTCAGCGGGTTATCCACAATGCCGCTCTGTCCACAGGGCGGCGGGCGGCGACGGTGATTTTCGGGCAGGGTCGGGCGCGTGCTCACACCCGTACGTGCTTCCCGGCCGGACCGGGGCGCCTCACCCGCCGCCTCCGCCCGCGATGACGGCTGTGCGCCGCGCGGGTCAGTCCGTCGGCTCCAGGCGGTGCACGAGCTGGGCGACGTCGGCGATGTACTCGTACCAGTCCCGGTCGGACTGATAACCCAGCTCCGCGTTGACCTTGAGCATCGACTCGTTGTGCTGGGCGTTCCAGGTCTGCACCTCGCACAGGTCCGGCTCGGCGGTGCGCAGCTCGAAGAGCATCCGGGCCTTGATCGCGCGGTCGATGCCGTAGCCGCGGTGCTTACGGACGACGATCGTGTCGTACTGGTCCGCCCGCTCGGGGTGCTGGGCCGGCACGACCAGCTCGGTGAGACCGGCGACCTCGCCCGTCTCCTCGTGGATGGCGAGCACGATGTAAGGCTTCAGGCCCCGGCGGTGCAGAGTGTCGAGGCTGTCGCGCAGCCGCTGCGGGTCGGACGAGCTCGGGCGGGCGTCGGGATCGTCCTCGTCGCCGTCCTGGGCCTCCAGCTTGGCCTGCGCATAGGCCTCCAGCAGCTCCGCCGGTGGGCCGCCCGGGTGGTATTCCACGCGGTAGCCCTTGCTGATGCCGCTCGCCATGCCGCTCAGGGCGCTCCAGTCCACGCTGGACAGGGACAGGACGCTGCGCGTCTCGACATAGTCCCGCTCGAAGCCGAGCGCCTCGTAGAAGCCGATGGCCCCGGTGCCGCCGATCGCCTCGACGCCGATGGAGGAGAAGCCCTCGAGATAGGCCCGGCGCGCGGCGACCGCGACCAGCTGCTGGCCCAGCCCGCGGCGGCGCAGCTCGGGGTGCACGATCACTTCGAGCACCCCGGTGTCGCCCAGGAGCAGCAGGGTCACATGACCGAAGACCTTGCCCTCACCCTCGGGCAGTCGGTCGTCCTCGGCCACCCAGCTGATCCGGCGCTCGCCGGGCATGGTCTCGGCCAGATACTCGCGCACCTGGACGTCCTGCCACGGTGGATCATCGGGAAGGTCGGCCGCAAGGACCTGGTTCACCGTCTCCACGAGCGACCGGATCTCCTCATCCGACGCCGACCGGGGATCCCATTCACGCACCCTCACTCGTACAGCTTGCCGGTATCTCGACCTCCAGGGAAGTGCCCGCAGGTCAATTGTGTGCGACCAGTCACTGTGGGTGTCCGATCAACCCCGGCTCAGCTGGCCGTACTGGTTCGCCGCCTCGAAGACCTTCTGGGCGTACGGGCGGACCGCGTTGTACGACAGGATGGCGTCCCACCAGGCGTCCGGCCTGGACAAATCGCGCCCGCCCTTGCACAGGTAGAGGGCCGCCGCGAGGGCCGCGTCGTCGATGTCGTTGGGGTCCGGCACCCCGTTCCCGTCGGCGTCCACCGCGTTACCCACGGCGAGCTCGTTCCAGGTCTGTGGGATGAATTGCATAGGTCCAATGGCCCTGTCGTACGTGGCGTCCTTGTCCAGAACGCCCTGATCGGTGTCGCGGATCACCTGTCGTCCACCCTGGCCGTCGAGCGGCAGACCGTAGATCGGCGGCGTCACGGTGCCGTCCGCGTTGAGGAGCGAGCCGTTGAAGCTGCCGTGGCTGGACTCGACCTTGCCGATGGCGGCGAGCGTGGTCCAGCTCAGGTGGCAGCCGGGGGTGGTACGGGCGGCGACGAGCTCCGCATAGCCGTAGGCCTGCACGGCGACGACCGGGATGCCGGCCCTGGTTCCGGCCTGCTGTGCCCAGGTCGCCAGCGCGTCGGCCGGCCGGGTCTGCGTCACGCCCCCGGGCACGGCGACCGCCGTGGTGGGCACGCCGCCGACGGTGGGTGCGGAGCTCACGCTGGGCAGGACGCCGGCGGGCACGGAGATGCTGGGCACCGCACCGGGCTGAGTGCCACCGGGAACGGCGCCGGGCAGCGTGCCGCTGGGGGCCGCGCCGGGCAGCGTGCCGCCGGGCTGCACCGAGGCGCCCGCACTGCCGGCGCCCGCGGTGCCCGCGCCGAAGGCGGGAGTCGCGCTGGGCACGGGGGAGGACTGCAGAGCCTGGGGTACGAGGTAAGCGCCCGCTGTCCCAGCGGCGCCGATGAGCACCACGGCGAGGATGGCCGGCAGGATGAGCCGGCCGCTGGGGCGGTGGGCCCACTCGGAGGTGCTCCGGGCGACGGCTCCGGGGCCGGCCTTGCGGAGCTTGCGCTTGGGCGGGCGGCTGCGCGAGGCGAGGGCCATGGCGGTGACCGAGGGGGCGGGCGGCTCGCGGTCGGGCTTGTCCTTCTTACCCTTGGCGTTCGGCGCTGTTTCGGGCTTGCCTTGGTCGGTCGCCGGGGAGGTCGCCGCGGCGGGCGTCGTGGCCTTCTCGGTGAGGGGCTCGGGTTTGTCGGGCGACGGCTCGGGCTCGGGTGCCGGCGAGTCGGTCGCTTCCGCTTTCGCTGCGGTGCTGGGTGCGGCCGGGTTGTCGGTGACCGCGGACGGCTCCTGCTCGGCGGCGGCCGCGGTTGGCTCATGTTTGGCGGTGGCGGCGGGCGGCTGCTGGGCGGCGGCCGCGAGCGGCTCCTGCTTGGCGGTGGCGGCGGGCGGCTGCTGCTTGGCGGTGGCGGCGGGCGGCTCCTGCTCGGCGGCGGCGGGCGGCTCCTGCTTGGCGGTGGCCGCGGGCGGCTCGTGCTTGGTGGCGGGCTCGGCGGCTGCGGGTGGAGGAGGGGTGGGCTGCTCTGCCTTCTTCGCTGGTGTGGGGGTGGGGTCTTCCGGCGGAAGAGCGTTGCGGGCTTCTGGGGACGCCTTGTCGTCCTGCTTCGGACGGGGCTCCTCCTCCTGGTCCGGGGCCTGGCGCTGCTGCGGGATCGGGCTCCGGGCGGACTCTGTGTCCTGGGCGGCGGGGGCCGCTTTCTCGGGCGGAGTCGTCTTCAGGGGCGGGGTTGCCTCTGGGGGCGCGGTGGCGTTCGGCAACGGGGTTGCCTCTTGGGGCGAGGTCGCGCTCTGGGGCGACACGCTGTCCTGGAAAGAGGCCGCTCCTTGGGGGGAGGGCGCGCGCTGAGCCGACGCTGTGTCGGGGGCCTGCTCGGGAGCCGCGCCGGAGCTGCCGAGGGGGCCGCCGAGGTGCGGTGCCGCGGGGCGCTGCGAGGGTGTGTTCTGCCCGTCAACCACTCGCAAGAGAGTACCGGCCGGGGGCCAGGACGGCGCCTATGGATCTTGGTCGATGGCGGGCGGACAACTGCGCACTTGCGTTGCAGCGGATCATCCGGTGAGCACTTACCCTGGGCGGATGCCGCGTTACGACTTTCGTTGCCGCGCGTGCGGCGACACGTTCGAGATCAATCGTCCCATGGCCGAGTCGGCCGCGCCCGCGCGCTGTCCGCAGGGGCATGCCGACACCGTCAAGCTGCTGTCCACCGTCGCTGTGATGGGCCGGGGCGGCTCGGCGGCATCGTCGGCTCCGGCGGCCGGGGGCGGCGGCTGTTGCGGAGGCGCTTGCGGCTGCTGATCGACCTCGGCCCGGCGAGCACGAGTGGCGTCGCGGTGCTTCGGGTGCCCTGGTTGCGCTGGGAGTTGCTTGGTGGCGTGGGCTCGCTGGGGGCTCGGGCTCGTGGTGGGCGCGGCGGGTGCGGGCGTCGGGCGGGTGCGCTTTGCGTGGCTGTGCTTACCGGGGCTGGTGCTTTGAGGGTTGAGCGGCTTCCTGGCTGAGTGCTCCGGCTTGAGTTCCCGAGGGGCCCGCTCGCCAGCATCCCGATCGCCCGGTCCCGGGTCGCGCTGACTGAGGGCTGGGCGGGAGGGCGCTTCGGCGGGTCGGCGACTCAGGTGAGCTCCAAGTGGGCGACTCGAAGCTCGAAAGTGGCCGAGGTGGCGACTCGGAGCTCGGGTAGCGGTCGAAGGTGGCGACTCGAGGCTTCGGAGTGGCTGAGGGCGGCGACTCGAGGCTTGGAGGAGTGGCCCGGGCTGGGGCGCCAGGCTCAGGGCTCGGCCGAAGGTGGCGGCGGGGGATCGCGAGCGGTCGAGGGCGGCGGGTCGGGGGCAGGGAGAGCCGAAGGTGGCGGCGCGGGATCGCGAGCGGTCTAGGGCGCCGGGGGGTCAGGGAGAGCTGAAGGCGGCTCGGGAGTCGGCTGGGCGGTGTCCGATTTGGGGTGTGGGGCGGACACTGTGGCTGTTTAGGGTCATGTCGCGGCCGGGCGGGTGATCTCTGGCGGTGATGGGGGTGTGACGGCGCGCAGTCGCACAAAGTGACTCTTGTGGGGGCATCCTTTCGGGCCGGTGGAAATGACCGTCTGCGGCGTGACTGGATCGTGAACCGCGTCGTTACGTCACGCGTAGTGCCGTGCGTCGGTGTCGGTGATGCGGACGGAGGGTCGCCCTTCCGGGGTCGGCCGTGGCGGGTGGACAGTTACCGTCCGTTTCTACGATATGCCGCGTGACTGCAGTGCGGCAGCATGAAGCGCGACTTCCCGAGGGGGCGGAGGTTCTCACCGTGACGGGACGGACCGAGCTGCCGAGCGGGCTGGTGACCTTCATGTTCACCGACATCGAGGGGTCGACGAGGCTGGCCCGGATGCTGGGCGAGGACTACGGCGCCGTACTCAACGCTCATCGAGACCTGCTCCGCGCAGCGCTGAGTAATTACTCCGGTGTGGAGATTCTTACCGAGGGTGATTCGTTCTTTGTTGCGTTCAGCGATGCCGGCGACGCCGTGGCGGCCTCGGTGGCGTCACAGCGTGCACTCGCCGCGTACCCGTGGCCGAGTGACGATGCGGCACCGCGCGTGCGGATGGGGCTGCACACCGGATGGGCGCTGCCGCGCGGCGACGAGTACGCGAGCACCGAGGTGCATCGCGCGGCCCGGGTCGCGGCGGCTGCGCACGGTGGTCAGATCCTCTGCTCGGAGGCGACCGCGCTGGCCGTCACGACGTGGTCCCGGGAGCTGCAGGCCGGCCGGTGCGAGACCGAAAAGGCCGACGGCCGGGGCGAGCCGTCCGCGGAGGGGAGCCCGGCGCTCGACTTCCTCGACCTGGGACCGCACCTTCTGCGCGGCTTCGACGACTCCGAGCGCCTCTTCCAGATCGTCGCGCCCGGGCTCGAGCGGTCCTTCCCACCCCCGCGTACGCCCGGCGCCCCCAAGGACAATCTGCCGGCGGCCCTGACCCCGCTCGTGGGACGGCAGCCCGAGCTGACCGAGCTGCGTGACCTGATCGGACGCCACCGCCTTGTGACCGTGGCCGGAGGCGGCGGCACGGGCAAGAGCCGCCTGGCGCTGGCGGCCGCGGGCGAGGTGCGGGGGGCGTACCAGGGCGGGGTCTGGTTTGTCGATGTCGCCGAAGCGCGTGACCTGCACCGGGCGGTGGCGGCGGCGATGGGCGTCCGGTCCGAGCCGGCGCGCCCGATCATCGAGTCCGTCGTGGAGCGCTGCGGCGGCGACCGTGTCCTGCTGGTGCTCGACACGTGCGACGCCCGGCCCGTGGAGGTGAAGCGGCTGGTGCGCCGGCTGGTCGCCGCGTGCCCGCGACTCGATGTGCTGGCGACGTCGCGGGCGCCGATCGGCGTACCCGGGGAGCTGGTCTGGCGGATCCCGCCGCTGGCGCCCGCGGATGCCTATGCGCTGCTGGTGGCGCGGGCCGAGACCGCACGCGGCCGGTACGCCTCTGGTGCCGACGAGACACCCGACCTGGGCCGGGTCGCCGCCCGGCTGGACGGTCACCCGCTCGCGCTGGAGCTCGCCGCGAACCGCCTCCGCCTGCTCTCCGCCGCCCAGCTCGCCGCCCGCCTCGACGACCCCATCGCCGCCCTCGACGGCAGCCCCTTGAACGGCGCCGGCCGGCACGACGCGAGCGCCGACGGGTACGAGGAGGACGACCCGCTCACCCGGCACGACTCGCTCACCAGCAACCTCGACTGGTCGTACCGCGCGCTCTCGGTCCCCGCGGCGAGCCTGCTCCGGCGCCTCGCGGTCTTCGCGGGGCCCGTCGAGCTGTCCGCGGTCGAGTGGTCCGGCGAGGACGCGTTCGGCGCGCTGTCGGAGCTGGCCGACCGGTCGCTGGTCGACGTCGTGGTCGGGCCGCGCTATCAGCTGTCCGGCCAGGTCAGGTCGTACGCCTCCCGCCGCCTCGCGGCCGCCGGCGAGGAGCACGCAGCCCGGGACGGACATGTCGCCTGGTCGCTGCACACGCTCGACGCCGTCGCGGTGGACACCGACGGGCAGCCGCGGACCGTGTCGCTGACGGAGCTGTCCCCGTACGTCAAGGAATGGGAAGCCGCCCTGCGCTGGAGCGTCTCCGGCGGCAGCGCGCGGCCGGGCCTGCGGCTCGCCGGCGCGCTCGATCCGTGGTGGCGCGAGCACGGCGGTGCGCGGACGGGCCGCGACCTGCTGCACCGCCTGTACGCCCGGCTGGAGTCCACCGGAGAGCGGGTCGCCGACGTCGAGCTCGCGTCGACGTACCTGGTGCATGCCGGCCTTTCCGCCGACCGGGAGGAACGCACCCGCTTTTTGCAACGTGCCGAGGTCCTGGCCCGGGAGGCGGCACACCCCGCCCTGCTCGTACGCGCCCAGGCCGGCCGCCGCGTGACGCTGATCGAATCGGGCCGCCTGGCGGACGCGGAGCGGTTCTGCCGCGACGTGATCGCGCAGGCGGAGCGGTTCGGGGTGCCGGCCGCCGCGCTGCCCTCGATCGTGGCGCTCGCCGAGCTGCTGTGGCGCCGGGACGCCCTGGACGAGGCCGCCGAGGTGCTGGGCGGCGCCCGGCTGATGGAGGCGGGCCGTCCCGAGGACCGCGGCCGCCGTACGGTCGACTGGCTCCTCGGCATGGTGGCCCTGCGCCGCGGTGACCTCGTGGCGGCGCACGATCACCTGGTCGTGGCGCTCCGCTCGCGGTTGCGGCACGGGTTCCGGGGCGCCGCCGCCGACGCGGTCGCCGCGATCGCGGTGCGCTGCGCGGCCGGGGGCGACCTGGCCACGGCGGCCGTCCTCTTCGGGGGCGCCGAGTCGGTGCTCGGGGCCCGCCGGGCCGTCCAGTTCGGCGCGTTCTGGTCGGCCCAGCAGGCCCTGCTGCGGCGGGAGCTCGGTGACCGCGCGTTCGACGCGGCGTACGCGGAAGGCGCCGAGCAGGGCTTCCACCGTGCCGTCGCCACCGCGCTCGCCGTCGAGCACCCGGACCTCGAGCGGGACTCCGCGCGATTCGCGCAGACTATGGGATGAGGGCGCGGGTGCGGTCCACGTCGGAGGGGTTGACCGCCTCGAGCGACCCGAAGATGCTCACGGCCTGGTAGTACACCCACGCGAGGCTGTAGCAAGCGGCCTGCACGGACGTGGAGTAGGTCGCGCACTTCCGCTTGAGGTCGGCATAGAACATGTCGTCGAGCCGGGCCTTGTTCGCGTCGAAGGTGCCGAGGTCCTTGTAGTTGCGGTAGCCGAAGTCGTGGTGCCAGCAGGAGAGCGTGAAGTCGAAGCCGAGCGGGTTGTCCGGGCTCGACGAGCAGTAGTCCGTCGTCCAGTCGAAGCCGTAGGACTCCCAGGGGGCGCGGTCGAGGCGGGCGGCGTTCCAGGCTTCCGTGCTGGCCGCGGTGGTCTTGGTCCAGCTGAGCAGCACCTCGGCCTTGGTCGGGGCGGCGGCCCGGGCGGCGGTGGGCGTGAGGAGGAGGGCGGCGGCGGTGAGGACTACGGCGAGAGTTCGGCGGAGCACCATGGCGCCAGTCTCGGCGGCGCACCTTTCGACATACAACAGCATCAATGGACTTTTCCTGAACGATGACTCAACTTACCGGTCGGTATTCCATAGTCGCCCGGCACCGTGATGTCATGAAAAGCGGTGTGGGGGCCTGCGGCTATGGTGTGAACGTGCAGGCGGCAGCCCAGTGATCCACTTACCGCTGGTCCGGCAGGGACCACTGCGGGCTCTGGGCATCCGCCTGGGGGCCGCGATCACGCTCGTGCTGGTCACGGTGGCGATCATCTACGCCGACCGCGGCGGCTACCGTGATGTCAACGAGGACGGCCTCACTCTCCTCGACTGCTTCTACTACGCGGTCGTCACGCTCTCGACCACCGGCTACGGCGACATCACGCCGGTGACGCCCGGCGCCCGGCTGATCAACATCGTGTTCATCACCCCGGCCCGCGTGCTCTTCCTGATCATCCTGGTCGGCACGACCCTCGAGGTGCTGACCGACCAGTACCGGAACAGCCTCAGGGTGAGCCGGTGGAGGCGAAAGTTGAAGGACCACATCATCGTCTGCGGCTACGGCACCAAGGGCCGTGCCGCCGTGGCTGCTCTCGTCGAGACCGGCTACGACAAGTCCCGCATCGTCATCGTGGAAAATCGCGAGGAGGGCGTACGTCAGGCCGCCGCGGCCGGGCTCGCGGTGATCGAGGGCAACGCCACTCGCTCCGCCGTCCTCAACCAGGCGGACGTGAAGAACGCCAAGAGCGTCATCATCGCCACCGACAGCGACGAGGCGTCCGTGCTCATCTCGCTGACGGTCCGGCAGCTCACGGCCGGGCAGGTGCGCATCATCGCCTCGGTCCGCGAGCAGGAGAACGCCGCCCTCCTCAAGCAGAGCGGCGCCCACCACGTGATCGTCTCGTCCGCGACCGCCGGCCGCCTGCTCGGCCTCACCACGACGACGCCGCCGCTCATCGACGTGGTCGAGGACCTGCTCACCCCCGGGCAGGGGATGGCGCTCGCCATGCGCTCCGCCGAGCGCGCCGAGGTCGGCCGCAACCCGCGCGAGCTGCAGACCCTGGTGGTGGCGCTGATCCGGCGCGGCAAGGTGGTGCCGCTCGGCGGGGTGCAGACGGTCACCATCGAGACCGGCGACATGCTGATTTACATTCGCGACGAGGAAAAGGTCGGGCTGGGCCTTTGACGGTGCCGAGCCGGTCCGAGGTCGTCGGCGACCTCCTCACCTCCTGGGTGGACAAACTGCCCGCCCGGGTACGCCGGGTGGTCACGCGCGACATGGCGGGCTTCGCCGAACTCGGGGCCTTCACCTTTGCCGTGGACCTCGCCCTGCTGGCGATGCTGCGGGCGTGGACCCCGCTGCCCCTGCCGGTCGCGGTGTCGATCGCCTACGTGGTCGCCTTCGCCCTGAACTTCGTGCTCAACCGGACGGTCAACTTCCGCTCGCACGCGCCGGCCGGGCCGCAGGCCGCCCGCTATGCCGTGGTGATCGCCGGCGACTATCTCATCACCGTGGGCGCCTCCACCGCGCTGGCCGCGGCCGGCCTGCCCTTCGCGGTCGCCCGTGTCGCCGCCTCCGGCATCGTGGCGGTCTTCACCTACTCCGCGTCGCGCTGGTGGGTCTTCCGCGACCGGCGCCCCGCACCGCCGGCGCCCACTGCGCCGCAGCCCACTGCGCCGCAGCCCACCGCACCGCCGCCCTCTGCGCCGCCGCCCTCTGCGCCGCCGCCCTCTGCGCCGCCGCCCTCTGCGCCGGCGATCGCCCGGTCGACCGAACTGAGCACTACGGCCACCCAGCCGGCGGAATGAGCCGAACGCCAGGGCGGCGAGCCCAAGCCCGGCGGAGTGAACGATCGTGCCGGCGAAGGCGAGGCCGCAGGCGGTCTCAGCGGGCAACCGCTCAGCCAGCGGGCGGGCCTTCAGCGGGCGGGCCCTTGGCGGGCGGGCGCCCGGCGGGTGGTCGGGCGATCAGCGGGCGGGCACGAAGCACCCCGCCAGGTGATCGTCGACCATGCCGGTGGCCTGCATCAGCGCGTAGGCCGTGGTGGGCCCCACGAACTTGAAGCCGCGCTTCTTCAGGTCCTTGGCCATGGCCGTCGACTCCGGCGTGAGGGCGGGCACGTCGGCGCGGGTGGCCGGGCGCGGCCGGGGCGCCGGCGCATAGGACCAGAGCAGCTCGCTCAGGCCGGTCGGCAGGTCGGCGGCGACCCGGGCGTTGTGCAGGGCGGCGTCGATCTTCATCCGGTTGCGGACGATGCCGGCGTCGGCCATGAGCCGGTCCGCGTCGGCGCCGTCGAAGGCCGCGACCTTCTCGATGTGGAACCCGGCGAACGCCGCCCGGAAGGCCTCGCGCTTGCGCAGGATGGTGATCCACGCCAGGCCCGACTGGAAGGCCTCCAGGCACATCCGCTCGAAGAGCGCGTCGTCGCCGCGCACCGGCCGGCCCCACTCGGTGTCGTGATAGGCCACGTAGTCGGGCGCGCCGCCGCCCCAGAAGCAGCGGGCGCGGCCGTCCTCGCCCACCAGCAGGTCGTCACTCATGCCCCACACCGTAGGGGCACCCTCCGACAGAATTCCCGCGAGCAGAGCCCTACGGCAGCTTGCCCTCCTCCACGAGCCGCCCGAACTTCTTCAGCGCGCTCTTGAAGCTCAGCTTGGAGCCGGGCCACAGGATCGGCCACGCCAGCTTCCCCGCCGCCCCGCCGGGGAGGTGGAACCACTCGTGCATGACCACCTGCGTGCGGTCGCCGCCCATGGCCGTGCACCGCATCGACCCCGGGCCGCGCAGGACCTTGCCGCAGTGGACGACGCGGACCTCGTACGGGTGGTCGACCCGCACCACCCGCATCTCGTCGCGCAGCGCCGCCGGCCCCACGGCCGTGATCGCCTCGATCAGGCTGCCCTCGCCCCCGTCGCCCTCGACGACGCGCACCTTGGTGAACGGGATCCACTGGCTCTGCTTCTCCCAGGCCGTGAAGGCCGCGAAGACCTGAGGGGCGGGCGCGTTCACGATGACCGTGGCGGTGACCTCACCCGTGCCGGGGCGGGCGGCGTCGCCGAGCCCTCCGGCCGTTCCGTTCTCGCTCATCGACGCTCCGCCGGCTCTTCGTCGGAGGCGGAAGCGGCCTTCTCGCCGGAGGCAGCCGACCCGGAGGACGTCGAGGCGGAGTCAGCCGACGCGGAGGAAGGCGACGCGGAAGACGTCGAGGTGGTGGACGTAGACGCGGAGGAGGGAGACGCGGAGGTAGACGACGTGGCGGGGGCGGCCGGGGTCGAGGAAGCCACGACCTGCGTCGCCGACTCGTCACCCTTCCTGGGCGTTTTGTCCAAATCAATGACAGGTGCGGGCGCGACGGCCGGCGCCGCCGAGGCCTCCCGGGCCCGCCGCAGCGTGTCGGCATCGGCGGTCCGCCCCTCGCGCAGCGCGGTGACCTCCGCCTCGAGCACGCCGATCAGCTCGTTCTTGTAGCCGATGTCGTACGCCGCCCGCTGCAGCGCCTGGTCGACCTGGGCCATCCGGTAGCCCCGGAACGCCATGTCGAAGCGGGAGTGCGTGACGTCCTCCTCCACCAGCGGCCGGTCGACCGGGAGCGGGAGCGCCTTGCCGTCGGGCTCGACCGGCGTCAGGCCGGGGTCCCCGCCGCTCACCATCACGGTGACGCCGAAGACGATCGCCGCGACCACGAGGGCCACGACGATGAAGAGGAGAAGCTGACCCATGGGCACGATCGTGGCATGCGCGCCGCGGCGTGGCGAGCCCGCCACCCCGGGCGGGGGCAAACCCGGGCTCAGGTCCAGGTCAGGATCTTCTTGCGCCAGGCGTAGACGATGCCGAGCGCGAGCACCGCGACGAAGATGCCCATCTCCGCGACGGTCACCCCGCCGAAGCCCGGCCGGTCGAAGATGACGGCCCACGGGAAGAGGAAGACCGCTTCGACGGCGAAGAGCACATAGAGGTACGCATACACGTAGTAGCGGATCTGCGCCTGCGCCCAGTCGCCGCCGACCGGGTCGATGCCGCTCTCGTAGGCGATGCGCTTGCCCGCGGGCTCGGCCGGTCGAGCGGGCCTGAGCAGCCTGTTGGCCCCGAAGGCGCCGACGAAGACGAGGACGCCGGCGGCCAGCAGGAGACCCAGCAGGGCGTACGAACCGAGATAGCCGTCCACCCGCGAAGCGTAACGAACCACGAAATGGGCACCAGTGGCCCAGGTCACGTCAGATCGTTACTGTGGGCGTCGGCCTGTTGACAGAACCTGGGCGGTAAGGGGCGCCGAAGTACGCTGGACGTAACGACAGCGAGCCTGGCTCATGACGTACCGCCGAGCGGGATCGCAGGTTCAGGAGGTTGGATCGTGTCCGCTCCTACGAAGCGGGTCGAGCAGCTGGACCGGGTGGTGATCCGGTTCGCGGGCGACTCCGGTGACGGCATGCAGCTCACCGGTGACCGTTTCACATCCGAGACCGCGCAGCTGGGCAACGACATCTCGACGTTGCCCAACTTCCCCGCGGAGATCCGCGCCCCGGCAGGCACCCTGCCCGGCGTGTCGAGCTTCCAGGTGCACTTCGCCGACTACGACATCCTCACGCCGGGCGACGCCCCCAACGTGCTGGTCGCCATGAACCCGGCCGCCCTCAAGGCCAACCTCGCCGATCTGCCGGCCGGCGCGGACGTCATCGTCAACACCGACGAGTTCACCAAGCGCAACCTGGCCAAGGTCGGCTATGCGGTGAGCCCGCTCGAGGACGGTTCGCTGGCGGAGTGGTCGGTGCACCCGGTCGCGCTGACCTCGATGACCGTCGCGGCGCTCGCCGACTCGGGGTTGTCGAAGAAGGACGCCGAGCGCGCCAAGAACATGTTCGCGCTCGGGCTGCTGTCCTGGATGTACTCGCGGCCCTACGAGTCGACGCTGCGGTTCCTGGAGCGCAAGTTCGCCAAGCGCCCGGAGCTGGTCGCGGCGAACAAGACCGCCTTCACCGCGGGCTGGAGCTTCGGCGAGACGACCGAGACGTTCTCGGTGCGCTACGAGGTCAAGCCCGCCACGATGCTGCCGGGCACCTATCGCAACATCACCGGCAACGCGGCCCTGGCGCTGGGGCTGGTCGCCGCCGGGGTGCGGTCGGGCCTGCCCGTCTTCCTGGGCGCCTATCCGATCACGCCGGCCTCGGACATCCTGCACGAGCTGAGCAAGCACAAGCGCTTCAGCATCACGACGATGCAGGCCGAGGACGAGATCGCGGCGGTCGGGGCGGCGCTCGGGGCCGCGTACGGGGGGAGTCTGGGTGTCACCACGACGAGCGGGCCTGGTGTGGCGCTCAAGGGTGAGACGATCTCGCTGGCTATCGCGCTGGAGCTGCCGCTGGTGATCGTCGACGTGCAGCGGGCCGGGCCGTCGACGGGCATGCCGACCAAGACCGAGCAGGCCGATCTCAACATGGCTCTGTACGGCCGGCACGGCGAGGCGCCGCTGGCCGTGATCGCCCCGAAGTCGCCGTCAGACTGCTTCCACGCCGCGCTCGAGGCGGCCCGGATCGCCCTGACCTACCGCACGCCGGTGATCCTGCTCTCGGACAACTACGTGGCCAACGGCTCGGAGCCGTGGCTGCTGCCCGAGGTGTCGGAGCTGCCTGACCTGCGGGTCGAGTTCGCCCGCGAGCCGAACGACGCGGACGGGCGCTTCCTGCCCTATCTGCGCGACCCGCAGACCATGGCCCGCCCGTGGGCCATCCCGGGCACGCCGGGCCTGGAGCACCGGATCGGCGGGCTGGAGAAGGCCGACAAGACCGGCGACATCTCGTACGACCCGGCGAACCACGACTTCATGGTCCGCACCCGCGCCGCCCGCATCGAGAGCATCCCCGTGCCCGACGTCGAGGTCGAGGACCCGGACGACAACGCGCGCGTGCTCGTGCTCGGGTGGGGCTCGACGTACGGGCCGATCGGCGCCGCCTGCCGCACGCTGCGCCAGCGTGGTCTGCCGATCGCCCAGGCCCACGTGCGGCATCTGGCGCCGCTGCCGGCGAATCTGGGTGCGGTGCTGGCCGCGTACGACAAGGTGGTCATCCCCGAGATGAACCTGGGCCAGCTCGCCCACGTGATCCGGGCCCGGTATCTGGTCGATGCGATCCCCTTCAACCAGGTCAGCGGCCTGCCCTTCACCGCCGCGACGCTGGAGAGCATGCTCGAGGACGTGGTCAAGAATGGGTAAGACGCTGCTGCCCCTGACCGTCAAGGACTTCAAGTCCGACCAGGAGGTGCGCTGGTGCCCCGGGTGCGGTGACTATGCGATCCTCGCGGCGGTCCAGAGCTTCATGCCGGAGCTGGGCATCCCGCGGGAGAACATTGTCTTCGTCTCGGGGATCGGCTGCTCGTCGCGCTTCCCGTACTACATGAACACCTACGGCATGCACTCCATCCACGGCCGCGCCCCGGCGATCGCCACCGGGCTGTCCGCCTCGCGGCCCGACCTGAGTGTGTGGGTCGTCACCGGCGACGGCGACGCGTTGTCCATCGGCGGCAACCATCTGATCCACGCGCTGCGCCGCAACGTGAACCTGAAGATCCTGCTGTTCAACAACCGGATCTACGGGCTGACCAAGGGGCAGTACTCGCCGACGTCCGAGCTCGGCAAGATCACGAAGTCGACGCCGGTGGGCTCGGCGGACTCGCCCTTCAACCCGCTGTCGCTGGCGCTGGGTGCCGAGGCGACGTTCGTCGCGCGGACCATCGACTCCGACCGCAAGCACCTGCAGTCGGTGCTGCGCGCGGCGGCGGAGCACGAGGGGTCGGCGTTCGTGGAGATCTACCAGAACTGCAACATCTTCAACGACGGCGCGTTCGAGCTCATCAAAGATCCGGGCACCCGCGACGACCACCTGATCCGGCTGGAGCAGGGTGAGCCGATCACTTTCGGTCCCGACGGGCGCTACTCGGTCGTCCACCCCGAGGGCAGCTTCGGCCTGCGCGTGCAGGAGGGCGGCACCCCGCTGCGCCACGACGCGACGGTCGAGGACCCGGCGTACGCGTTCGCGCTGTCCCGGTTGTCCGGCTCGGACCTGAGCACGACGCCGATCGGGGTGTTCCGCAACGTGACCCGGCCCTCCTACGACGAGCTGATCACCAAGCAGCTCGCCGACGCGAAGGCGCAGGCGACGGGCACACCCGAGGAGATGCTCACGGGCCTGCTGCACTCCGGCGACACCTGGACGATTCTCTGAGCGACGGCCGTGATGTCATAGTGCGCATGGCTCAGTGGGCGGTGATCATTCCGGCGGATCGGTGGGCGACCGAGCGGTTGTTCCATCACGACACCTTGTCCGTGGCGGGCACGACGGGTTCCCAACCCGCGGCCGGCGACGAGGTGCTGCTGGTCGCCGGCGAGGAAACGCCGGTCGTGGTCGGGCTCGGGATCGTCGCGGGGCAGGAGAAGGCCCGGCGCGGCGCGCACGGCGTGCCCGAGATCGAGGTGGCCTACACGCGGCGCTCGTTCGACGACCCGGTGCCGGCCGAGGGGCTGACGCTCGGCGAGGGCGTGGTGCCCGTCGAGGAGAGCGTCTTCCGCGCGCTGGCGGCCCGGCTCGGCGGCGACCGCGACAAGCAGACCTGGCTGGTCAGCCTCGACCTGCCGATCGAGGCGGCGAGCGCGCCGGAGGCGGTGCGGCAGTTCTGGTCGTACGTGCTGGAGCTGGGGCCGGCGGAGCTGCCGACCTTCGTGTCGCCGTCGGGGGACGAGCTGGCGATGCAGGCCTTCGTCCTCGGCGAGGAAGCGAACCTGGACCCCGAAGAGGACGAGGACGAGTAGGGCAAGCACGGACGCAAACGGGCCCCGGAGCTTCGCGCTCCGAGGCCCGCTGCATATCCGTGGTGGGTCAGCCGCCGAGGCTCGTCGCCGCCGAGCGGATCGCCGACGAGAAGTAGCTGACCTGGGTGTAGACGCCCGGCTTGTTCGGGCGGGCGCAGCCGTCGCCCCAGCTCACGATGCCGACCTGGATCCAGGCGTTGCTCGCGTCGCGGCGGAACATCGGGCCGCCGGAGTCGCCCTGGCAGGTGTCGACGCCGCCGGCGGTGTAGCCGGCGCAGATCTCCTCGGCGGCGATGACCTCCCCGCCGTACATGCTGGAGGAGTTGCAGGTCGAGTCGCTGACGAACGGGACCGTGGCCTTGCGCAGGTAGCGCTGCTGGGCGCCGCCCTCGGACGCCGCGCCCCAGCCGGCGATGGTGAAGGTGCCGGTGTCGTACGTGCTGCTCGTGGCGATCGGCAGCGTGGCGATGCCGGTCACCGGGCTGGCCAGGCGGATGAACGCCCAGTCGTCGCCGTTGCCGTTGTAGCCGGGCGCGCGGTAGACGTAGTTCGACTTGCGCGTGATCCTGCTCGACGACTGCAGGTCGACGACGCCCAGGGTCGCCGTGATCGACGTGTTGGTGCCGGTGGCGCCCACGCAGTGCGCCGCGGTGAGGACGAGGGTGGAGCTGTAGAGCGCGCCGCCGCAGCCCATCGACAGGCGGACCATGAACGGGAACTCGCCCTGGGTGGCGGTCGTGCCGCCGACCACCTTGTCCGGGCCCTTGTCGGCGGCCGCGGCGGACTGCGCGTTGAGCACCGTCCCCATCGAGGCAGCCGTGAGCGCGGCCGCCACCACGCCCAGAATCCTGCGGAACCTGACCATCCGGACCTCCCCAGAGCGGTTGTGCTGTGAGGCGAGTCAAACATCTATGGCCATGGATCCGGCTATCCCGAATGAGTAATATCAGCGGCCCTCGAAGGCCGGTTTCCGCTTGTTGACGAAGGACTCGACCGCGTTCCTGTGGTCGGCGGTCGCCCCGCAGATGGCCTGTGCCTGCGCCTCGGCGGCCAGCGCGTCGGAGAGCGTGCCGGCCGTCCCGATCGACAGCTCGCGCTTGATCGCGGCATAGGCGACGGTCGGCCCGGCGGCCAGTCGTGCGGCCAGCTCCTGGGCGGCCGGCAGCACCTGCTCGTCCTCGTCGACCAGCTCGGTCAGCAGGCCGTACTCGAAGGACTCGCGGGAGCGGACCGGCTGGGCGAGCAGCAGCAGCTCCAGGGCCCGCGCGCGGCCCACGATGTGCGGCAGCGACCACGAGATGCCGCTGTCGCCGGCCAGGGCGACGTTGGCGAACGCCATGAGGAACATCGTCGACGGCCCGCCGATCCGGAAGTCCGCCAGCAGCGCCAGCGACGCCCCCGCCCCGGCCGCGTTGCCGTGCACGGCCGCCACGACCGGCTTGGGCAGGGAGGCGAGGCGCTGGGCGATCGGGTTGTAGTGCGCGCGTACGGTGTCGAGGTCGGTCGATCCGCGGGACAGCGTCTGCGCGTGCTCGCGCAGGTCCTGCCCCACGCAGAAGGCCCGGCCCGCGCCCGCCAGGACCACCGCGCGCACCCCGCGGTCGCCCTCGATCTGGGCGAGCGTGTCGCGCAGCGCCTCCTTGAGGTCCACGTCGAGGGCGTTCATGGCGTCGGGGCGGTTGAGGGTCAGCGTGACGACGGCGTCGGTGCGGTCGACGAGCAGCGAGTCGGTCATGGCTCCGAGAATCCCATACGCGCGCCCCGGGAGGCCGACGCGAGGCAGCGGTCCACGAAGCGGTCGGCGCTCGGGCGCAGGCGGGTGGCGTGCCGGTCGAAGAAGGCCGCCGCGGCGGTGCCCGGCCAGCGGGCCGGCAGCAGGGACGGCGGCAGCTGCGGGTCGCGGAAGAGGAACGAGCGCCAGGCGTGGACCAGCTGGAACCGGACGGCGTACGCCTCCTCGTCCGAGCTGCGCGCGGTGACGGCGGTGACGGCGGCGCGCTGGGTGGTGACGAAGTCCTCGTACGCCTGACCGATCTCGGTCAGATCCCACGCGCGCCCGACGACGTCCGTGGCCCCGGGCGAGCCGGCCGCATGTGCCGCGCTGAACCGCTCGTACGCCACTCCCGCCTCGCCGAGCACGGTGTCCACCTCGTCGGCGGCGCGCGGGGCGACCCACGCGTGCTCGCTCAGCATCCCGTATCCGAGGAAGGTCAGCTTCTGCGCGTCGCGGCGCGCCAGCGGGGTCATGGGGACGATCAGGTCGAACCGCCCGTCCCAGCCGCCGCGCCCGGTGCGGTAGATCCGCGACGACGCCTCGTCGAGTCTGCGGGCGGCTTTCGGGGTGAGCAGATAGCCTGGCCCGGACACGAGGCGTAACGGATGCAGCCAGCCCTGGCGCACCATCCGGGACACCGCCGTGCGGACCGCGGGCGGGGCGATTCCCAGGGGCGCCAGCAGCTTGACCAGCGCGGCGACCGGTGCGCGCCCGCCGCGCGGACGCAGGTAGTCGCCGTAGAGGTCGAAGAGTGCCGACCGCGCCTGCATGACCGCACATTGTGACAGTCCGAAAGACGATATGCTAGACGCTGTCACATCAGCTTGGGCTGGGTTTGGGATCGCCGGTGTTCATCAGGGAAAATGTTTGATCGGCACGGTGGGCCACGCCTTGTGACTGTTGGCGGGTCCGCAGCGCTGCGGTCTCGGGTCGGTCCAGCGAGGGCGACTCCGCCGGTCGGATACGAGGTTGGGCGCGCCGTGGGGCTGAGCACGGTGCACTGATGACCCTGATGTAGGTCTGAGGGGAGACAAGATGGCGGCGATGAAGCCGCGGACGGGCGATGGTCCGCTGGAGGTCACCAAGGAAGGTCGGGGCATCGTCATGCGCGTCCCGCTGGAGGGTGGTGGCCGTCTCGTCGTTG